>NZ_JAUBQX010000008.1:97047-169716 GCF_036701505.1 Microcoleus sp. Pol11C2
CTTTCGATCACGCGCTCAAACTTGACGAGAATGATCCGTGGGCTTGGGTTCAGCGAGGGGATGTACTCGACAACCTCCAACGCTATGAGGAAGCCTTAGAATCCTGTGATCGCGCGCTCAAACTTGAGGCCAATTATCAGTGGGCTTGGGCTAAGCGAGGCGATGTACTCGACAACCTCCAACGCTATGAAGAAGCCTTAGAATCCTTTGATCGGGCGATCGCACTTGATGACAATTATCAGTGGGCTTGGACTAATCGAGGCAATGTACTCACCTACCTCAAACGCTACAATGAAGCTTTAGAATCCGTTGATAGGGCGATCGAACTTGATGCCAGTTATCAGTGGGCTTGGGCTAAGCGAGGCGATGTACTCGACAACCTCAAACGCTATGAAGAAGCCTTAGTATCTTACGATCGGGCGCTCGAACTTGATGCCAATGATCAGTGGGCTTGGTTTAGCCGAGGCTGGACGCTGGATAATCTCGGCCGCTATGAAGAAGCTTTAATATCTTGCGACAAAGCGATCGAACTTGGTGATAAATCTTCATCCGTCTTCTTCAATCGTGCCATTGCCATTCTTGGATTAAATCGTTGGGATGAAGGCATCGCCACCTTAGACGACGCATTCCAACGCCTAGAACCAGGCGATGAAGCTGAGGCAGATGATGCCAAGTTAATTATCAACAACCTATTCGCGAACACGCAGGATAAAGCGATATGTCAGACTCGCATCACCAGCCTGATTGCAGTTTACGAAAAACACAAATATCTCTCAGTCTTAGGACAGGGAATTGTGCGAAACATCCCCGCGCTAATGTCAGAAATAGTAAGCGACAAATCCGCACGCACTTGGTTAGAATTGTGGCAAGAACTAACCAGCAAGTACGAACAATTCCAAATTCCTATCCGCCTGCTGAATGCGGCTGTCCGCTATAAAGAAACAAAGGGCGACAGACGAGTTTTGCTAGAACTTGCCATAGAAGAACGCCATTTATTAGAACCATTGGTGTCAACCAAACCAGAATAAGCAGAAAACTAAACTTGCAATAATTTAGATAAGCAGCAATTTACACTATACACTTAACATTGTGTAAGTCCTTGTATGTAATATGTTATGCAAAATCCCCGCCAAATAGCCTTTCTCGCACTCCGCGAAGTCCACCGCCGCGGTGCATTCGCAGATACCGCACTCGATCGCGCTTTCAGCAATTCTCAACTCAACGACCTCGATCGGCGTTTAGTGACAGAATTAGTTTACGGTAGCGTCAGGAGAATGCGATCGATCGACTTCATCATCGACAAACTAGCTACAAAGAAATCCTCCCAACAACCACCCGAACTCCGTACCATCCTACATTTAGGGTTATATCAACTCGAATATCTAAACCAGATTCCCCCCTCCGCCGCCGTCAACACCACCGTTCAACTAGCAAAAGAAAACGGATTTTCCGGACTCAGCAGTTTTGTCAACGGTTTGTTGCGCCAATACATCCGTTTAACAGATAACGGCTTAAACCCATTAACAGTTACTAATTATAAATCAACCGTTGAACGCCTAGGTATTTTGCACAGCTTTCCCGAATGGCTGGTGAAATTGTGGATCGAACAAATAGGCGAAACCGAAACCGAACAACTCTGTGAATGCTTCAACCAATCCCCCACAATTGACCTAAGAATCAATCCTTTAAAAAGCTCGATCGCCCAAATTGAAACCGCCTTCAAATCCCAAAACATTAGTGTTAGCAGAATCCCGCACTTACCACAAGCATTAAGACTAAATGGCAGCATCGGCGCAATTAAAAACCTCCCTGGATACAGCGAAGGTTGGTGGACAATCCAAGACAGCAGCGCTCAATTAGTCACCCATTTACTAGCGCCCCAGCCCGGGGAAACTATCATCGATGCCTGCGCTGCGCCGGGGGGAAAAACCACCCACAGCGCCGAATTAATGCAGGATACAGGCACTATTTATGCCTGCGACAAAACCGCCAGCAGACTCAAAAAACTTAAAGAAAATGCAGACAGACTCCAGATGAAATCCATTAAAATTCATACCGGAGACAGCCGCCATTTCCCAGAGTTTGTTAACCTCGCAGACAGAGTTTTACTAGACGCACCTTGTTCCGGCCTCGGAACCCTCCACCGCCGCGCCGACGCCCGCTGGCATCACACGCCCGAAAACATTCAACAACAATCTCAACTGCAATCGGAATTACTAGCAAATGCAGCGACATTTGTCAAGTCCGGCGGCGTATTAGTTTATGCAACTTGCACAATTCATCCCTTGGAAAATGAAACAGTCATTCGATCGTTCTTAGACAGCAATCCTGACTGGCAAATAGAACCGCCAACAATTGATTTACCCGTACAGTCATCACCCGAAGGATGGGTGAAAGTTTGGCCGCACAGACATCACATGGACGGCTTTTTTATGGTGAGGCTAAAGCACTTGAAAAAGCAGTAAAGTCCTTACTCCAAACCGATAGTTTAATATCCCGGTTCTTGATAAGCAGGTTCTTCATAAGCAGGCTCTTGATAAGCAGGTTCTTCATAAGCAGGCTCTTGATAAGCAGGCTCTTGATAAGCAGGCTCTTGCGGTGGGTAATACTTCGGTTCAGGATTAGGATTGTAAGGCACGATCGCACCATCCTCATTCACAATCATCCCCCGAATAATCCTCTTAGGCTCCACCGGTTTCGCCTTAATACTGCCTTTGCGGCCCTCCAACTGCGGCAACTTTGGAAACTTCTCAACCGGCATTCCCTTAACTGCTTGACTCATAAAATCGCGCCAATTGTAAGCTGCCGTACCGCTAGTTCCCCAGGTGGGATAATTGTCATCATTCCCCAACCAAACGCCAGTCACTACCTGCGGAATGTAACCAATAAACCACAAATCCCGCACGTTTTCCGAAGTACCGGTTTTGCCCGCTACAGCGCGATCGTTTAAAGCAGCAGGTCCCCCCGTACCCTCTTGCACAACGCCCTCCAACATCCAAGTCGTAATCGCAGCACTATCCTTATCCAAAACCCGCTTCGGTTTAAATTTAGCCTGATAAATCACATCTCCCCGCTGATTAATCACCCGCTTAATTCCGTGGGCTTCAATAAAATTCCCTTGGGCTGCTAAAGTACCGTAAGCATTAGTTAACTCCAGCAAATTCACCTCTGAAGAACCCAAAGCCAGGGAATAAATCGGACTCAATTTAGACTTAATCCCCATATCGTTGGCTACTTTGATCGCCGGTTCAAACCCCACATCCATCAACACCTTCACAGCTACGACATTCACCGAACTCGTCAAAGCATCAGAGATCGATCGCCAACCGCTAAATTTTTTGCCATAATTATTCGGTTGATAGCCGTCGATAATAATTGGTTCGTCTTCGTAACTGTCATAGGGAGAAAAACCAGCCGCCATCGCTGCGGCATAAACCAACCCTTTAAACGTCGATCCGGGCTGCCGCAAAGCCTGCGTAGCACGATTAAACTGACTTTCCTTAAAATTTCCACCTCCTACCAGCGCCTTAACTTCCCCAGTCTTAGTGTCCATAGAAACTAAAGCGGCCTGTTCAAAACCCTGACGGCGACCATCAACTTCGATCGCATCTTTAACCACCTTTTCCGCTATTTTCTGCCACTTCAAATCCACCGTCGTCTCGACAGTCAAACCGCCCGCTTCCAAAGCATCCAGAGAAACATAGCGCGGCAATTCCTTGCGAATGTAACTAGCAAAATAAGGGGCCACTACATTAAATCGCTTCGGCGGACTTGGTTTAACCGCTATAGGTTCCGCCATTGCCTCCTTCGCCTGAACCTCTGTAATTACCTTCGCTTCCTGCATTTCTTGTAGCACAAGATTGCGGCGTTTCTTAGCCATATCCGGATTAACTAAAGGCGAATATTCGCTCGGTGCCGGCGGCAAACCCGCCAAAGTTGCCATCTCTGCCAAAGTTAATTTATCGACTGTTTTGCTAAAGAAAACCAAAGCTGCATCTGCCACTCCGTAAGCATCCGAACCCAAATAAACCAGATTTAAATATCTTTCTAAAACCTGGTCTTTACTCAATTCCCGCTCTATTTTCTGAGCTAAAAGAGCTTCCCGAACTTTCCGCCTAATACTTCTTTCCTGATTAAGAAAAACCACCCGAGCCAATTGTTGCGTAATTGTACTGCCGCCCTGCACTAAATCTCTGGCTACCAAATTAGAAACAATCGATCGCACAATACCTTGATAATCCACCCCGCGATGTTTGTAAAAACGGCGGTCTTCTATGGCAATAAAAGCTTGAACCAACTGTTCAGGAATTTCTTTAAGTTTCAGTTTATCTCTAGTTGCAGGCCCCGACTGCAACAAAATCGTATTATCTGCCGCCTTAATTGTCAGCGTTCCGTCGCGGTTAAACGCTGACAAATCGTTAACATCCGGCAAACCTTTGTCTAAGGTGTACAAAATCCATAAACTGTAGATTAAAGCGCCCCCGCCTATACTGGCCACACCTAAACTTATCCAAAATCGAGGGGGGCGGGAGATCCGTTTTTTAATATTTGCCTGAGGTGCGCTATTTTCCTGTAGTGCCGTATTTATCTGCAGTTGGGTGTTCTGCGATTCGCTATTTTCCGGCAATTCGCTACTATCCGATTTTTGGGGTGATTTAGTTCCCAGCAAAGTTAATCCCGGCCGCAGCAATTCTTTTCCCTTGGTTTGCAAGCTGGTAACTTGAGGTTCAATTTCCAACCAAGCAATTAAGCGCTTCAACCCTTCCCACTCGCGTTTGACTATTGGATATCTATCGTATTCTGGTTCTAAATATTCTGATTCTAAATATTCTGATTCTAATTCAGACTCTTCTAGAGGTGCAGCCTCTTCTGATACCACATACTCCGATCTTTCCGCCGTTGTCCCTCTATAAAATTCCGCCTCCGATTTCGGCGAGTTGAGCTTATTGCCCTTCGCAGGCTTCGGCGGTTCTCGATCGGAATTACCGCTTATTGCGTTAGTGACTTTGCTCAATGTATCTTTGATATTTGAGAAAAATTCTGCCACGTTCAGACCTTCAAACCTCATCAAGTCCGATTAAAAATTAAAAATTTAAAAAGCTAGCATTCTTAAATTCTTAATTTTTAATTCGACATTTTTTATTGAATAACACGCTGCCTTGAATTAGATTTTTTGAATTAAAAACTTTTTAATTCAAAACTCCAAATTCAAAACTTTTCTTAACGCTGCAGAGCTTGGTATTTTTTTGAGAAGTGAATTATATTTTTTGTATTCAAAATTTTTTAACTCAAACCTCAAAACTCTGCTTAACTCGCATGACCCAGTGCCAAGGCTGCTACCAGCATACCCAAAACCAGGAAAGGCTGAGCACTTGCCTGATATTTAACATCATTTTCCAAGGGATTACGCAAAAAGTACATATCCTGAAAAGTAATTTGGGGAATTATCAGCAGTAGCAGAATGACAGCGTAAAGGTTTTGGTGGATGCTGATCAGGTAGCCTGCAATCCCAGCTTGAAATATGTCGATCATCAACACGCAAATCCAAGCTGCGGTGCTAATGCCAAACATCACTGGCAAAGATTTTAACCCTAATTGCCGATCGCCTTCCACACTTTTGAAATCATTGACGATCGCAATCCCCAGCCCTGCCAAACTATAAAACAGGGTCAAGATCATAATGGTGGGATCTAGTGTACCAAACAAAGCTTGACCAGCCCACCAAGGCAGGGCAATGTAGCTAGCACCCAGGGCATAATTTCCCAACCAGCCATTCTGCTTGAGTTTCAGCGGGGGCGCAGAGTAGATATAAGCTAGAAACGCGCCGCCGAGAGTCAAAACCGTCATTATTGGGAATTCATGACCCGCCCACAAGTCTAGAGCATAAGCCACCCCAATGCCAGCCGCTAATAATACCAAAATTTGCGTTACTACTTGGGGAATCGAGATAATACCGGAGGGAATCGGACGGTAGGGCTCGTTAATGGCGTCGATGTCGCGATCGTAAAAATCGTTCAAAGTTTGAGTGTACCCGGTCAGCAACGGCCCTGACATCAACATACAAGCTGCTGCGATCAAGAAATTCTCTAGGTTCCAAACATAGTTTCCAGAAGACGCCGCCCCGCACACCACGCCCCAAATTAGGGGAATCCAGGTAATCGGTTTCATCAATTGCAAGCGAATCTTCCAGATGGAAGTTTCCCCGCTAGCGGCCCCTTTCATGCCCAACAGTTGCCTAGTTTTGGCAGTGCGGTTTTCGGTAGCAGCACTTTCCGGTGCAGCTTCTGGGGAGATTTGGGATGGAGGAGAGTCAGACATAATTTGATGTTAGCGGTACTGCTACTATTGTGTCGTTTTGCATTTCAATAATAATAATTCAGATAGCTTACCACTGATATTTAAGGCAGATTCTTGAAAACTTACCCTGGTTTGGAGTTGATGCTAGGGAAAAGTACGAGTTTCACAATATATTGAAATATCATTATTTTTTGTAAATGTCAAGAGGATAAATACTTTTTTTATAATTTCGCTGAGCCCGCCTGCTGGGGGAGATTTTTGCCAGCAGGTGCATTTAATGTCAATTACCAGGAGGCGATCAAGTTTTTTGCCATAGTACCCTTGAATCACCTCATCTGGCAGAAAATCAATCCATTTTAGATTTTATCTTTTAGATTTTAGAAACGCTACCGCTTCTTTGATCCGGTTTAAATTGCCATTTAAGCAAGTGCAGGAGAATTACCACCAGATTACTCTCTCAACTCCGGCGTTCACTTGGCCCCATCTCTTCTATTTCTGCAATCAGATTTTCCCAGTTAACGTTTTAGAAGTCGCGAACCTGCAACTTTTCCACAGTGGTTTCCATCCATCTCAGGTAATATGTATCATACAACTTTTGTCGGTAAACTTCTAATTTTTTTGGCATAAGCGGTTAGTGCTAACAACTCCAAATTAACAAATATGGCGATAGGAATCAAAAGGCAGTCCCGTCCGTCGCTTGACTTCGACAACTGATTTGTAAGCGCCTTTTCTCTGCCTTTCTCTAACTATTTTTTCCGCAACATATCGATCTAAACCGCTGGCAATTAACTCTTCCGGCGAAAGAATATTTAACCGTTTCCAAGTAAACTGCGATTCTTTTTGATAATTGTAGCTGAAGCAAATCATCGGGGCGATTCGTCTGACGTGACTTTCGGGAACTCCGGCTATTTGTGATAACTCTTCGGCGTAGGTAAAAATGTAGCCTTCGTTTTGCAAAGATTCAATATCGTTGGCGTAGACGATCGGCAAACCCAAGATTCTGACCATATCGTCTTTGGTACACTCGTTAATATCTATTTGGCCGCGCACGTTTGCCAGTTCTTCGGCATTCGTCGCACTCGCCGGAACCAGTAAACCTCTGGGTGCGGTTTTGATCAGATAGCGCTTTTTCAAACTAAAAGCAGTGACAATTTGAGCAATCCACACGATCGTACCCAAATTAACTGAAGAAGATACCGCTAGTGCTGCTAAAGTAATGCCAACACCCCATCCCATCCAACTACGAATATTTGACTTTTGGCCTGCATAGGCGATCGCCAATCCGCCGAAGTAGGGAATAAAAGAATACCACACCCAGTTGGGAGTTTGACGCAGCCAGTATAAATCTTGAGACACTTTAATTTTACCCTTAAATAGCTGTGATCTCACACTTACTTATTTCAATCCCACTTTTTAATAGTGGGCTTTCTTCTTCCTTCTTTCTTCTTAATTACAATTCTCGCAACAGTTTTTGGCGTTTTTCTTCATATTCTTCGGCCGTAATTGCGCCCATATCGTAAAGTTTTTTCAATTCGCCGATCGCCCCGGTTACATCTTTTGCCGCTCTGAGGACATACCCAGATGGCAACGTGCCGCCATTGTACTGAACCTGAAAAGCTTGTTCCGACATCAGCAGCAGCCCAAGAAAATCGAAAAACGCGATCACGAACGGAATTAATGTGCCAGAAAATAGCAAGTATAATACCCCTGCTAAGTTATTGCCCAAATAAAATTTGTGAATTCCGAAACCTCCTACAAAGAAAGCTAACAGAACTGCTACGGTTTTATCTTTTACCATTTTTACTTTCCCCAGTTTTTTATTTTAACTTCCGCCATCGACTTTGAATGCACGACCTTGAACGATCGAGGTAAGTAATTTTACTAATTTTTACTCATTTATTGGGGTTTTTGCGAAACTTAGACATCGCAAAATACAGTAGAACTATACCGGCTTGAGCTTGTAGAATAACCAAGTAGCCTCTCAAGAAATAATTTAGTTCGCTGCCTGAATTGAGAGAAAATATTAAAATGCCCAAGGCTGCGTAGGGTGCGAAACGCATCCAACTAGGCGTTCCCTCTAAGTTGCGGCTGTTCAAATTGCTCATGGGTTTAAGCCTCATCCTAAATTAAAATCTAGCTATAAATTAGCCGGATTGTCAACTTCCGTTTGGTGCGATCGCCCGGGTGAGTCTCTCAATCATCAGCCGACCAGATATTACTTCCATGTTAAACCCTGTTTTTCCGCTCAAGTAAGGAACCGGGGCCCGTCGAGCTGGATCTGTGGCTGATATTACAGATTAGGGTGAAGCCGCCCCTAATGACATTCCGGTTATTTTACCGGACTACATATCAGGGGCGCACCGATCACCCTACTGCTGTTTTTGGCAAGAGTCGATCACCCTGACCATCGCTGTCAAAAAAAACCAATTAATTCACAATTATTAACAACCGTCCCAATTAACTCGCGCCGCCGCCCAAAAGAAACAGACTCAGGAGAGTACCGCTGTTCCAAAGACTGTGGAGAAGCATAGGAGCAAGTAGATTGCGCGAGCGCGTGTACACAAACCCCAAAACCGCACCCAAAGTCGCCAAAGGCAGAATCTCAGAGACACTCAAGTGAGCCACAGCAAACAAGAAAGCAGAAGCTGCGATCGCCCCCCAAACGGGCAAATAGCGAGTCAGAGAAGGCAGCAGAAAGCCCCGAAACACGATTTCCTCAAAAACCGGAGCCGCGAGCGCAGCAGTGCCGAAAAACACCACCAAAGCCACGTTGTCCCTACCTTCGAGAACGATCGGCAAAATCGGATTACTGCCACCTTGTCCCTGCCAAAATTGCTGATTGATCAGCGACACCAAAACTACCAAAGGCAAAGCAACAAAATAGCCGCCAAAACCCCACAAAAACCAATTTCCCCGCCAATTAATCCGAAACCAACCTTCCGGCAAAGGCAAAAAAGACTTAACCGAAAAATACAGTACCGAAAGCCCCCCAGCCGACAGCAACAAATAAGTAGCAAAGATATAAAAAGCCTTGTCGCGCGGGTCAAAAGTAGCTGGGTTGAGTTTTAAAACAGCCAGAGAAACAGGCAGCAACAAATAGGGAATCAAGATTTGCCCGACAAAGAAAAAGCCGACCACAAGCACCTGCCAAACAATCTCACCGTCCCAAGGCACATCCCAAGTCAAGCTCGCATTGCGCGCCAACAGTGGCCCCGGATCTGCTTTCTCTAACTGCTTCCGCTGCAACAGCCACTGCACGGTCAAACCAACCAGCAAAACCGTGCCAATACAAAGTGCGATCGCCGGAACCCCAACCACAATTGCCAACTTTTCTACAGCTTGCTGGGCCGTTACTTGCTCTGCGGCTTGCAGCGCCACCAGTTCTTTAGAACGTTCTTGCAGCTTGTAAAGTTGAGCGAGAGCGCGATAGCGAAACCAGCCATCCAAAGACTTTTGAATGCGCGGCTCGGCATCCGGCAGCAGTTGAGCCGGATTGCTCCAAATTCCCGTTAAAACTTGAGCAGTTACCACCGAAGAGTCGTCATCTATTTTAGTTTTGTAGCGCTCAACTAAATTTGTCCAAGTTTCGAGCGCAGCCTCAGTTTTGCCGCTGCTTGCCTGCAAAATTCCTAAACGCAAGTCAAGTTCGTTTAGCAGCCCTGACTGTTGCTTGATTGACTCTGACGCCGCCTTATTTTGAGCCAAACTCAGAGTATTATCATCAGACTTAGAGGCGATGGCAGACTGAATTTCTTTAACTTGTGCTTGAGTTGTTTCGAGAGTTTTGCGAGTCGAGTCTCGCGCTTCTTGATATTGCGTCAAAGCCGTATTTAAAGGATCTGCACCGACAATATTGTTGCGCGCCGAACTTAAATTAGCACTCTGATTATTTTCTCCTTGCCACTCAGAGGCGTGAAGCAGCAAATTTGTCTGGTAGAGTTCCAGCCGGCTTTGAATTTGCGGCTGGTTCCAACTAGCAAGTAAAGATAAACCGACCAGGGCGATCGCGATCGCCGTTAAAATACCTAAAATAACCCGCTTCAGTGTCATTCCTGCTTTTCCGTCCCGCGCGAATCCGTGGCTAAATCTTTTCCGTCTTTAATCATAGGTCGTTGCAGACGAGAGTATCCCGACAACTGGTAAAATTTCACTGGCTCATCTTTTTGACTCGCCTCAACAAGACTTACGCCACAAATCCTCGCTCCGCCATGTATGGGTAAGGTGTGTACAGCGCACGCGCAGCGGGGTAGCAGGCTAAATCTAAAATCTAAAATCTAAAATCTAAAATCGAATGACTCGCATTATCTTAGTCCGTCACGGCAAAAGCACCTACAATCAAGAACGCCGCATCCAAGGCCGCCTCGATAAATCAATTTTGACAGAAGCAGGCCGCAACACCGCCCTGCAAGTAGGCGACACACTCAGCAGTATCGCCTTTGATGCCGCCTATACCAGTCCCCTGCAACGAGCCAAAGAAACAGCGGAAATCATCCTGTCGCGCTTGACAAATCCGCCACAACTCGAACCAACTGATAATTTGATGGAAATCGATTTGCCTCTGTGGGAAGGAATGTTGCGCCAAGATGCGATCGACAAATTCCCCGAAGCATATCAGCAGTGGCAAAAACAGCCAGACAAATTTTCCATGAAACTGCCATCTGCTGACGGAGAAATCGAACACTTTCCCGTATTGGCAATTTTTGCTAACGCCCGTCATTTTTGGCAAGAACTTTTATCGCGCCACCGGGACGGCACAATTCTAGTAGTAGGTCATAACGGAATCAACCGCGCTCTCATCGCTACAGCGTCGGAAATTAACCCGAATTACTACCAATCTATTCAGCAGTCAAATTGCGGCATTAGCGTCCTTAATTTTGGATATTCCCCTGTTACCACCGACGAGCCAGGAGAGCCAAAAAAGAAAGTTCCAGTTCAATTAGAATCCCTGAATTTAACTTCCCATACCGGGGAAATTTTTCCCAAACCGAGAGACGGACACCAAGGCCCGCGATTGTTGCTGGTGCGTCACGGCGAAACCGACTGGAATAAAGCAGGTAAATTTCAAGGGCAAATTGACGTGCCTCTCAACGATAACGGCCGCGAACAGTCTCGGCGGGCGGCAGAATTTCTCAAGGATGTAAAATTAGATTTTGCGATTAGCAGTTCCATGCTGCGCCCGAAAGAAACTGCGGAAATTATTCTCAAATATCACGGCGGTTTGCAACTGGAACTGCGCGACGAGTTGAGAGAAATCAGCCACGGACTTTGGGAAGGAAAGTTTGAATCAGAAATCGAACAATCCTATCCGGGTTTGCTTGCAGAATGGAAAACATCTCCTGAAACAGTGCAAATGCCTGAAGGAGAGAATTTGCAGCAAGTTTGGCAGAGAGCGATCGCAGCTTGGCGAGAAATCGTACAATCAGTTTCTGGTACTGGGATTGTCGTTGCTCACGACGCCATTAACAAAGCAATTCTCTGCCACCTATTCGGTTTAGAACCCGAACATTTCTGGAAATTCAAACAAGGAAACGGAGCCGTTAGCGTGATTGATTATCCCCACGGCCCCGATGGTTTGCCGGTATTACAAGCGATGAATGTCACAACTCATTTGAGCGGCGGCGTTTTTGACAAAACAGCAGCCGGAGCACTGTGATCGGTAAATTGCTGGGCGCGAACCCGTAGCGGAAGGAATGCCCACCGCTACGCTTCGCCCGCCTGAAAAATGTTTGAATTTTGATAACAACCGCGCCCGACGCTTAGGAAGTTCTTAATTCCTGAAACTAATGCGGTGGATTGCTTCTTCCTTCTTCCTTCTTCCTTCTTCCTTCTGCTATATGAGCCGCGAACTGCTACAAAATGTACGGGTGCTAGATCCAGTTTCAGGGAGCGATCGCATCGCTGATATTCTGATTACTGAAGGTGATATCAAAGCAGTTGAGGAAAAAATTGCTGAGTTTCCCTCAGACACGGAAGTGCGGGATTGCCGGGGACTGATTTTGGGGCCGGGGTTAACTGATATCTACAGTCACAGCGGAGAACCGGGTTTTGAGGATCGGGAAACCCTGGAATCTTTGATGCAGGCTGCGGCGGCTGGGGGTTTTACGCGAGTGGCGATTTTGCCGGATACCTCGCCACCTGTTGACAATTTGGCCGGTTTAGCTTTGTTGCAGCAACATATCCGCAATTTGTCGCCCGGGCTGCCCCGCTTGTATTTTTGGGGCGCGCTGACAGCGGGCGTTAAAGGGCAGCAGATGGCTGAGTTGGGCGAGCTGGCCTCCTGTGCAGTGGTTGGTTTTGCGGACGGTTCGCCGCTGTCTAATCCCGCTCTGGTGAGGCGTTTGCTGGAGTATATCAAGCCTTTGGGCAAATCTGTGGCTTTGTGGCCGTGCGATCGAACTTTGGCAGGAAATGGCGCGGTGAGAGAGGGTGCGGTGTCGGTGCGCTTGGGTTTGCCTGGAATTCCGGCGAGTGCGGAAACTGCGGCTTTGGCTGCAATTCTGGAGTTGGTGGCATCTGCGGACACTCCGGTGCACATTATGCGCGTTTCTACGGCGCGCAGCGTGGAATTGATTCGAGATGCTAAGGCGCGGGGTTTGCCGGTGACTGCGAGTGTGACTTGGATGCACTTGTTGTTGAATGTCGGGGCAATTTCAGGCAACTCTAAAGATTCCGGCGGGAGAAATGCTCTGACTGCTTCGTTGCCCTACGATCCGAATTTACGCCTAGAACCGCCGTTGGGCAATCTCAGCGACCAATTAGCGCTGATTCAAGCTGTGAAAGATGGGGTAATTGATGCGATCGCGATCGACCACAACCCGCATACTTATGAGGAGAAAACTGTGGCTTTTGCTGATAGTCCGCCCGGGGCGATCGGCTTGGAATTAGCTTTGCCTTTACTATGGCACGGACTGGTAAAAACCGGCGAATTTTCTGCTTTAGAACTGTGGCGAGTTTTGAGCGCCGGCCCTGCCCTTTGTCTCGGACAAACTCCCCCCACGGTAGCAGCGGGAGTCTCTGCAGAGCTGATTTTGTTTGACCCAGAAATGAGTTGGACTGTTGATGGGCAAAGTCTGAAGTCGCGATCGGCAAATACGCCTTGGTTAGGACAGCAATTAGCGGGAAAAGTTGTGCAAAGCTGGATTTATTGACCCTTGCGATTGAAATTCATCTGTTGTAGAACAGGCATCTTGCCTGTTTCTCAAAGTAGAACAGGCATCTTGCCTGTTTCTGGGAATACTGGATGAGGTGACTCAGAAAAGAAGATAAATACATGATTGCTGCTTTTGATTCGTGGAAGTGCCCACCACAAAACCTGACATTGGAGCTGGGCGAAATTCATGTTTGGCGCGTCTCTCTGGCTCAAACAGAATCTTGCTTGCAGAGTTTACAACAGACTCTCTCTAAAGACGAGCGGACAAAAGCCGAGGGTTTTCACTTTCCCAAAGGTCGATCGCAATTTATTGTGAGTCGTGGCGCACTCAGAGCGATTCTGAGTAGATATCTTAACATGAATTCTCACATTTTGCGCTTTGACTACAATCCCTACGGCAAACCCTCTCTCATCGTCGCCCAAGGGGGAAATACCCTGCATTTCAATTTGTCTCACTCAGGGAACATGGCTCTAATTGCGATTACCAGAAATCGAGATATTGGTGTCGATATTGAAAGCATAAATCCCCACTTTCCTTGCCTGGAAATTGCGAAAAAATTTTTTTCACCCTTAGAAAATTCTGTGTTGCTTTCGCTTACAGAACATCTTCAATCCCGTGCGTTTTTCACCTGCTGGACTCGCAAAGAAGCCTACATTAAAGCAGTTGGCAAAGGACTTTCTATTCCCCTGAATCAGTTTGATGTCAGCCTCGCACCAGGAGAACCTGCCGCGCTGTTAAATGTTGAAGACAACCCCGAAGAAGCATCGAGATGGTCTTTAATGGAATTAATTCCGAGTTCAGATATGGTCGCGGCTGTTGCGGTTGCAGGAGATTGCTCGAAACTTCATTGTTGGCAGTGGACGGGGGAGTTTTGATTTATACTGAGATGTTGCACCATTATCAATAAGCTTTTTATCCACAGGCTTTTCGGCCTGTTCCACAAAGAGTGAATTTTCTTGTGGAACAGGCCGAAAAGCCTGTTCTTGAGAATGGTGCAAGATGTGAGTTTATACCGATCGCCCAGGGTAAAAGACAACGGCAACTGTCGCTGGAATAGCTCTACTGGTTGCACCTCCAAGCTATTGTATTGCACACCCTCCATTGACAAATAAGGAGATAACATTTTTTTGTCCTTATTTGTCTATTCCACTGCAATTTGTCACTCTACAACTGATTTAATAATTTAACCAAATCGATAGCCAAACCCGCGTACCGTAATGATATATTCCGGTTGGGCCGGATCTATTTCCAACTTTTCGCGCAGCCAGCGGATGTGAACGTCAACTGTTTTGCTATCTCCGATAAAATCTTGACCCCAAATTTTTTCCAACAACTGATCGCGAGACCAAACTCGCCGGGGATAACTCATAAATAGTTCTAGTAAGCGAAACTGTTTAGGAGAAAATTTCACTTCCAGACCACGAACCAACACGCGGCACTCTTCAGGATACAGAGTTATGCTCTTATATTGCAGCGTCCTCGGTTCCGGTAATCTACTGAGGCGCTGGCGTCGCATCAGCGCCCGACAGCGAGCGATAAACTCCCGCATTCCAAAAGGCTTGGTCAGATAATCATCCGATCCGGCTTCTAGGTAAAAAGCGCAATTGTTGGCACTTCCTCTAGCACCGATAATCAAAATAGGTACGGGATTTCCTTGATGCCGTAACATTCGGCACAGATCCAAACCGTTAATTGAATCCATAATTAACAGGTTAAAGGCAAATTCGCCGTGGTATGACGAAGAAGCCTGTACAGAAGGCAGAGCGTTGCGCCCGTCGCTAGTAACCACCACCTCGTAGCCCTGTTCTTTAAGGGCTAAAGCTAGCATTTCCCGCAACAGATCTTCACCTTCTAATAACAAGATACGGCCGGCTTGTCCAACAGCCAACCTTGAAGGACTTTCGCTTAATTCAGCAGAAGACATAAATATCAGTGGGAGTGATGTTTGTATGTGGCTAGCGCCAGGTACCTTCTTCAGTAGCTGAGGCACTCTCGCGCTGCGATCGCTTGTACGATCGCCATTTGTTCGATCGCTTAGAATCCTTCGCCAGTCCATCCCACAGACACGCGCTCGACCTTTGCTACTTGCTCATGCAAGGAATACAGCCGTAGAGCAGTTGCCGGAAGCGCGCTGTCTGCCTGCGTCCAGGCCACAGAAGTCTGGTCATTTTTCGGGGTCGGTGTTAATTTCATAAAACATTGCCCGCTGTTAATTGACCACGTAACACCCAATCTAGAGGGATATGCTTGTTATACTACTCTTAAAAGGTTATTAAAAGGTAAAGTTTTGGCCATCAAGTGGTTAAATTATTAACGTTAAGTAATATAACGGTAAAGTTGCGAGCGCACTTTAGAGCTTTTTTTAAGAATACAATAATAAGTTGGTCGAAATTCCTTTTTCTTCCCGTGCCGGCTACGATCGACGATAGCAAGTAAAAATTCTGTAGACTGCCTATCATGTTGCTGCATTTGAGTACCTGGCCCGAGGTAGAAGCTTATCTCGAAAGCTCGCGAGGCATAATTATCCCGATCGGCTCCACCGAACAGCACGGGCCCACCGGCTTGATCGGGACTGACGCCATTGCTGCCAAGGCGATCGCCAGCGGTGTCGGCGAAGCTGCCAATGCCTTAATCGGCCCGACAATTAATGTAGGGATGGCCTTGCACCACACCAGCTTTCCCGGCACAATCAGCCTCCGACCGCAGACCCTGATACTGGTAATCAGGGATTACATCACATCTTTGGCAAAAGCGGGATTTGAGAAATATTTCTTCATTAACGGTCATGGTGGCAACATTGCGACAATGAAAGCAGCATTTTCCGAGACATACGCCCATTTGTCGGACTTAAATTTACCAAATGCCGATCGAATCCAGTGTCAAATCGGCAACTGGTTCATGTGCGGTTCCGTCTACAAACTAGCAAAAGAATTATACGGAAACCAAGAAGGTTCCCACGCCACCCCCAGCGAAATCGCCTTAACCCAGTACCTTTATCCAGAAGCAATTAAGCAAGCTCCGCTTTCGGAAGAAGTCGCTTCCGGGCACAAAATTTTCGGTGGTGCTGACTTCCGCCGCAGATTTCCCGACGGGAGAATGGGTTCAAATCCGGGCTTAGCAACCCCCGAACACGGTCAACAGTTTTACGAATTAGCAGTCAAAGAATTGACTAATAATTATTTGGAGTTTTTAAGTTCCGATTAACGTTTTTTATCCTCGTTACTATAAATAGCTTGGTAACGAGTAAAAATGTCAAACTATTCTATATTTTACGGTTATGAGTGAGTCAGCAACATGATATTTCATCTATCTGAGAAAAGCTATATCTCCCGATTAACCACCGGGAGAATATCAAAACTATTCCACAATCCAAGGAGTTAAAGAAGGTGTCCAAGCACTCAATTCTTCTTCCTTGAACCAAAGGCTAATTTCCGCCTGGGCAGTTTCCACAGCATCAGAACCATGAATAATATTGCGACCAACATTCACAGCCAAATCGCCGCGAATTGTCCCCGGTTCTGAATTCAGAGGATTTGTTGCGCCAATCATTTTCCTCGCCGAGGCCACAACGCCGTCGCCTTCCCACACCATCGCCACAATCGGTCCGGAAGTGATGAAGTCTACCAGTCCCGCAAAAAAGGGTCTTTCTTTATGTACGCCATAATGCTGTTCGGCAAGTTCGCGACTAGCCGTCATTAGCTTCATGCCAACTAGCTTAAAGCCCTTGGCTTCAAAACGACCGATAATTTCGCCGACGAGTCCGCGCTGTACGCCGTCGGGCTTAATCGCTAAAAAAGTCCGTTCCAAGATTAACTCCTATAATTGTGTTAACTGACCCAAAAGATAGAGTAACTCACAACGCACCTAAAGGCAATTCTGAGAATGGAAAATTGTCATTTGGAGGCTTATAGCCGCAGGAAGAAGGAAGAAGGAATAAGAAGAGGGAAGAGAAAAGAGGGAAGAAGCAATAAAAGCAAGGGTTAAAGAAACCGGGTTTGTCAGAAAAATTTTTGTTGAGCAGCTATGAATCTCCGAAGAAATCTGGTTTCGAGACTTCTATGTGTCTAGGAGTGATTTGCATGGATCACCGCGATTTTGTAAAAGGCATTTTTTAGCAGTGCGAACAGGATGCTCACTTGCCCATATAAGTTAATCATCCTTTAAATTATCGGTAAATAATCAAACTCTTGTGGGGTGGCTTTGAGCAACGCCTGAAATATGCAATCTAAATTTAGAACATTTTATCTCTAGGCAACAAGATGCTCGAACTTCTGGCACAATATGATACAAGTCACTGTTTCCTGTGACTGCCAACACTCTTACCTATGATCTCAAATACAACTATATATGATAATAAACACAATTCTTTAGGCGCTAAAATATAGATAATTAACGGAGATATGAAGATGATCTTGACAGCAACCATTCAGGCGAAAAAAGTATGAAAGGCATTGTAGCATTCATTGAATCCAAAAAGCAAGAGTTTGCAAAATTGCCCTTGTTTGACTTTCTCGCCAATAGACACATTCACGCGAATCAACGACTAATTTTTGCACCTGTACTCGCTCCTTTGGCTGTGGGATTGAGCGATTTAAATAAATATGTGCTCCGAGAATCTTCTAGTAATAACAAAGTTCAGGAGCTCCTTAATAAATATACTTATAAAAAAAACTATTATTGGCACGACTATCTAGAATACCTAGAGGAACTGGGCTTAAACCAATTAATGAGTTACGGCGATTTCAGACTGCTTTGGGGTGAAGAAACTAAAAAAACTCGATCGCTTTGTTCAGTGATCGAACGCTACGCTTGGAAAGCTTCTCCCATTCAGAAACTGGTGTTAGTGGAAGTCCTCGAAGGCACTGCGCAAGTTTTTTTTGAGGCGGCGCTAGCAGTGGTAATGGAATTACAGCAAATTAACCAAAAAGAATCTGTTGATTTTGGAGGCTCTTATGGGGGTTTAGAAAATTATCACCTTTTAAACACGCCAGAGATGTTGCAAATTTTAGCAGAGATCAAACTTACAGATGCGGAATACCAAGCAGCTTTAGAATTAGCACAAAATTTATTTGAACTGTTTACAGAAGCGATGAACGAGCTGTTCAGACACAGCCAAACAAATTCTTGCAAGACTGTGCTGCAAATATCTTCAATTTCTGCCTTCGCTCATTGCGCGATCGACTGTCTCGATATTTGTTAGTTTAAACAATCACTAAATTATCTCGGTGTACCGCCGTTTCTACGCCTGCATAGCCTAAAATCTCAGCAATTTTATCGGACTTGCAGCCCTGGATTTGTCTCAATTCTAAACTGCTATAATTCACAAGTCCTCTAGCAATTTGCTTGCCTGTTGTGTCGCACAACTGCACGGAATCATCAGCTTGAAATTCTCCTTCTACTTGAGCAATACCCGCAGCTAAAAGCGATTTTCCGCCATGAGAAATTGCCTTGACAGCACCCGCGTCTAAATATAGTTTCCCTGCCGGAATTAGCACGTTAGCTATCCAGTGTTTGCGAGCGTTTACAGGGCGCGGTTGAGGCTCAAATTGAGTGCCGATCGACTCTCCGTTAAGTATTTTCTCGATATTACCAGGAAAGCAGCCGTCAGTGATGACAGTCCGCACTCCCGATGCAGTTGCTATTCTCGCTGCTTCAATTTTTGTCACCATACCGCCGGTTCCCCAACCGCTGCGGGAATCTCCTGTTTGCACCTGAAATTCTGTGAGCTGTGCCATACTTTGGACTAGGGCAATCGGCTGCGCGTCGGGATTGCTGCGCGGATCTGCGGAATACAGCCGATCAACATCTGTGAGCACAAACAACCAATCTGCTTCTACCAAACTCGCTACTAGCGCCGAAAGCGTATCGTTATCGCCAAATTTGAGCTCGTCTACCGCCACAGTATCGTTTTCATTGACGATCGGAATCACGCCCAACCTGAGCAGTTGCTGAAAAGTATTGTAAGCATTAACATAACCGTTACGCTGCACTAAATCGCCCCTAGTGAGCAATACTTGAGCGATCGGCTGTTGCAGAGTAGTAAACAAGTCATCGTACACCCGCATCAGCCGCCCTTGACCCACAGCCGCCACAGCCTGTTTCAGAGCAATGTTTCGCGGGCGTTCCGTCAAACCCAAGCGCGCGCAGCCCACCCCAACTGCACCCGAAGAAACCAAAACTACTCGATGGCCTTGCTGCCGCAAATCAGCTAAAATTTCGACCAATGCAGCAATAGTTGAAAGAGCTAAATTTCCGGTAGTCGATCGAGTCAGAGTCGAAGTTCCAATTTTAACAACAATAGTTTTAGTCTGTTGTCGGTTGACTGTTGACGGTTGACTGTGGACTGTTGACTGTTGACTGTTGTCTGTTGCCATTAGTTACCAATTCCTAATTACCAATGCCCAATGCCCTATGCCCCATGCCCTATGCCCAATTCCCGATGCCCAATTTTAATCTTTAATTTTCAGAGATGCCCCCAAAGCTTGAGAAACCCAAACTTCAAAAGAGCGCACCGGATACTTGCGAAGCGCATACCCAGCATCAACCATTGGTTCCACTAAAATAGTGAACATACCCAAACGATTGCCTGCTAAAACATCAGTAAAAAGTCGATCGCCCACCATCGCCACCTGTTCCACCGGCAAATTCATGGCAGTCACTGCTGTTCGCAACTTGCGGCGCGACGGCTTAGCCGCACCCGTGATGTAAGGTAGATTCAAAGAATCAGCAATTCGACCGATCCGATTTTGACTTAAATTATTGCTCGCCAACCATAGCGATACCACGGGTTTAATTTCTTGCACCCACAAGCTGAGTTCAGGAGAAGCATTCATTGCCGTAATGGGAACAAGAGTTTCGTCCACATCCAACACTAATCCTTTTATCTGATATTTCTGCAGAATGTCAGCCGTTAACTTCATGACTGAATCGCCTAGAACTAAGTCAGGCTGTAGTAGTTTACCCCAAGTCATAATGATTTTAGATTTTAGATTTTAGATTTTAGATTGAGAAATAAGAAATTGGGAGTTAAAGATTGACAAAGTAAAAAATCAAAAGTGAATAATTATTGCTTTTCCTTGGTTACTTTTGACTTTTTACTTTTTTATTAGTCATTGCCCATCTATTGACCCGATCGCACTTGTCTATCCACTTTAGCCACAGCAGCATCGTGTTCGGCCTGAGTGCGGCTAAAAATGTGAGTGCCGTCATACCGCGCCATAAAATACAGGTATTCTGTATTTTCTGGAGTCAGAGTCGCCTCCAAACTTGCTATTCCCGGAGATGCGATCGGAGTTGGGGGTAGTCCTGGATTTATATAAGTATTGTAAGGAGAAGGCGTTTCTACTTGCTTAAAAGTCAGAGGCTTTTCCTTAGTTTGCCTGATGCCCAGAGCGTATTCAACTGTCGGGTCAGATCCCAACGCCATACCCTTTTTCAGACGGTTGTTGAACACTCCAGAAATGCGGTTCCGCTCGGAAGCAACCACAGCTTCTTTTTCTACAATACTCGCCAAAGTCACCCATTCTTTGAGAGAGAGCTTCGTATTATTCTGATTTTTTTGATATACCGGCAAAGCTGTCTGCTCGAAACGGGTGAGCATTTGTGTGATCGCAGCTTGAGGAGTAATTCTATCGCCGTCTAGTTGATAAGTATCCGGGTACAAAAAACCTTCCAAATGAGGCAATCCGCTCGGCAGCCAAGGGAATTGAGCGTAAGGAATTTGACTCGCGGCCGCCATAAACTCCTTAGCCGGGAAAAAACCTTGCGCTTCAAAATAAGCGCTCATTTGTTGCAGCGACCATCCTTCTGGAAT
Organism: Microcoleus sp. Pol11C2; assembly: GCF_036701505.1. Classification (NCBI taxonomy): domain Bacteria; kingdom Bacillati; phylum Cyanobacteriota; class Cyanophyceae; order Oscillatoriales; family Microcoleaceae; genus Microcoleus; species Microcoleus sp. Pol11C2. Next base: position 118,309 of record NZ_JAUBQX010000008.1, read on the forward strand.
CGTGAAACTCTGCTGTACGACTTCGCCCTTCCAAATTTTGTCAGCAACTGCACTCAGAGGCTGAGTCGGCGACAGTTGGTAAGTTCCTGCTTGAAAACCTCCCTCGCGGTTTTGCAGAGTCAGCCAGCGGGCCCACATATTCCATGCCGAGCTCGATCGAATCAACCCGGCTGCCTCTAAATCCCGGCCGATTTTTTGACTGGGAGTGCCCTCCGGGATTTGGATCGAAACTACAGCATCCTCTGGCGTGGAAGTTGACGTTTCAGCTATTTTAGGAGGCGCCGAAGCCCAGCTCCACCAAGCCCAGCCTTGCCAGGCGCAAACTCCCCAGATTGCCGGCAGCAACGCCAGATAAAACAACCATTTAGAGACTTGCGGAGTACCTTTTCGGCTCTCGCGCGCGCTGCCTTTTGTCATTTGTTCTTTATTCATAGTCCGTTGTCCTGGATAAGCGGCGGTTAACTAGCGACTCATGACTGATGACCTGCGATTGATGACCGAAAAGTTACGAATACAAGCCCTTTAAAAGACCCAATTCACGCGGCTCAATTCAAAAGCCCGATCGCGAAGGCAGAAGCGGCCACCTCGAAAAACTTTGATCGGGCGAGCAGTTTACTGTTTTATAAAATAGTAAAAAATTCTGCTTTTTGCCATCAGGGCTTGTGCCTGCTAATATTTAATCAAGCTCGTCAAAGAACTGGTCTTCCAGCATAGGTAACATCGGTTCCAGCCTTTGGAACTCTTCTTCCGAAAGCAATTCTGGCTTGCCGTCGTCATCCATTCTAGCCAATATAAAGAACGGGTCGAGAGGCGTATAAATGGCATATTCCTGTTCTTCGTGGTAGAAGCTGGTCAGCCACATCAGTTCCTCGAATTCGGACTCCTCATCTGGATCGACATCAGATGCCATATCCTCTTCGGGAAATTCCGGCAATTCGCCCACAACAGTCAGCGTCACCGCCGTGCGCCGGAGCGTCAAGTTCTGCTCTTGCAGGACAACTTTAGCTGTATCAAAAATTTTGTCAATTTCGGTCTCGTCTTCTACAGGAATTGCGGCTTCGTCGTTATCGTCTCCCTGCCAAGTAAAAATTTCTACTGGTGAGTCAATCGGAAGCAGCAAAGCGTATTCTTGACCTTCGAGATTCATAGAATATTCTATGTTGCAAGTCAGCGATCGCCCAACTTCATCCGTCAAGGTGACGGACTCTTCGTTGGAACTGCCATTCTCTTTTTTGCGGTATGGGGATGAGGACATCGCGTGTATCTTAGTTTTCCGTCAATAATTCAGTAACGTTTGCTTGACAATGGGGAATTTTCGTGGCGATATTCTGGCTAAGTGGGCGATCGCCAGTCCACCAGCTTAAACCGCGAGACTCGCGGCCTTTTCCACAGGCGAGGAGTGCAGCGTTTAAATCTCAGTCGAGTCAGCAAGCGACACTGAGGACAAATCACGATTTTGTGCTTCTTCAGTACCAAGGGTACAGCAGAATTTTCTCCAGTTTGTCAAGGGTTACAGGTGTGCGTAGCAAACTTGCACAACCAGGATATCACGCCTTTGTTACCAGCTATCAAGGATTGGGAAGGGCGGAGATATTTTGCCTCCGCTCGTCTAGCCACTGCTGCAAAATCAGGGCTGCTGCTTTGCGATCGATCGAACCCTTATTATTTTGCGACGGCGAAATCCCTGAAGCTTTCATCAATTCCTCTGCCTCAACCGAAGTCAGGCGCTCGTCCACGTACTCTAGGGGGAGCTCTAAGGCTGTGGCGATGCGATTCGCATATTTCTGCACCTGTCGGGCTTGAGCACCCAATTCTCCGCTCAGAGAGTAGGGCAAGCCTGCCACCAAAATTTGTACTCTCCGCTCTCGCACGAGTTCTCGGAGATAAGCTACGTCTCGATCAAAGGACGATCGTACCAGTGTTGTAATGCCCGTAGCTATTAAACCGGTGCCGTCACACCCGGCGATGCCGACTCGTTTGAGGCCGATATCTAATCCCAGTGCAGAAATCCATAATTTATCGTTGGACATTATCAATCCATCTATTTTAGATTTTAGATTTAGATTTAGTGTTTTTTTGCGAAAATAATCTTATTGGACGAACCGCGAAAACGCGAAGTAATAAGAGAATAAAGTAAGAAGAAGATAGGGAATCTTAGGTTGATATCCACAATCAAAAGCAGAAGGGATATTTTGGGATTATGACAGAAAAAATAAATTTCTTGGATGACTAATTTTATTTTTTTCTGCCTTATACCTTTTACCTTCTGCTTTCACTTATTAAGAATTGAGTTCTCCGGGCCAGCCCCCGTCAAGAGGCAAATCCGACAAATTTAAAGGCAAAATGCTGCTGCCATCAGTTGCTGCTGATTCGGAATTCTGAGCGCCCAAGGGGTTAACTTGATTTGTTTGGCTGTTTCCTGAGTCAGTCAACAGCGGTTTAATCTCAGACGACGCAGACCCTGCTGTGGCTTCCCCAGCCATCGGGCCGAGCCAGGACATCCGGCCCGGTACGGGTTTGCGAGTTGGCTGGAAGCTTTGCAACATTTCTGATAGCTGGAGTCCTTCGAGAGAGACCAATTTGGACTCGCGCAATTTGTGCCACACCGATCGAGACATCAGCAAACTGTGTTCCACGCGCACTGCTCCAAATTGCTCTAAATAAGCTTCCCGTTCCGGCTGATAGTCAGCGGAAGCCAGTTGCAGGCTTTGAACTGGGAAATCTTGAACAAGGCGCGCCATCTGGGACAGAAGTTCTGGGTAAAGCCAAGTGTAAGCCGGGTGTACAGTCAACTGGGCGACGTGCGGTTGCTGACCATTGCGGGATAGCTGCACCTGAAAATAGCCGATCGCGGCTTTGCGCTGCGGTTCAAACACGTAGCCACTGACTACCTCGGTTTTGCCCAGCCACTGTCTGACACCTTCGACTAAAGCGCCGAAAAAACTGGTTTTGAAATCTTGAATGTGGCGATCGAATACTTGGCGCACCAGCGGCGGCATAGACGCGGTATCCAGTTGGTATAGCAACTGAGCGTCTGCGTTGCTGACGGGCAGCAGGTTGGGCAAATCGGGGGTCGAGGAAGCCATTTCTTGCAGGCGTTCTGGGGCGATCGTCCAGTAAGTCATCTGGGCCAAAGGCTGAAACCCGTTTTGCCGATACAAGGCCAAGGAAGTTTTGTCGCCGACATTCACTTCCAACAGCCACGTCCGCGCCTCCCAGACTGCCTCAAAGCAGTACCGCAGCAGCATGGAACCAATTCCTTTGCTGCGGGCTTCCGGGTCTACTCCTATGCGATCGATCCGCCAAGTGCTGCGGGTGCGGTTGAAAGGAGAAATCTGAATTATGCCCTTAACACTCCCCTCTTCTTCGGCAACGTGGGCACGGAACAGGGACTGACAAGGGTTGGGAAACAAGCTAAAAATCTTTAGTAGTCCGTACCAGCGACGAATCTGCTGCAACTTTCTACCTAGTACCACGTCGCAGCTTCCGCCCTTGCTGTTTTCTGGCTCTTCGGTTGTTTCCGCGCACAGTTGTTCCATCACCTCGATGTCGCGATACTGAAACGGGCGAATCACAACCTGGTTTTGGTTTTGGGAGGGAAATGAAGTCATAGCATACAAGTGGAGAATGGAAATTTAAAAATAAAAATTCAGAAAGGGGAAGAGTTAGAGAAGTTTTGAGTTTTGAATTGGTAAATTTTGATTTCAAAACTTATAACTTTTGATTCTTCTCCCTTTCTTGCGCGATCGAAAATTAAAAATTTCAAATCATCTTTTTGAATTTTTAATTTTCTGTTTTCAACTCAAGATTTTTGTTGCAGAGGTCGAATTACAACGACTGGTGTGCGCTCGTCAGCATTCCCGGCGGGGTTGCTTCGCAAGGCTTGCTCTAAGAATGTTACCGATAAATCGGAGGTCGCTGCTAATATCTTAACTGCTTTCAAGTCATTAGCGTCTACGATCGCCGCCGCAAGTCCGGTTTCTCGTTGAATTTCTTCTACAACTTGCTGAGGATTGTCCGGGCCTAGGACAATAAATTGGTCGAAGGGAGGCAAAGTCCCCGTAACGTCGTCGATCAGCCTTGCTTGTTCCCCTGCAAGTTGGTAAAAGACTCCCGGTTTGCCGAATATTTTGGCCACAGCGCCGATCGCAAATGCCGCTACTACGCGCCAAGGGCCGACTACATCAACCAACGTCTGCATTCCGCAAGCCGTGGCCAAACTCGACGTGGGCAAGAAAAACAAACACACTCGCTTTGCCGCCCATCCGGGTTTGACTTCGCTGGGATGGCGGTAGCGTCCCTGCATCAAAGCTAGGGGAGTTTCTGCCAAGGCGACAATATCGCCTTTCTGGGCGCGCGGCAGCACGTACCGTTTGACAATTTCGACTGGATTGTCCAATTCCGCCAGTATGTGAGTGCGAATCGGCAAGACTTCTGCAACTCCGACATTTCTGGCGATGGGTACGGTGTCCGAGTTGGGAAATTGCAGGGGAACTACTACGTTACGGACTTTGGGGATGCGCCCGCCCGGGCCGTAGGTGACGAAGTGTACTTGCACCCAAGCTGACTGCAATTTGGTTAAATCTTGCCCTTGAATGTCTACAGAGACTTTAATTTTCGTGTTTTTTTGGGCTTTAACAATATAGCCGAACCAGTAATCGTCTGCTCTGGCTCCTGCCTCTTTGTGGCAAGGAATCACCTTTGTCTGGGAAGTAACGCCATCCAAACTTCCGTCTGACAGCAGTTTCACTTGCGCCCGCACTTCCGGCAACATAATCTCAAAGCGCTGTGTCAGGTTGCGGAACTCCATTTCCCCGACTAAAAGATAGCGGTTGGGTTCCGAGATGGCTAAGTGCCATTCTCCGGCTGTTAGTTCTAGTTTATTTGCACTTCCAGTCCGGCGATAGTTCAACTCTAGGCCCAATCCGCCCAATGCTAGCAGCGAACCGGCTGCTGCGATTCCTGTTGCTAAAGTCTCAATCACTCAAATCACCGCCAATAATATTTTGTGTTTACTGTAGTCGATCTCGGGTACTTTGAGCCCCGATCCGGTAGTAATTGGATTGTGCTCAGTTTGTTGGGGGCGATCGAACTTATGCCAAATTACACGTAAGTGCGAGCGCCTCTGGTGGCTACAACGGTCAAGTTGCTGTTCAAAGAGCTCGATCGTGAGTTAGATCGCTACAAAATCTGGCGTTGCTTAATCAGGGCATGAAAAAAATAACTTGAAAATCCTGAATCTTTGTGGATACTGGTTTCTATAAGTTGCATATTTAGCCTTTCAGACTGTAAATCAGCTACGTCTGCAAAACCAATCAGTTAATTCAATCATTTATTATGATAAATTTTTAAACATAAAATATATTGGAATAGTTTTTAACGTTAATTTGTAATCGAAAATCAACTTTTTAACTCCCTATTTATTAAGTATTTACACCTGTAATCATAAGAGATATTTAATAACCATTCCTTAGTTTTAGATATAAATAGTTAATCTCTTAACAACTCTGTATACATGAGTTATTTTCGCCCGTTGTCTATCCATCGCTCGTTGTCTGTCCCTCGTCAAAATATCTCAAATGGGTTCAAAAGAACCGCTATTGACAGGCTCTTCCTTTATATCTTGCCCTTTTTGTCAAGTACGATTTATACCAAATTAGATGAGCTTACCCTGCGAGCCGCTAGCGCCGTAGTGATCAGTACCTTTAAGAATCTACTTCTTAAGTAACAGTCAAAATCTAGTTCTTAGGCAGTAGATTTTCTGATAAATAGATAGTTAGCCTAGTAAATGTAGCAGTAATACCCAAGGATATCTATGACTGATAATAAGCAGCCTTTTAACCAGCCTGAAGCCAATCCTGACTTCCAGGAAAAGAATGTTGACAATAGCGAAAACCAGCAGCTTCAGGCTCAGACTAACGAAAATGCAGAATCAAAGGAAGAGCAATCATCAGGCTCAGGCCTTGGTGCGAGGATAGCTGGAGCAGCAGTCGGTGGTATATTGGGTGCTCGCTCTGGAGGCATTGTTGGTGCTGTAGCAGGCTCAGTTGCTGGCGCTATGATTGGTAAAGGTACTGCTGATACTGTTAACCGTGCTGTAGATAATTTAGGGGATGCAGCACACGCTGTAGCAGACGGTATTACACACACTGTAGAAGAGCTAGGGACAGTAGTAAAGGAAACTGCTGAGGAAGTTAAACCATCTATCAAAGCTACAGCAGAAGCAGTCAAGGAGACTGTTGAGGAAACTAAGCCTTCCATTAAAGGTATAGCCGAATCTGTCAATGAGACAGTTAGGGAAGCTAAGCCTTCTGTAGTAGATGCAGTCAAGAGTGCATCCGAGGAAGTCAAACCTACGATTAGAGAAGTAAAAGATTCAGTCAAGCAGACAGTCGAAGGTGTCAAGCCTTCTATACAAAGTGCAGCGGACTCTATTAAGAGCACTGCCGATGAAGTTAAGCCTTCTGCCAAAGCTGTAGCTCAAGAAATTGAGGGGGCAACTAAGGAGTTTAGATCGACTGTAAAAGATACAGCCAAGGCAGTTGAGCCATCTATAAAAAGTGCAGCCGAATCGCTTCAGTCATCTGGCAAGAGTGCAGCCGAATCAATCAAGTCATCTGCTCAAAGCGCAGCCGAATCTGCTAAAGGTGCAGCGCAGGATGTTAAGTCATCGGCCCAAAATGCAGCCCAATCTGCTAAAGATGCAGCGCAGGATGTTAAGCAGGATGTTAAGTCATCGGCCCAAAATGCAGCTCAATCTGCTAAAGGTGCAGCGCAGGAGTTTAAGCAGGATGTTAAGTCATCTGCCCAAAATGCAACCCCATCTCCTCAAGGTGTAGCGCAGGATTTTAAATCATCTGCCCAAAATGCAGCCGAATTTGCTAAACCTCCAGTGCCTGATTTTAGGTCATCTGCCCAAAATGCAACCCCATCTCCTCAAGGTGCAGCGCATGATTTTAAATCATCTGCACAAAATGCAGCCGAATCTGCTAAACCTGCAGTGCCTGATTTTAGGTCATCTGCCCAAAATGCAACCCCATTTCCTCAAGGTGCAGCGCATGATTTTAAATCATCTGCACAAAATGCAGCCGAATCTGCTAAACGGGCAGCGTACGATGTTAAGTCATCTGCCCAATATCTAGCCGACTCCGCAGAGGAAAATAAGGATAGCGATATTCACATCTCCGGCAGTCCTGAATTCAAAGACCAAGTGGTCATTCATGACAAGAGAATCATTAAGGACTAGGTAAAGTAAGGGCTTAACTCCAGCTTGTTAAAGCTAGCCCTAAGAGAGTTTAACAGAGAGTGGATCTTAGAAAAGAGTCCACTCTTTTCTGTTTAGGAGGAATGCGATCGCCTAGAGTTTAACAGGCAGTCTATTTATTGAGGGACTCTCCCCCTGAAGAAGGAGAGATTCCGTTCATAGTTCATAATAGGTTGTAGCCATTAGTCGTAACTGCTCACCGCAACAAAGTTGGGGTGAGCAGTTAAACTTTAACTCAGAGTGCGCCACTTAATATTTCCTTAGATAATTATGAATTTTTCCACCGACTTACTTAGAGTGAAACTTTGTTGGGCACTAAAATTGTTAAGGATGTGATTGTTGTGGCTCTTCCAGGCGAAGATACGAAAATATTTGTGTTGGACGCGAACAATTGCTCGACTACTGGCAGAAGTGGTTAAAACGGCTAAAGTTTTTTGTAGAAAAAGCTGCTTAATAAATCGAGAAATAGTTAGGGTCAAGCTGAGGTGGCCAGTTCAACCCCTAACTATTTAATATCCAAATTGCAAAGTCACAGAAGCTTCTACCTGCTGTTCCCCTCCCACCACAGGCGTTGTAGCATTAGCAGCAGCAGCGCGATCAGCAGCAAACTGCCGATACATAGGAGGCGGCGCGCTAGCACCGTTGACTTGAATGCCCAGAATCTCTCCCCGCTTCAGGTTGAGGGCGCTAAAGACTGCATCCGCTTGCGCTTGAGCATCTTGAGTTGCTTTTTTGATTGCTTGTTTCTGAGCAGATTCGATCGCACTTTCGGCGGCGGCAAAACTCACACCGTCGATGCGTGTGGCTCCGGCATTCACCGCATCGTCGAGCAAAGTGCCGGCAGATGCAGTATTAATCCGAAAACTGACGGTATTCGTCGCCGTATAGCCCGTCAAGCGCTGCTGGTTGTTTTCGTAGCTGTAAGTCGGGCTGAGGGTGATCCCTGCAGTTTCGAGTTTTTCGACTTGGCGCGATCGCAGCAACTCTACCACAGCGGACGATCGTCTCGCCGCTTCCTGCTGCACCTGGGCCGCCGTTTTGCCCTGCACCTCAACCCCCAGGCGCACTTGCGTTTGAGTTGTAGGAATCGCTTCCACACCCCGCCCAGTAACAGTCAACGTTCTGATCCGCTGTTCTTGAGCCGCCGCCGGATCTAATCCCACGAAACTGACGAGAGTTAAGGTTAAACACAACGCTGTTACCAGACTGCGGAAATTAATGCGATCGCCACGTTGCAAATTTGAACTCATAAACTTGATTCTCCTCACATACAACAGATGCTATACTTTACCTTCCCACTGAAATTGCTAAATATCCGGGTTGTTACATTTTTAGCAACTAAAAAAATAGTTAGTAATTCTGAAGAAATTGTGAGTTATTATACTGTCCGCAGGACGCTCCACTAAAAAATCGGTGTTCTGGGCAAAATCAGAGGTTTGGCAATCATAAATAACGATAAATATAGAAACCTACCGGGTTTCTGAAACTGTCGGCACAACTCCTAGTTCATTTTAATTTTAATGCTTAATAAATATTGACAGTAGTTAAGTTTTGTCGCATCTCCTAGGTAGTGCAGTTAAAATATTCTGATTATAAATGTTGTCAATTGAATCGGTGAAAGCTGGATCTATTATTAACTCAAAAAGAGTAGAAAATTTTACAGGTATGGTTTTGGGACGACATTGGATTTAGTTTAAGAGTCACCAGCACAAAAAAACTGGTGTAAAAAAGGAAGCCAAAAAAAGGTCAGAAGAGACCGAAGAAAAGGCAGAGGTAATGTAATGGGAGGAGGGAGGAATTTGTATCAAAAAATGTAAGTAGAGTTTCTCAAAATAGGCAATTAATATAAGCTTTATCAATTGCTAAAACTTTTTTATGAAGAGCTAATCAATGAATGGTATTAGCAAGTAACCAAGCCTCACAATTTGCTGAAAAAGTAGCAAAAATAGTTATCATTCTTGATAATCCTAGTTTTCCTAAGAAAGAAGAGTACCTGAAAAAACTTGAAACAGAAATGCCTAATCTTTATTAGACCTCTTGCAAAATAATTTTATGCTATAATAAAGGGTTTGGCTTAAATGAAGCAGATTGCAGTTCTATCAGCACTTTACAATTATGAGTTAGCTCTCAGGTCTAAAACTCAAAACCTTTAATTGTAACATAGATTTTTTTTGCAAGAGGTCTATTGAGAATTTCTCCCCGAATACAGCCTATACTCTAACTTAATTGAATTAGTATGGCATTCAACAAAAGAATATATACTCACCCGACTTTTTACCTCAATTGAAGAGCTAGAGTATTTATTGCCGATCCTCTTAAATGAACGAGAATTAATAATTAAAGGAGGGCGCAAAATCAAAAATAAGGGCAATGCTTGTATCACAGTTTAAATATGCAAGAGCTTAATGCTAATAGCCCTGGAGAGCAAGCACTTTGACCGCAGTTAGATCGACACAAGGTAACAAAATCACTATCTCAGTACAAGACTCCGAGTTCGTCGCGCATTTTCATATACGGGTTTCCTTTCCGAAAGGAGGTTCGTGTTCTATTAAGCGGTGATTCCTGGAATCAATGACGAGTACCGGGGGCGAAGAGTCATAATCAATTATTGAATGTGGTGCACGATCGCACAATCATTCTCGCTATTAATGGTGACTAGACCTGATGGTTTCACCCCTCAGATCGAGCCAACAGTCTCTTTTAACCGCCGAGTAATCAATGAGATAACTTCTACTTGAAATCTCCTAAAGACCGGCCGCGCAAACAGCCGCACCAATTAACCCTACATTGGGATTCAAAACCAATCGAACTGGCATCATTTCTAACAGCGAATCCATCCGGCCTTTGTGCGTAAACGCTCGCATAAAACCCCCTTCTTGAATCAGCGGCAAAATTTTAGCAGCGATGCCACCAGCTACGTACAAACCGCCGTAAGGTAACAGTGTCAGAGCCAGATTTCCGGCCACTGCACCGTAGGCTTCTACAAACATTTGCATTGTTTGTTCGGAAAGCCTATCGCACTTTTTGAGTGCCGCCTGTGCAATTGTCGCCCCCGGATCGACACTCTTCTCGCTTTTACCGATTTCTGACTCCCATTTTTTGATAACTTCCCCTATCTCCGGCGATTCAGGAGCAAACTTTCTGTCCCGCAAAAACTGGTAAATTGAAACAATCCCTAGTCCCGAAACTACACGCTCGATCGAAATTCTTTGAATGTCGTGTTTTGCTAACAAATATTTCAGCAATTCAAATTCCAACTCCGAACGAGGAGCAAAGTCACCGTGTCCCCCTTCCGAAGAAAAAACCTTGATGCCATTTGCCTCGGGAATTCCATAACAGTTTCCTAAACCTGTACCCGCACCAATCACAGCAATTGGATCGTGCTCGCGAGGTTTTCCTACTTGCAAAGTGTGCAAATCTTTAGCATCCAAAGCCCACACGCCGTAGCCAACCGCGACAAAATCATTAATTAAACTAACGTGTGATATTCCTAATTCCTGTTCCAGACGCTTCGCATCCAACATCCAAGGCAAATTAGTCAGTTTTGCAGTGTTGTTAACTACCGGGCCTGCGATCGCAAAACAAGCTTTTTCAGGCAATGGCGTCAAATCCAATTTCGTAGCAGCTTCCCTCAAAAACTGCTGCACCATCGGCACTAAATCGGGAAACTCCGCGCTCGGATAGCGAAACTCGTAAAGAGCGTTCATTTCACCGTTAACAGTCCTTTCCACTAACCGCAAAATTGTCTTAGTTCCGCCAATATCGCCCGCTAATAATAATGCCATAAATCTCCTATTTTATTAGTAGTTGTCTTGATTTCGTTGCCGAACAACCCACCTATTTTATAACAATTACAGGCAGATTGGTGAACTCTTTTTTTAAACGAACCGCAGAGGTACTCTTGACGCAGAGAAAGAGAACAGACAGAGAAAGAGAGATTCTCTTGAGGGCTTGAATTTGCGATATTACCAAATGATTGATAACACTACTAATTTAAACACCCACAGTATTAATTGCCAACCAAGCCCGCAGCACCTCAGCCACAGTCCAAGCTTGAGCCGTGCAGCCCCGAGGCGAGTGAGGGGCGTCGCCCTCAAAAATTTCACCCAGACTGCCAACTCCGCCGCCCCTTATATGATGTGCCATCGGTTCCAGGAATTCGCAAGCTTGTGCTGGATCTTTGTATACGTGCAAGTGCGCCAAGACAAACGGGCCAATCAGCCAGCCCCAAACTGTGCCCTGGTGGTAGGCGCTGTCGCGCTGCAATTGGTCGCCTCCGTATGCGCCGCGGTATTGCGGGTGCTGCGGCGAGAGGCTGCGGAGGCCGACAGAAGTTAGAAGCTGTTGAGCGCAGGCGTCCACCACGCCGCACTGCTGGATGGGCGTCAGTAAGGGTGTATAGCGAGTTTCCTGGCGCATCCCCGCTGAAAAGGAGTTGGCGGAGTGAGGAGGAATCGAGTCTAGGGGCAAGGATACGGCGAATATTTGGTTGGGCCGCAGCGAACTATCGTGTCCGTCTGGGCCGTCGAGAACGTCGTAACAGTAACCGGTTGAGGCGTTCCAGAAGCGAGGAAATCCGGCGGCTGTTCGATCGCCCAATTGTTGGTATTCATTGTGAGGCTTGCCCAGTTTTCGAGCAAAACTTGCCATTGCTTGTATAGCATTGTACCAAAGCGCACTGAGTTCGATCGGCTTACCAATCCGAGGCGTCACCACCCAATCGCCGATTTTCGCATCCATCCAAGTCAGTTGCACGCCGGTTTCGCCCGCGTAGACTAAACCGTCATCGGGATCGACGCGGATGTTATACCGAGTACCCTGCAAGTGCCAGTCAACAATCTCACATAACACCGGCCAGAGTTCGGTCAAAAGTTCGTCGTCGCCCGTGGCATCGATATAAGCGCGAATTGCCTCAAAGTACCAAAGCGTGGCGTCGGCGGTGTTGTATTCCGGTTCGCCGCCCGCATCCGGGAAGCGGTTCGGCAGCATTCCCCGATCGACATACCGCGCAAATGTCCGCAAAATCGATCGCGCAATTTCCGATCGCCCGGTACAGATTGTGAGACCTGGCAGGGCGATCGTCGTGTCGCGCCCCCAGTCGCTGAACCAGGGATATCCGGCGATGATCGTTTTGCCTTCGCGTTCCTCCGCTAGCGGGCGGCTGACGATAAATTGGTCGGCGGCGAGCACTAAGTGATCGATCCAGTCGGGAGATTCGCTGACTTTTGACCAGTTGTGCAGCAGTTGTTGGTCATAAGTGTGACGCCTTTCTAAAGCTGTACCGCCGTTGAGTTCGGGATTTTTCTCGGTGCTGGCTATCAATGTCAGAGAACTTCCCGGCGCGATCGTCATGTGAAAAGTCGCCGCGTGCAAGTGATCCTCGCTGCAATCCAATCCGCGGCGCTTTTCGGCCGCGAGGTCCAATCCGTAATGCCAATTGTATAAAGCCGCAGAAACTCGAAATTTTGCCTCGGCTTCGGCATCCGTCAGCAGGTACAGGGGTGCAGCCTTGGGAAATGCAGTCACGCAAACCCCGCTTTCCAAGGTTTCTAGGCTCATCTGCCAGTCGCCGGCGCTTGTCGTGTGGTGGTAGTCGCGGTAGTTGACTAGGGCTTTGACAGCGAGGGCAATCGGTTGTGAGGCGCGGTGCAAGCGGTATTGAATATATGTTGTGTTAGCACCTTGCTGCATCCAAATCCGCTTTTCCAGGATAGCGTCGGCGAGAGCAAACCTCCAAACAGGCGTCGTGCCTTCGAGGTGAAAGCTTTCGATGTATTTGTAGCCGTGGGGTTCCATCGTCGCGTCGGCCCAGCGGTTTGTATAAAGCGGATATGCGCGATCGTGATACACAGCCGTCTCGTCCAGCTTGGCGAGCATCAAAGTGCGTCCCAGCGGGGGTTTGAGGGCAGCTACCAGCAAGCCGTGATAGCGGCGGGTGAGGAGATTTGCGATCGTCCCGCTAGCGTAACCGCCGATCCCGTTTGTGACCAACCACTCCCGAGACTCCGCCGAGTCGAGATTGCAGCAGATTTCCCGTCCAAAAGCCATAACCATAAAATCCACACTCGCGCTGATTTTTGACCTACCTTTAGGTAGATTTCCGACATGATATTAACCAGAAATATTAACGCTTCCAGACCGTTAATTTAGCGATCGCCCCCCTGCCGATTCCTGCTCTAATTTAGACACAACCAACCGCTAATTTTGCCCCTTACATAATTTTAGCCTTTGATGCCTCTGTCTAAAGTTAGTTGTTTGTTATATTAAGTAATATTACCGTCTAAACAGGCGCTGAACGTTAAGGGCAAAGCATTTGATAGCGCGTCGGGCGATCGAACTACCAACCTATTTTATAAGGAGAACAGCTCAAAGTGAAGATAGGAGCAAATTACCTCGGCAATAACCAATGTGAATTTACCGTTTGGGCGCCCACCCTCAAACAAATCGCAGTCCAAATTGTTTCCCCAAAAAAACGCCTGATACCCCTGCAACAATCGGCAGAAGGTTATTGGCAAACCACAGCTACAGACATCGAACCAGGAACCCTTTACACCTACCAAATCGAAGGAAAAACCGACCGACCAGACCCAGCTTCAAAATATCAACCCCAAGGCGTACACGCCCCGTCGCAAGTAATAGATGAAAATATTTTTACTTGGACTGACACAAATTGGCAAGGCGTGCCGCTAGCCGAAATGATTATTTACGAACTGCACGTCGGCACGTTCACCAAAGCCGGAACCTTTGAAGCAATAATTCCCCAGCTAAAACAACTTAAAGAATTGGGAATCAACGCTATCGAAATAATGCCAGTAGCCCAATTCCCCGGCGAGCGAAACTGGGGATATGACGGCGTATATCCCTACGCCGTTCAAAACTCTTACGGCGGCCCCGAAGGCTTCAAAACACTCGTCAACGCCTGCCACGAACACGGCATTTCAGTAATTCTCGATGTAGTTTACAACCACCTCGGCCCCGAAGGAAATTATCTCAGGGACTTCGGCCCCTACTTTACCTCAAAATACGGCTCGATTTGGGGAGACCCCCTCAACTTCGACGATGCCTACAGCGACGGCGTGCGTAACTACTTTATTGAAAACGCCCTCTACTGGTTTCGAGACTATCACATCGATGCCCTGAGATTAGATGCAATTCAAGCAATATTTGAAGTAGGTGCAAGACCTTTTTTACAAGAACTATCCGATGCCACAGCCGAGATTTCCCAAGAACTAGGACGGAAACTTTACTTAATAGCCGAAAGTGACTTAAATGATGTCCGCACTATACGTCCTAAAGAACTGGGGGGTTTCGGATTAGACGCCCAATGGTGCGATGATTTCCACCACGCACTGCACGCCTTGCTCACTGGAGAAGACGACCGATACTACCAAGATTTCGGCAAGTGCGAACACTTAGAAAAAGCCTTCAAAGAAAGCTTTGTTTACTCCGGCCAGTATGCCCCCCACAGAAAGCGGAAACACGGCAATTCTGTTAAGGATGAACCGGGTCATAAATTTCTGGTGTTTGCCCAAACCCACGACCAAATCGGCAACCGCATTTTGGGAGACCGACTATCCAAAATAGTTGACTTGGAAGGATTGAAACTTGCAGCCGGCACAGTCTTAATTTCTCCCTACATTCCCTTCTTTTTTATGGGAGAAGAATATGGAGAAGAAGCACCGTTTTTTTACTTCATCTCCCACTCGGACGAAAACTTAATTGAAGCTGTCCGCAAAGACAAACAACAAGAATTTAAAATCTTTGAAGGCCGAGGCGAGTTTAACGACCCCCAGAGTCCTGAGACTTTCGATAAGTGTAAGTTAAACTGGGAAAAACAAACCGAAGGGAAACACAAAATCCTTTGGGAATGGCATCAACATCTGATTCAACTGCGGCGGACAATACCGGCCCTTAAAAAACTCGACAAAAACAGTCTAGAAGTGTCCAGCATTGAAGGGGAAAAAATCTTATTTCTACGTCGCTGGACAGATGACAGCCAGATATTCTGCATTCTAAACTTCAACAGGCAAGAGGTAGCTTTTACGGCTGCACTTCCCCAAGGCAACTGGAACAAAATTTTAGACTCTGCTGATGAAAAATGGATGGGTTCAGGTTCTAGCTTGCCTGAAAAGATAACTTCACAGCAAGAATTGACTGTTAAACCCCAGAGTTTCGCGCTTTACGAAATAATACAGAAATAGTAGGTTGAGCGGAGCGAAGCGTAGGGTTCGCTCCCGCTCAACCCAACAACTGATTTTAGATTGGCGATTTGAGATTTTAGATGGGAGCAAAAATCTCAAATCTCACTTAAATCTCAAAGTGAAGGGCTTGGGCGGAGTGAAACGGAGGGTTCGTTCTCCACTCAACCTAACTATTTCTAATTTTAAACAACAAACCCAACCAACTAATTAATTAGGAGTAAAATTAAGGTGAGAATTCCCACAACCACTTATCGGCTTCAATTTCATGCAGGTTTTAACTTTGAATCCGCCAAACAAATCCTTAGCTATCTGGAAGATTTAGGAATTACCGACGTTTACGCTTCACCGATATTTAAAGCAAGAAAAGGCAGCTCTCACGGGTACGATGTCGTTGACTCAAATCAGATCAATCCCGAATTGGGAACATCAGAAAATTTTGAAGCCCTCACATACGAAATCAAGAAACGGAACATGGGATGGCTGCAAGATATTGTCCCGAACCACATGGCTTACGACACTCAAAATTTGCTGCTGTTAGACGTATTGGAACACGGGCCAGATTCCGACTATTTCGATTACTTCGATATTGAATGGAATCACGCTTACGAACATCTCAGAGGTCGTGTTTTGGCTCCGCTGCTGGGCAATTTTTATGGAGAGTGTCTGGAAAATGGCGAGATTCAACTCAAATACAGCGAAATTGGGCTGACCATCAATTATTATAGCTTACAATTGCCAGTAAGAATTGAATCATATGCTAAATTTATCAGTCATAATTTGGGGCATTTAGCCAGAGAATTAGGCAGACGCCATCCAGATTTTATCAAGTTTTTGGGAATTCTTTATTTGATTAAAAATACACCTTCAGAAACTAAAGGTAAAACCCGATACGATCAGATAGCTTTTGTCAAAGGACTGCTGTGGGAGCTCTACAATCAAAATCCCCTTGTACAGGAATTCATTGATGAAAATATCAAAGTTTTTAACGGAGAAAAGGGAAATGCCGAAAGCTTTAATCTGCTAGACGATTTGCTTTCCGAGCAGTTTTACCGTCTGTCTTTCTGGAAAGTGGGGGCAGAAGAAATTAACTACCGAAGGTTTTTTACAGTCAACGAACTTATTTCGGTAAAAGTTGAAGAGATTAAAGTTTTTCACAAAAATCATGCTCTGATATTCGACATGGTTGATGAGGGAAAGTTTACTGGATTGAGAATCGACCACATCGACGGACTGTACGACCCCACAGAATATTTGAAACGACTCCGGGAGAAAGTCGGAGACACTTATATTACTGTTGAAAAGATTCTGGAACACGAAGAAGATTTGCCGTCATATTGGCCGATTGAGGGAACGAGCGGCTACGACTTTTTGAATTACGTAAATGGCGTTTTTTGTCGGTGCGATCGCGAGCAGCAATTTAGCGAAATATATCAGAGATTTACTCGCTTGAATGTTCCCTACGAACAGTTATTTTTAGATAAAAAAGGGCTGATTGTTGAGAAAAACTTGGCGGGAGATGTAGACAATCTAGCTCAACTTTTGAAGAATATCTCCGGTCAATCCAGACAGGGAAACGACTTTACTCGTCCCGGTTTGGAAAAAGCATTGGCGGCGGTTTTGACGATTTTTCCAGTCTACCGAACTTACATCAATCAAGACGGTTTGAGAGAGTCCGATCGCACTTACGTAAAATATGCGATCGCCCATGCCAAAGAACAAGTACCGCGACTCCTCAAGGAACTTAATTTTATCGAAACGGTGCTGTTGCTCGAAGAAGAAGAAACTCTAACACCAGAACAAAAAGAGCAACGCCGGCACTTTGTAATGAAACTCCAGCAGTTGACAGGCCCCTTGATGGCAAAAGGCATTGAAGACACGCTTTTATACGTCTACTATCGGCTTTTATCCCTCAACGAAGTCGGAGGAAATCCCAGTCAGTTCGGCGTGCCCCTGGGAGATTTTCACGAGTTTAACACACAGCAGCAAGCCGCTTGGCCGCACAAAATGAATGCGACAGCTACCCACGATACCAAACGCGGCGAAGATGTGCGAGCTCGAATAAACGTTTTGTCAGAAATTCCCGATGAATGGGAACAGCAAGTCAGGTCTTGGAGAGAGGTAAACTCTTCTAAGAAAGTCAACTTTGTGAATCGAATGGTTCCCAATACTAACGACGAATACTTCTTGTACCAAACTCTGATCGGCAGTTTTCCATTTGAGGGAATTGAAAACACTAATTATGTCGATCGCCTGAAAGATTATGCCATTAAAGCCGTCCGCGAAGCCAAAGTTTTTACGGCTTGGTTGAGACCGGATAACGACTACGAAGCTGGTTTTATGACCTTTATCGATAGCGTTCTCGAACCTTCGGAACAAAATCAGTTTCTCAACAAATTTATACCTTTCTGCAAAAAAGTAGCTAATTACGGAATTTTCAATTCTTTATCTCAAACACTGCTGAAAATCGCGGCTCCGGGCGTTCCCGACATTTATCAAGGGACGGAATTCTGGGATTTAAGCCACGTCGATCCGGATAACCGCCGTCCCGTTGATTTTGAGCGCAGAATCGAGGTTTTGCGGGAAATTAAAGAGCAAGCTCAGACGGATATTTTGCAACTGATTGAAGATTTGATTGCGACGCGAGAAGACGCGAGAATTAAGTTATTTTTGACGGCAAGAGCGCTAGAAGCGAGAAAAAAATACTTGCAAGTTTTTCAATCTGGCGATTATCTGCCCCTGCAAGCAGTTGGGACATTTAAAGATAATGTTGTTGCCTTTGCCAGAAGCTTTGGAGAGACTACCGTTATTGTCATTGCTCCCCGGTTTTTGACGGGAATTGTCAAACCGGAAGAAATGCCGCTCGGCAAACAAGTCTGGAAAGATACTAATTTGAAATTATCCGAGCAAATGCCGTCGGTTTGGAAAGATGCAATTACAAATCAGGCGGTAGAAAGTAACGGTACGTTGGCAATTGGTGAAGCTCTGACTTACTTTCCAGCAGCTCTGCTGATCGGTGAAAGATAGCAATTAAAAGCTGGAAAATTCCCTAATAATCCGAGATTGCCAGCAGGCGGACTTGAGGCTCTCCCTCAATAATATATTCCTTCCCAGGCACAGCCTGGAAGCAAACTGATAGGGACAGGGCATTGCCGTGTCCCTTTTCAGAATTGAAATTAAACCTGATTTGAAGTCAAAAAACCGATCGCCCCTACCAACCAAACAAAATTTATACAACAAAGACGGCAAATACAACACAACGTATACGGTTTGCCACAATACCCGAATGGATCGCACACCGTACATTGGGAAGAGTAAAGAAAAGCAAAGCAGTCAACAACTGTAGCGGTGCAAGCCTCACGGATGCAACCGTCCCCCAATAGGTTCGGTAAATACCCCTTCATCGCAAGGTCTACCGCCCGCAGTATAGAGATCAGCACCCTATCGAAGACTGTATTAAAGCAGGACTCACTACCCGTAAACCGCGAGGTAAAATCGCAGTCCTGAATAACCAGACTATCGCACAGATAAAACACCAAAATTTTGTAGAGATTGGAGCCGGAACACCCCTATGGGAAAAGTAGTTGGAATTGACTTAGGTACGACAAACTCCTGCGTCGCAGTTATGGAAGGCGGCAAACCCACCGTCATAGCCAACGCCGAAGGGGGTCGCACCACACCTTCTGTAGTAGCATATGCTAAAAATGGCGATCAACTTGTCGGACAAATCGCCAAGCGTCAAGCCGTGATGAACGCCGAAAACACCTTTTACTCAGTAAAACGGTTTATCGGGCGTCGGGTTGATGAAGTAGCTCATGAAACCACTGAAGTTTCCTACAAAGTCCTCAAAGTTGGCAACAGCCTTAAACTAGACTGTCCCGCCCGTGGCAAGCAATTTGCCCCAGAAGAAATTTCTGCACAAGTTCTCCGCAAACTGGTAGAAGACGCCAGCAAATACCTCGGCGAAACAGTTACCCAAGCGGTAATTACTGTTCCCGCTTACTTCAACGACTCTCAGCGCCAAGCTACGAAAGACGCGGGAAAAATTGCCGGTATAGAAGTGCTGCGGATTATTAACGAACCTACAGCAGCAGCTTTAGCTTACGGGTTAGATAAAAAGAGCAACGAAACCATCCTCGTATTTGACTTAGGTGGCGGTACTTTCGACGTATCTATTCTCGAAGTAGGTGACGGCGTATTTGAAGTGTTAGCAACTTCTGGAGACACTCACCTAGGCGGTGACGACTTCGACAAAAAAATCGTCGATTACATTGCTAACGAATTCCAAAGAGCCGAAGGCATTGACCTCCGCAAAGACAAACAAGCACTGCAACGCCTGACGGAAGCAGCAGAAAAAGCCAAGATTGAGCTTTCGAGCGTTACCCAAGCAGAAATCAACCTGCCGTTTATTACCGCGACTCAAGACGGGCCAAAACACTTGGACACGACTTTGACGCGGGGCAAGTTTGAAGAACTCTGTTCAGATTTGATCGATCGCTCTCGCATCCCCGTAGAAAATGCGATCCGCGACGCCAAATTAGACAAATCTGCAATTAATGAAGTCGTCTTAGTTGGTGGTTCTACGCGGATTCCTGCGGTGCAAGAACTGGTCAAAAAAATCCTCGGCAAAGAGCCAAACCAAACGGTAAACCCGGATGAAGTGGTCGCAGTCGGTGCAGCAATTCAAGCCGGCGTACTCTCCGGCGAAGTCAAAGATATTCTGTTGCTCGACGTTACTCCGCTGTCTCTGGGCGTCGAAACCTTGGGCGGCGTGATGACCAAAATCATTCCCCGCAACACCACCATTCCTACCAAGAAGTCGGAAACTTTCTCGACTGCTGTAGACGGCCAAACAAACGTGGAAATTCACGTTTTGCAAGGCGAACGGGAAATGGCGAATGATAACAAGGATTTGGGAACCTTCCGCTTAGATGGAGTTCCTCCAGCCCCCCGTGGCGTACCTCAAATTGAAGTTACTTTCGATATCGATGCTAACGGTATTTTGAATGTAGCTGCTAAGGATAAAGGTACTGGCAAGGAGCAATCGATTAGCATTACTGGTGCTTCTACTTTGCCCAGCAATGAAGTCGAGCGCATGGTGAAGGAAGCCGAATCGAATGCTTCTGCTGACAAAGAGCGTCGCGAAAGGATCGATCGCAAAAACCAAGGGGATTCTTTAGCCTATCAAATTGAGAAGCAGTTGGCAGAATTGGGTGATAAAGTTCCCGCTGCTGACAAGACTAAGGTTGAAGGCTTGATCAAAGACTTGCGCGATGCGATCGCTACTGAAGATGACGATCGGATCAAAACCCTAACCACAGAGTTGCAGCAAGCATTCTACGCTGTCAGCAGCAACCTGTACCAGCAAGCAGGCGGTCCAACTGATGGCCCTGGCGGCCCTGGCGGCCCCGGTGGCTATGGAGACGGCGGCCCCACTGGCGGCGGCGACGACGTGATTGACGCCGACTTCACAGAAGGCAACAAATAGAAGGCTCAACTAAAAGCCCGTAGCTAGAAGCAAGAAACCCGGTTTTGAACAGAAACCGGGTTTCTGTTCATTCAAAAACAAACCAAAGCCGATCGGCTAAAATTACTAAAAATCTTGCTTGAGGCATATAGACAAAACTAGAATATGCTTTAATAAATTTCATAAACTAGCAGTAATAGCGCAACCGAGAGTAATTAAATGTCACGTTCTCCTATACAAAATTCCTCCCCAAATACTCCCAGCCAATCTCATGTTGCATCCTTGCGCCGAATCCGCCGGATCAGCCATTTACTAGACAATGCAATTCCGATTCCTGGCACAAAATACCGCATTGGACTCGATCCAATATTAGGACTGATACCGGGAGGCGGCGATTTAATTAGTTCAATTTTTGCCGGCTATGTTGTCTTCAAGTCCGCTCAAATGGGAGTGCCGCGAGAGACTTTAGTACAAATGGCTGCTAACATCGTGTTTGATACATTTGCCGGTACTGTACCCGTTGCCGGAGACTTGTTGGATGTTACTTGGAAAGCTAATGTCAAAAATATAGAATTGCTGGACGCTCATTTAGGTTCCCCTGAACCTGGGAAAAAAGCCGATTGGCTATTTGTGGCGGGGCTGCTTTTGGGTTTGATATTAATTGTCGGAGGCGTGATTTTCTTGAGCGTGATGCTTTTTGGGTGGGTATTTCAAGTAATTACAGGGCGTTAATCTTTGGTTTGATGTTCAAGATAAATCACTCTGTTTGTGTCATATTAATAGCATATAATCGGGGAAAGTATTCCTTAAAAACCATCTTAGAGGATGATTAATAGCAGGGAAAAACATCTGGGTTTAACTACCCGTATGCTGTATTGCTTTTTTTTATACCTCAACAAAGAGCCAGAATCTCACATATTTGTACATTACAAACAGGGCGAGTAAAAACAAACCCAACCCTTTTTTGGGGGCAATACTTGAGAAGAATAATATCAGTATCAGCTACTAAAAAACAGGGGGTGCGATCAATCTTCAATAAATACTAAAATGTGTCAGCGTTTTAAAATTTAACCCACCCATACCAAGAAAAGTTCTGAGCCTCTTACCAAGAAGAGATATGTGGCAGAAATCGGATCGGTTGAGCAAAGTTTATTAAAGCACTTATTAGGCATCAAAGACCAGACAGCATCTCACTTTTGAAACAACTGAGATTCTGTCTGGTCTTTGAACGATATCCAGGTGAATCCCCACTCTTGTTATATCTCAAATGAATTTTATAATAAAAAGTAAAGCGATCGCCCTTTGTTGAACTCAAAAATATATCTTAAGAAGATTGACAAATATTATTTAATATGCTTTCGACTCTAAAATTTCTTTCAAACTCGGTATTGACCCGATAGCCGTTGAGTCCGATATAATGATATAATCCAGACTATAATATCAAATTGATATAAATGCTTGAATTATCAGCCCTTGGGCTGCTACAGTTGCAACCCCTGCACGGCTATCGGTTAAAGCAACAACTGGAGCTGTTTATGAGCAGTTGCATCAGCGTCAACTACGGAGCGATTTACCCGCTGCTGAAGCGCTTGGAAGAGCGAGGGGAGATTTCGGTAATTGCCGAAGAAGCGGGAGATGCGGGCTGTCCGCGCAAAATCTACGGAATTACCGCCAAAGGGCGCGAACTCTGGCGGCAAAAAATGCTCGAACACCCTCAAGAAAGCTGGGTTAACAGTGGTTCCCGGTTCCGAATTAAGTTTTTCTTTTTTGGTAATTTAGAACCCGAAGAACGGCTGAAGCTATTGGAACACCGCTTGCGAGCCTGTTACACCCGGCAAGACTACATTGAAAGCCTCAAGAGCGAATATCCACTAACCGATGACTATCAATTCGCCTCTCGCGATCGCTGCAAGTCAGTGCTGGCGTCAGAGATAGACTGGTTAACCGAGCAACTAGCCAAGGAAAAAAGCGCGATCGCCGGAGTGCGTGACTCCCCAACCTCCGTTGAACCCGCCAACTCCAAGGAAAAATCCTTCCAACTCACCCACTCAGGTGAGTCATAAGAAGGATGTGTAATCATTCCTGCCATCGTAACTTTTGAGAGATAACAAAAAGCTTTCCTAAAAATAATCACTCCCTGGCTTGGCTAACTGCGATCGGACTAAAGCCCTGCACATACCCCAACCCCATTAAAAAGGGACTTTCCAGATTCCATCCTGTTTAAAAGCGCTTGTCCTTATTCCCGCTCTGTTTGAGGGGGGTACCGGAAGAATCAAAGATTCCGCCAAAGTCTCAGTAAGTCAGAAGTTAAAAAAATCTAAGTGGTGCTGCCCATGAGTTATTCTAAATCCCCAGAATCGGTCGTTGAAGCCCAAGAGCAAAAATCTCCCACACCGGAACTGCACCCAACCGATGCAGGCAGGGAGAAACAGCAGGATTCTGCAGCCGTTGCCGATCGCCCACAACCTGTTGCTAAACCGGAACTGCACCCAACCGATGCAGACAGCGATCGACCGCAGGATTTTGCAGCCCTTGCCGATCGCCCCGAACCTGTTGCTAAACCACGATCGCGCTGGCCCCTAATTGCCGCGATCGCGATCGCCACAGGCGCAGCAGGTATCGGCTGGTACTCGTGGCAATCGGGTCATAATCGCGCACAGCCACCAGCAGCAGCAGCCCAACCCCCAGGCATACCAGTCAAGCTCGCAGCCGTACAAACCAGCTCAGTCCAAGATGCCTCGGAATTTGTCAGCAGCTTAGAAGCCAAGCGTTCGGTAGAAATCAAACCCGAAGTAGAAGGGCTAGTCACGGAGATTTTTGTCAAATCCGGGGACTTCATAAACAAAGGGCAAGCCATCGCCCGCATGAAAAGCGAGAGCGCCCAAGCTGACTTGAGGCAATCCCAAGCCAACCTGATCCGCGCTCAATCCCATTTAGCCGAATTGCAAGCAGGAGCCAGGCCCGAAGAAATCGCCCAAGCTCAAGCCCAAGTCGCCCAAGCCCAAGCCAACCTCGCCCAACTGCGATCGGGCTCTCGGCCAGAAGAAATTGGTCAAGCCCAAGCCCGAGTTAGCCAAGCTGAAGCCGACCTCGCCGACGCCCAAACAGGTAGCCTCTTAGAAGACATTGCCCAAGCAAGAGCGCAAATAGAGGCAAGCACAGCCGAAGCAAAATTAGCCAGCCAGCAGTTGGCCAGATATCAGGCATTGGCAAAAGAAGGCGCAGAATCCGCCAACACCCTCGAACAATACACCCAAAAAGAAGGCAGCGCCAAAGCCAACCTCCGAGAAGCTCAAAGGCGGTTCGAGCAGCGGCAAAAGAACAGACAAGCCGAGATCGAGCGCCGCACAGCGGCCTTGCAACAGCAGCGGCAAGCTTTGCGGCAATTGCAAAACGGTTCGCGCCCAGAGGAAATAGCCAAAGCCGAAGCAGAAGTCGCACAAGCCAAGAGCAGATTAGCCCAGTTAGCCAACGGCACTCGCCAAGAACAGCTCGATCAAGCTGAAGCGCAAGTTGCCGAGGCCGCGGCTCAAGTGCGCGGCTTTGAAGTACAACTACAAGAAACTGCTGTCATCGCGCCCTTCGCGGGAGTCATCGGCGACATACCAGTGAAAGTAGGTGATTACTTGCAAAAAGGTAACGCCATTGCCACCTTGACAGAGAACCAATTGCTAGACTTGCGGTTATCAATTCCTTTGGAACGGCAGCCTCAATTACGCTTAGGGCTGCCAGTACAAATGCTCGACGCTCAAGGTAAGGCGATCGCCCAAGGTCAAATCAGCTTTATCTCCCCCAACGTCAGCGCCAATTCCCAAACAATTTTAGCTAAAGCCACCTTTCCCAACCCCACCGGCGAACTGCTTAATCTCCAGTTTGTAAAAGCTAAAGTCATCTGGAAACAGAACCCCGGAATTTTAGTTCCAGTCACAGCAGTTACTCGCTTAGGTGGGCAAACTTTTGTCTTCACAGCTCAAAAGCCGGAACAGCCAAAACCTGGAATGCCACCTTTAGTAGCGCGACAAAAGTCCGTGAAATTGGGAGCCATTGAGGGGAATAATTATCAAGTTATCGAAGGTTTGCAAGCAGGCGAAAAAATTGTTACCGCAGGCATCCTTAACCTGACAGACGGTGTTCCGATTATGGCTCAAGAGGAAGAGCAAGGAGCAGGGAAAAAATTACCAGTAGAAAGCAAAAAATAAGGTAAGTAGTTGCGCTTCAGCGCTCTTAATTCACGTATGAAGAGAAGAGCGCTAAAGCGCAACTACTTACCTTACGTGAAACTAAGTGATTGCTCCGCTCTACAAAAGGGGGCTATTTTAATTTTTGACTGAAGTGCATGCAATTAGGAATTAGCAATTATCAACTAACAACTACCCATTACCCAAATAATGTTTGCAGATTTCTTTATTAAACGACCTGTCTTTGCTAGCGTCTGCGCCTTTATTATTGTTTTGATAGGCGCAATCAGCATTCCCACTTTGCCGATCGAGCGCTTCCCGGACATCAGCCCCACCCAAATCAACGTCACAGCAAACTATAGCGGTGCGAATGCTGAAGTTGTCGAAAATGCGGTAACAAACATCCTAGAAAGGCAAATCAACGGCATTGAAGGACTGAAATATCTAACTTCCAGTAGCACCAACAGTGGAACTAGCACCATTACAGCCACCTTTGATACTTCCCGCAACAAAGATATCGCCGCCGTCGATGTGCAAAATCGAGTGGCAGTTGCTCAACCACAACTGCCAGATGTCGTACAACGCACAGGAGTTACAGTTACAAAACAATCTAACAGCCTGCTGCTGGCTATAGGATTATTCACCGAAAATAAAGAATACGATACCATATTTTTAAGCAACTACGCCGACCTCTATTTAGCAGATACTTTAAAAAGAGTAAAAGGTGTTGGCGACGTGCGAATCTTTGGGGAAAGACGCTATGCTATGCGCCTGTGGATCGACCCCAATAAATTAGCGGCTCGTAATCTAACAATGCAAGATGTAACAAGAGCAATTAACGAACAAAACTTGCAAGTTGGTGTAGGAAGAATTGGCCAAGAACCCGCCCCAGAAGGCCAAATGTATCAGATTGATTTGACTGCCGAAAGCCGTTTAAAAGACCCCAAAGAATTTGAAGAAATTGTTATAAAAAGCGAAACAAATGGAACTTTAGTTAAGTTAAAAGATGTCGGTAGAGCCGAATTAGGAGCAGAAAATTATAACTCTTTCCTGCGATTCCGAGGTAATGACGCGGTGGGTTTAGGGATTTACCAATTGCCAGGAAGTAATGCTCTAAATGTTGCCCAGGCCGTCAGAGCCGAAATGGCAAAATTAGCTAAAAACTTCCCTCCCGGGGTGATACATAGAACCGCACTAGATACGACTCAATTTGTCCAAGAGTCAATGGCAGAAGTAGTCAAAACTCTGTTTGAAGCAGTCTTGCTAGTGGTGATAGTTATTTTTGTTTTCCTGCAAGATTGGCGCACTACGATTATTCCCACCCTCACAATTCCCATTTCCTTGATTGGGACATTTGCCTTTATCAAAGCTTTCGGCTTTACGATTAACAGTTTGTCTCTATTTGGTCTTACCTTAGCAACAGGTTTAGTGGTTGATGACGCTATCATCGTAGTCGAAAATATTGACCGTCTAGTCCGCCAAGGTATGAATGCCCGCCAAGCAGCTTCCGAGTCAATGCGGGAACTTTTTAGTGCTGTAATTGCCACTTCCTTAGTATTGATGGCGGTGTTCGTACCAGTGGCATTTTTCCCAGGGACAACGGGAGCACTCTATAAACAATTTGCCCTGACAATTGCTTTTTCCGTTCTGCTTTCTACCTTTATGGCGGTTACTCTTACTCCCTCACTAGCCGCTATATTGCTGCGCCCAGGTAAGAAGTTTGGCGGCCCGTTGGGTTGGGTGTTTAACCGGATTAATATTTTTCTGGATTGGATACAAAAGAAATATAGAGATTCCTTAATATTCTTAACACGATTTAAAACCATTGTTACCCTGTTGTTTATTGCTTCTCTGGGATTCACCGCTTGGCTTTATTTAGCAGTACCCACGGCATTTATCCCAGAGGAAGACCAGGGTTATTTTCTGACAATTATTCAAGGGCCTCAAGGGGTTTCGCTGCAATACACCCAGCAGGTGATGGACAAAGTTGAACAAGAAATCCTCAAAGTTCCTGAAGTTGTGGGGACTTTTTCTGTAGGTGGCTTTGGTTTTAGTGGTAACAGTTCCAACCAGGGGATTATATTTACTACACTTAAAGGCTGGGAAGAACGTCACGGAGAAGATCAAACTGTACAAGCAATTATTGGTAAGTTGCGGGGTAAGTTTTTCTCGATTCCCGAAGCGAGAATTTTCCCCGTGAATCCGCCTGCAATTCAAGGTTTAGGTCAATTTGGGGGTTTCCAATTTCAATTGCAAGACCGCAAAGGTAACAGCGGTTTAGATGGCTTAGTCCAGACTATGGGCGGGATTTTGAAGCAGGCAAATCAGACACCGGGATTGCAAGCGGTATTTAGTACGTTTGCTGCGAATACACCTCAGTTAGTTGTGGAAGTTGACCGAAATCGAGCTAAGGCTCTAGATATTCCCATTAATGATGTTTTCAGTACGCTACAAACGGCTCTGGGGGCTCAGTATGTGAATGATTTTAATCTCCAGCAGCGCAATTATCGGGTGTATGTTCAGGCGGATAAACAGTTTCGCGATAACCCTGAAGATATTGGGAAATTGTATGTGCGTTCTGGAAAGAATGAAATGATTTCTTTGAGCAATTTGGTGAAGATAACTCCGGTGGTGGGGGCGCAAAGTGTTAACCACTACAATTTATATAGGTCAATTGAAATTACTGGCACTCCGGCTCCGGGAGCGAGTTCTGGACAGGCGCTAAAATCGATGGAAAAGGTGTCGGCTCAAGTTTTGCCGTCGGGTTTTGGGTATGAATGGTCGGGGAGTTCTTTAGAAGAAATTGAGTCGGGGGGTCAAGCACCAATTATTTTTGGTTTGGGACTGATTTTTGTGTTCTTGGTTTTGGCGGCTCAGTACGAAAATTATGTCGATCCTTTCATTATTTTGCTATCGGTGCCTCTGGCGATTTTGGGTGCACTTTTAGCTCAGTCGTTGCGGGGTTTGGCGAATGATGTTTATTGCCAGATTGGTTTGGTGATGTTGATTGGATTGGCTAGTAAAAATGCGATTTTAATTGTGGAGTTTGCGAACCAGTTACGGGAGCAGGGATATTCAATTGCTAAGGCGGCAGTTGAGGCTTCTCAAGAGCGTTTACGACCGATTTTGATGACTTCTCTGGCTTTCATTTTGGGTATTGCTCCTCTGGTTAACCCAGAAGGTGCGGGTGCAGCTAGCCGCCGATCGCTAGGGAATGCGATCGCCGGGGGGATGGTTGTTTCTACTGTCTTGAGTTTGTTTATAGTGCCGGTTCTGTATGTGGTGGTTGTCTCGGCTCGCGATCGCTTTAAGAAGCGCGATCGACTAGACAATCTCCCCGAGGATGGTACAACTTTGAACGGGAAAACAGCTTCCCACGAGGAGATTGAACGCGATAAAGTATCGCCGTTGTAGTTGGTAAGTTGAAAAGGCGATCGTTCGTTTTGTGAGTAGGATTGGTGCGATCGCCCAAAACCCGCCAATCCCGCATCAAAACTCCCAAAGTCCCCAGATTAGTCCGGGGATCAATTCTTCAATCCACAATCCAAAATCCAAAATCCAAAATCGATTGACGGCGGCCCCCATCTGCGGCTACGCTTTGAAGTGAGAGGTTGCTTGCTTGTAGAGGAGGCAGCCCGCGTCGCCCAAAAATCTAGTTGCACTGCCCAAAGCTGCTACCAACAGCAATGGACAGCTAACCGCCAAACTGGTATCAGCAGTCTGGAGGCTAACGGAGCATCATAACATCCTCTGTAGCCGCCCTGCTATGCGTTGAAATGCGGGGCGGCTGGGTTTTTGGGTTTTTCTAGAAAACCCAAAACCAGGAGAACATATTATGTCACAGGAATTCGTGCCTGACGACAACAAATTCGATCGCCCAAATGACGACTCAGCAGCAGTATCGGAACAGGAAGTGGTGCTGTTAACGGTTGTCGGTTCGCCCAAGGGTGTCAGGGAAACCATACTGACTTTGTACCGGCTGGGATTTGCCCAAGTCGGCGATTGGAGTCCCGTACAACGTG
This sequence comes from Microcoleus sp. Pol11C2, assembly GCF_036701505.1. NCBI lineage: Bacteria > Bacillati > Cyanobacteriota > Cyanophyceae > Oscillatoriales > Microcoleaceae > Microcoleus > Microcoleus sp. Pol11C2. Next base: position 147,438 of record NZ_JAUBQX010000008.1, read on the forward strand.
CAGCCAATCCGAAGCAAGTGATGAGCGTGCTGATCCGTCGGAAGCGATCGACTGATGATACACCGCCGAGAAAATCTGGACGGTAAGCTGCGCTGTCATTTTGATTGAAGCGAAGAATCTTCGTGGGGTGGGCGTCTCGCCCGCCCTAAAAATACCATTACTTACTGGGCGTTGATATTGGATTTCAGGGTAGAAGTAAGAGACTTGCGATCGCAGGCAACAATTTACTGCAAGCTTCTACCAACGTCGCCGCACTAGGTAAACCAGCAATAGTCCCTTTCAAAATTTTCATTGCCGTTTTCCCCGCCTTTTGCATTGTACTTTTTTGGGGATTTTTCCCTACTTCTGCCAAAGTTTTTACCTGTTCCAATGCTTCAGCTTTATCATCATCAGATAAATCAGTTTCAGCCTCGATCGCTGTTTGTAACTGGGTCAATAATTCTTTTATTCCCGGTTCATCTGGTTTAGCAGAATCCGATAATTGATTAATTGTATTGGCAACAGTACCGCTGATATCACCTAAACTTAAAGCTCCAGCACCGCTAGCGTTAACGGTTCCACCTGTAATTTCTATTTTGCGACTTTGGTCGATTTGGTCACTCATACCTTTACTCTTCGATCTAGATTTAACTTCATTAGTAATTTTAACATTAACAGGCCGCTTAGCCAACAATTTTACAAATTCATTTAGCTCCAAACTTTTCTGACGGTAGATTTCTATTTCTCTGTCTTTAGCTTGTAGTTCAGCTTTGTGCTTGGCTTCTAAAGATTGTATAGTCTGTTCATAAAGTTTTATAATTCGACTGAGGCTTTCGTCACTTTGCATAGTGATGCTAGTAGTTTATGCTTGCCTCTCCTCCTGATTGATATTAATCTCTATGGGTTCTTTAGCTAAAATTTTAGCTATTTCTCTCAGTTCAGCTATTTCCTGGCGATATAAAGCTATTTCTTCATCTTTAGCTTTTAATTCTGCTTGCTCTTTAGATCGTAATTTTTCTTGGTATTTGTCTTCAATCGCTTTTTCTAATTTATCTATACTGCGATCTTCAGACAACTGATTGATAGTATTGGCTGCTGTACCGCTAGTATCTCCTAAGCCAAATGCTCCGGCAGCGGTAGCATCAACCGTTCCCCCTGAAATTTCTACTTTGCGACTTTGGTCAATGTTGTCCCTTGCGGCTTTACTGTCTGCTGTAGATTGATTGTGATTGTTAATTATCAGGCTAGATGGCTGAGGCACGGTTGAAGGATTTGCCAAATATTGACTAAACACTCCTCTCACTAAGTCTTCAAAGACATCGCTATAATATTTTTGAATTACAATAATTTCATCTTTAGCTTTTAATTGCTCGGCTTGTCTTTGAGCTTCTAGCCTTGCTTGATAAACTTCGTCCCAAATTTGCTCAACTTTACCCTTATCCGTTCCTTCGGGAACTTTGAGAGTCAGTAAAACATCGTTTTCTTTCTTCTCAACTCCTTGAATTGACTCCGGTGTAATGTCGGGAAATTCTCGCATTAACTTCTGAAAAGCGGTAACAAAAGCTTCGGGGTTAATCCCATCTTTGAGGAGGATTTGCATCGTTGCCATAATCTTTTTATATAGTTTCTCGAAATCCCCCGGTTCAAAACATTTACTGATGTGGTGAGGGCGGCGATCGCGATCGTCAGTTCCCGGTTTGGCATTTTCTAGAAGATAAACAAACCGACAGTCAACGCGATCGAGCTTTGTAGTAGCGTCAATGTTCCAAGCTTCCAAACAAGCACCTGTAAAATAAGCTTCTGTAAAATCTGTTGCTAAGGCTTGAGTTTCAGTCAGGTTTGCGAATTCCAAATTACCTTGATATAAAGTTGCTTCGCTGAGATTAGCCTGCTTGAGATTAGCCTCGTTAAGATTAACGCGTGTCAGGTTTGCTCCTTGGAGATTCGCACCAACATAGGATTTGTTGTAGCCCTTGCCAGTGATGAGTAATTCTCGGACGCGGGTATCAGCTAATATCGAATTACCGACACGCGCGCGATCGAGTTTTTCTGTTTTGCGGAAGCAAGTGCGAGTCAAGTTAGCTTTTCTGAAATCTGTGCTTTTCAGCATTGCTTCAGTGAAATTAGCATCAGTTAGATCGGCATTACGAAAGCTAGTGCCACCTGTAGTGGCAAAGGCAATAGCAACGGTGCGAATCCATGCGTGTTTCTCATCCCCAGCCAAGGCACGCCAAGCAACGTAAATACCTAGTCCTGCCACTGCCACTGCCACTGCCCCTGCCCCTGCCACTGCCACTGCCGCTGTCCCTGCCCCTGCCGCTGCCACTGCCACTGCTGCTGCCCCTGCCGCTGCCCCTGCCACTGCCGCTGCCCCTGCCGCTGCCCCTGCCGCTGCCACTACCGCTGCCGCTGCCACTACCGCTGCCACTGCCGCTGCCCCTGCCCCTGCCACTGCTGCTGCCTTTGCCGCTGCCCCTGCCACTGCCACTGCCGCTGCCGCTGCCACTGCCGCTGCCCCTGCCGCTGCCGCTGCCGCTGCCACTGCCACTGACCCTATACCTTGGCGGATAGTAGCTATAAAGAAGATTGCCAAAACTATCAACACAAGCACACCAGGAATAATGGTGTACTGTTTGATGATCTCTGGAGTGAAAAAAACTGCTACCCAAGAACTAGCAAAGCCTGAAATTAATCCCGATATTAACGATAGAAATAGCGAGACAGTTACTAGAAAAATTGTCCAGCGCTGTTCCAGTCCTGCTTTGGCACGGGTAAAGTCAGCTTCTTTGAGGATGGCATTGGTAAAGTTTGCGCCTCGGATGTCTGCATAGCTGAAGTTTGCACCTGTGAGGTCTTGACCTTTGAAGTTGTGGGCTTGGAGATTTTTACCGGAAAAGTTTTGGGGCATGACTTTACGCAGGGAGATAATATTATGTCCGGTCAATTAATGACGACTACAGTGCAAGCTTCTAGCTCGCGAGCCTTACGCTCTTACTACAGAATCATTATTAGCGATTACCGAAACATAATATGATAACTATTTAATAAAAACTCTAATAATTCCACATATCATGTTGCGTCATATCCGAAAAAGCCTTTAAAGTTTGTTCATAACTAATTCCATTCTCTAGATATTTCAACAGGTCATAAACCGTAATTATCATGCCTAGAATACAAGGTTTACCACCTCGCTTACCCGGTTCGATCGTAATGATATTAGCGATGTCTTGTTCTGAGATGGCACTTTCCCTTTAGCTTATTTTCTCACTTTTAGGCTAACAAAGGGATAGAGCGCTCGTAACGTTTGGTAGTTTCCAGCATTTTATTAGTTCCTTTAATTTCCTAATTCACTTTAACTCAATCCCCCCACAGCCACCACTCGCCTCAAGTCCCATCAGGGGCGTACCCGGAGTCTTTTTGGGTATCTTTTCGCCGATCGCACCTCATCGTGCAATAATGATATGACTTGCACAAAAACTCTATTAGTAGGTAAATCTTGCCTACCTTACCGCTACATATAGCGTCTCAACTGTCAACCCGTGCAAGTTACCAATTAAACCGGCTGTTGCACTACACCAATTTTTCCTAATGGCTGAAGTCCCCCTAAATCCCGCAGAACTTGCAGAAGCCCTCAACGGCTTTACCGATATCAATTTCCAATTGCCAGACCCCGAAGACGAACAAATACCAGAATTTGATTTTGAAAATCAGGTTGACAATGCCTGGAAAGTGTGCGATCGCTTCGACTTGCAAACCGACATTTGGCGGGGACGCATTCTCCGAACAGTCCGAGACAGAGAAAAAAAAGGCGGCGAAGGACGCGGCACAGGCTTTTTGAACTGGCTCAAAGAAAGAGAAATTGGCAAAAGTCAAGCCTATTCTTTGATAGAATTAGCTAATAGTGCCGATACTCTGATCCAGCAAGGAGATTTAGACCCAAATTCCATTAGAAACTTCAGCAAAAGAGCCTTTGTAGAAACAGCCAAAGCATCTCCCGAAGTGCAGCAAATGGTAACAGATGCCGCAGCAAGTGGCGATCGCATCACCCGCCGCGAAGTCAAACAACTATCCGACGAATGGATGGCAATGAACTCAGATTTATTGCCAGAAGAAGTCAAAGAAAAAGCATCTACTGGTTCTCTACCTTCCCGCTACCTCGCTCCTTTAGTCAAAGAAATGGAGAAACTTTCCCCATCTCACCAAAGCGAAATTCAAAAAGAAGTAGCAGAAAATCCCGACGTAGATACTGTGAAACAGCTAACTTCCGATGCCAAAAATTTATCAAAATATCTCGACGCCGCTGCCCAAGTGCAAGCTCTCAATCAGTCTCACTTAGACATGGAAATGGCTTTAGAAGAATCTTTGCGAGTCGGCTGTTTGGGAACCACCGCAGACGTTGTAAAACAAGCCGCACAGCTAGAACAAACAGTAGTCAAACTCTACACGATTTGGAAGCGTTTAGGCAGTTTGGCAGATAGATTGTACGTGGATACAGGAGCAAGCACACCCAATTTGCGGTTGCTTTTGGGATGCTTGGACAGTCTTTCGGGAGAAAAGATTGAAGTGGATTTTGGAGACGGAGAACGCTCTATTCGCTTGCAAATTTTTAGCGAATAGCTCAACCTTGACCGCAGATAAACCCCCACATCCAGGCTGAATATCTGCGTCGAGTCCTGTTCATCTGCGGTGAAAATTTTTGATTTTTTTCCAAAGATATCGGGGATCCAAATAACGCCGATATTTGGTAACTACTTCTTTCCCCAACAGCACCACGCTAATCCAAAAACAAACCTCTGCCCCAACAGCCAGAACGACAGATAAAGTAGTTTTTTGGGTAATGTCCAGCGGCAGGAAGGGCACAACAAAAAAGACTGCCAACCACGGTAGAAAAGATACGATAAATAAAAATAAACCGAGCTTCTGCATAGATTCACATAATACCGTTTTGATATGCCCTTTATCTTTTAGTCTGCTGAAAGTAAACTTCGTTTGTATAGTAGCGAGTTCAATCGCCGAGTGACTACAAAATCACATTTGGCACCATTCTCAAGAACAGACCCGAAAGCCTGTGCTTGAGAATGGTTCCACAAATGACTACAAACTTAATTGCCAAGCATCTCCAACTCAATTCTTAATCCCCGTCGCCGCAATCCCGCGAATAAACTGCCGTTGACCCGCCAAAAACAGCAACACTACCGGCACAGTTCCAATTACCACCGCCGCCATCAACAACTGCCAACTGCTAGTAAACTGTTCCTGAAACTCAGCCAGAACCAACTGCACAGTCCGCAACTCCGGCCGCGTCGTAAACACCAGCGGCTTAAACAAATCGTTCCACTCCCCGATAAAGGTAAACAAAAACAGCGTCACCAAAGCAGGGCGGGCCAAAGGTAACATCACCTGCCACAAAACCTGCCAGCGGTTAGCCCCATCCAGAATTGCAGCCTCCTCCAACTCCACCGGAACAGTCATAAAATACTGGCGCAGCAGAAAAATCCCAAAACCGTTAGCCGCCGTCGGCAAAATCAGCGCCCCGTAAGTATTCAGCAGATGACCCCACTTCAAAACCAAGAAAATCGGAATCACCAAAAGCTGAAACGGAATTACCAGCGTTGCCAAAACCCCCAACACAATCGCCTGTCGCCCGCGAAACTTCAGCCGGGCTAAGGCGTAACCGGCCAAAGCAGAAGTTACAACCTGAAAACCCGTCACTGCGATCGCCACTAGAGTAGAATTAAGGAATGCCAACAAAAAATTGCCCCGTCGCCAAGCCTCCTGATAGTTCGCAAAAGTCAGGCCTGTGGCCTTGACACCCACACCAGATGGTGATAAAGAAACCAAAAATACAGCAGCCAGCGGCAGCAGCACCAGCGCAGCCCCCGCCAGCAACAAAATAAAACTCAGCAGTTGCAGCGCTTGAGACCTGTCAAAGGATTTACCCATAAATTTGTGAATTAACCTAAAATAATAAGCCTGTGAGGTTCTCCAACCCGATCGCCTCCCAGATTCCCATACAACATAATATGTCGTAGAGGGAAAAAAGGAGTACCCAGGGAGGAACTTGTAATTAAGATATAATGTTATAGATAGAGTTGGTACTGTAAAACCCTTAAGGGTGGAGACATAGACCGTCTTTCTATAATCTATTTTCCGGCAAAAGAGCGGCTAACGACTAATTCAAGTAATTAGTAAATAGATAGCATTCTAGCGATAGTCTTTCTGGAGTGTTCGACGGCAAAACTCCGCCAAACACGCTGAGTACGCCAGTTTTTCCCGGAGCGTCAAAGAAAATTTCTTTGTCGAAAGAATCCTCAGCTATAATCTTTGATTTAGATGGGGTGCGTTCAAAATAGGTAAAGTGTACTGTCACTGACCCCCAAATTTAAAGGGGTTTCCCAACATCCCACAAGCTTGTATTAGGAGACTAAATATCTATGCCCCAGCTTGAGGCTAGCCCAACAATTGACTTTCAAACCGAAACTTACAAAGATGCTTACAGCCGCATCAACGCCATTGTGATTGAAGGCGAACAAGAAGCTCACGACAATTACCTGACACTGGCCGAACTGTTGGCTGACAAAAAAGCAGAGTTAATTGGCTTGTCCAAGATGGAGAACCGCCACATGAAAGGCTTCCAAGCTTGTGGCCGGAATCTTAAAGTCACGCCGGACATGGCATTTGCCAAGCAGTTCTTTTCGGAATTGCACAAAAACTTCCAGACGGCAGCGGCCCAAGGTCAGATTGTAACTTGCTTGTTGATTCAATCGCTAATTATCGAGTGTTTTGCGATCGCAGCTTACAACATCTACATCCCCGTCGCCGATGATTTTGCTCGCAAAATCACCGAAGGCGTCGTCAAAGAAGAATACACCCACCTCAACTTTGGGGAAGTCTGGCTGCAAGCTCACTTTGAGGAATCCAAAGCCGAACTCGAAGCTGCCAACCGCCAAAACCTGCCCATCATCTGGAGACTGCTAAACTCTGTCGCAGACGATGCCCGCGTCTTGGGAATGGAAAAAGACGCTTTAATCGAAGACTTTATGATTGCCTACGGCGAAGCTCTAGGCAACATAGGCTTTAACAACCGCGATATCATGCGGATGTCAGCACAAGGCCTCGCAGCCTAGTTAATTGGGAAATAAGGAATGGGAAAAAAATTAAAAATTAAAAATGGGATACCTCATTTTAGAATATAAATTTTTAATTTTCCTTCTTCCTTCTTCCTTCTTTCTTCTTCCTTCTTCAATCTTCAATCTTCCTTCATTTGACAACTTAATGTTTGGTCTAATCGGTCACTTAACCAGCTTAGAACACGCCCAATCAGTAGCTAACGAGCTGGGCTATCCAGAATATGCCGATCAAGGTCTCGATTTTTGGTGCAGCGCACCGCCCCAAATAGTTGATCATATCACGGTAACAAGCATCACTGGACAAAAAATAGAAGGCCGCTATGTGGAGTCCTGTTTTCTGCCAGAAATGCTAGCCACTCGCCGGATTAAAGCAGCCACTCGCAAGATCATTAATGCGATGGCACACGCTCAAAAAAACGGGATTAACATCACTGCTTTAGGCGGCTTTTCTTCAATCATTTTTGAGAATTTCAACTTGCAGCAAATTAAGCAAATTCGCAATATCAAGTTGGAGTTCGAGCGCTTCACCACTGGTAACACTCACACGGCATACATCCTCTGCCGCCAAGTAGAAGAAGCAGCCCCAAAATTGGGGATTGAACTTTCAAAAGCCACTGTAGCCGTTTGCGGTGCTACTGGCGACATTGGTAGTGCTGTCTGTCGCTGGCTGAATGTTAAAACAAATGTAGCAGAATTGTTGCTCATTGCCCGCGACAAAGAACGATTGCAAGATTTGCAATCGGAATTGGGGCGAGGCAAAATCATGGATTTGGAAGAAGCCCTGCCCCAAGCGGATATTGTAGTGTGGGTAGCCAGTATGCCAAAGGGAGTAGAAATTGACCCTCAGACATTGAAGCAACCCTGTTTAATGATTGACGGTGGCTATCCGAAAAATTTGGCAACTCAGGTTCAGCATCCCGGAATTTACGTACTAAATGGCGGGATTGTGGAGCATTCCCTCGATATTGAGTGGAAAATTATGAAGATTGTCAATATGGATGTACCGGGCAGACAGTTGTTTGCGTGTTTTGCCGAATCAATGCTGCTGGAATTTGAAAAATTGTATACCAATTTTTCTTGGGGGCGGAATCAAATTACTGTGGAGAAGATGGAGCAAATCGGTCTTATTTCTGTCAAACACGGTTTCCGACCTTTATTAATGTCAGTTTGATGTTAAGAGTCAACAGTTAAATTTTCAAATTTAACTGTTGACTCTTTCGTTGGCATCGGAATAATATTTTTCGGAGTGCAGCGCGAGCTTGCGGATCGCGCTATATGATAATTTATGATGTGACCAAATTTGATATCATACAAAATTTAAAACTCAAAGTTGGCAATTTTTCCGTCTTTTTTACTATCCCCAGACAGGGTAGGATCGGAAAATAGTCGATCGACCAAACCTTAAAACCTTATAGAAATTATCAGCGTGGCAAACCCCGACCGCAAACCACTACTCCTAGATTTTGAAAAGCCGCTGGCGGAACTAGAAACCCGAATTCACCAGATCCGCGAACTCGCCGAAGAAAACAGCGTCGATGTTACCGACGAAATTCGCAAACTCGAAGCTCGCTCGACCCAACTGCGACAAGAAATTTTCAGCAGCTTGTCCCCCATGCAGCGGCTGCAACTCGCCCGTCACCCGCGCCGCCCCAGCACCCTCGATTACATTCAGGCAATTAGCGACGAGTGGATCGAGCTTCACGGCGATCGCCGCGGCGGAGACGACCCGGCCCTCGTCGGCGGAATTGCCCGCATAGACGGGCGTCCCACAGTCATCATCGGCCATCAAAAAGGCCGTGACACTAAAGACAATATCGCCCGCAACTTCGGCATGGCTGCTCCCGGTGGCTATCGCAAAGCCCTGCGGTTGATGGAACACGCCGATCGCTTCGGAATGCCAATTTTCACCTTTATCGACACTCCGGGGGCTTGGGCAGGCTTAGAAGCAGAACAGCTCGGACAGGGAGAGGCGATCGCCTGTAACCTCCGAGAAATGTTTCGCCTCGACGTTCCCATTATTTGCACCGTCATCGGCGAAGGCGGTTCCGGTGGCGCCTTGGGTATCGGCGTCGGCGAGCGGCTGTTGATGCTGGAACATTCCGTCTACACCGTCGCCACTCCCGAAGCTTGCGCGGCCATTCTCTGGAAAGACTCTGGCAAAGCTAACTTGGCCGCAGAAGCCCTGAAAATTACTTCCTGGGATTTGAAAAACCTCGGCATTCTCGATCAAATAGTACCCGAGCCGATCGGTGGCGCTCACTCGAATCCCCTCAAAGCCGCTTCCATGCTCAAACAAGCTTTGTTGGAAAACTTAGCAGAACTCACACAGCTTACGGCTCAGCAGCGACGCGAGCTTCGATATCAAAAGTTTCGCCATATCGGTGTGTTCACTGAAATTTCTGCTTGAGCCGATCGATTCAGAGTTATCAGTTATGTAGTGAACAATCTCTTAACTTCCAACTCATAACTGATAACTCACTATTCTGCGGATCTGTCAGCAGTGTTATAATTTCTCAGGTGACACGGCTTAACAGTTCTTAATGTTCATCTCATAATTAACTGTTATCGCCCGCAGCAGACAGTTGTCTAATTTGCCTCAGAAGGCTGCAACGCTGTAGGGGGTTGCCGAGCGAAAGTATTAGGACACTGAATGAACCATCCAACAACAAAGCAGGCTCTGATAACGGGAGCCAGCAGCGGTATTGGCAAAGCGACGGCTCTAGCGTTCGCCGCCGAGGGCATAAATCTGGCATTAGTTAGCCGAGAGTCGGAAAACTTAGAAGCCGTTGCCGCAGCAGCCCGAGAAGTCGGAGTGAAAGCAGAAGCTTATCCCTTAGACTTGGCAAAAATTGAGCAAGTGCAAAGCAGCATCAGCGCGATCGCATCTCAATTGGGTTCCGTAGATATCCTGGTCAACAGCGCTGGCATGGGCTACACCGGCTCATTGACCGAAACGCCGCTAGCCGAGTGGCAGAGCGTTCTAGACCTCAATCTAACTAGCGTTTGGCAGTGCATTTTAGGAGTTTTGCCCTCCATGCGCGATCGCGGATCGGGAATCATCATCAACGTTTCCTCGATCGCCGGCAGCCAAACCTTCCCCAACTGGGGAGCCTACTGCGTCAGCAAATTCGGTCTCATGGCTATGTCTAAAACCTTAGCCGCCGAAGAACGCGCCCACGGAATTCGCGTAACAGCAATCTGTCCGGGTTCTGTCAATACTCCCATGTGGGACACAGACACCGTGCACGCCGACTTCGATCGCACCGCCATGTTAACCCCAGAAATCGTCGCCCAATCAATTCTGCACGCAGTTCAGTTGCCAGCAAGTGCAGTAATTGAAGAAATCACGCTCATGTCCAACGCAGGAGTTTTGTGAACTTGAGATTTTAGACTGCTGGATTTTTCTCCAATTCAACAATCTTTGAATCTCTAGCTATATCCCCCAATCGAAAATCGAAATATCGATTCACCCTCACACCAAATTGTTATGACAATTGCATCTTCCGCCGATTCCAATGGCTCGAACTCACTCTCGACTGACAGCATGAAACTGTTACAAACCGCAGAAAACAACGCCCCGCGCATCCCAACTCGACCCGATCGCAATTCCTCGAACGGTCAAGAATCCAGCGTGCCCAAACCCTCAGAAGTAGGCCAAGAAGAAATGATGGAGGCCGTTCGCACAATGCTGCTGGGAGTAGGAGAAGACCCCGAACGCGAAGGATTGCTCAAAACCCCAAAACGGGTAGCAGAAGCAATGCGGTTTCTCACCAGCGGTTACAGTCAATCCCTCGAAGAACTCCTCAACGGCGCTATCTTTGACGAAGGTCACAACGAAATGGTACTGGTGCGAGACATCAGCGTATTCAGTATGTGCGAACACCATATGCTGCCGTTTATGGGCCGAGTTCACATTGCTTACATTCCTAACCAAAAAGTAGTGGGATTGAGCAAATTAGCCCGAATTTCCGAGATGTACAGCCGCCGGTTGCAGGTGCAAGAACGTTTGACGCGCCAAATTGCCGAAGCAGTTCAGACAATATTGGAACCGAAGGGAGTAGCTGTGGTAATGGAAGCCAGCCATATGTGCATGACGATGCGGGGTGTGCAAAAACCTGGTGCTTGGACGGTTACGAGTGCCATGTTGGGCGTGTTCCAAGAGGAACAGAAAACTCGCGAAGAATTCCTGAATTTGATCCGCCACCAACCGGCATTCTTTTAATCAGTTGACAGTTGACAGTTGACAGTTGACAGTTGGGAGTTAACAGTAATAGTAGATTGGGTTGAGGGACAAAACCCAACATCATCTATCAAGCAAGGCTAATGACAACTAACAGTCAGCAGTCAACAGTCAACAGCCACAGTACAGGCTATGGGAGCGATTCCCAAATCTAAAATCTAAAATCTAAAATCAGATGACGATCGACTGATAAACCCATAAAATAGACGGGTGACTCATGACTTGTGACTAAATGAATCCTATTAAATTCGGTACAGATGGCTGGCGCGGTATCATTGCTGACGATTTTACATTCGATCGCGTAGCGTTAGTCGCTCCCCTAGCGGCACAAGTTCTCGCACAAACCGGCAGCAGCGGTACCGTAATTGTCGGTTACGACCGCCGATTTCTGGCTGAAGAATTTGCCAAAACAGCGGCTGTTGCCGTCCAAAACGCAGGATTTGACGTGCTGCTGAGCGAATCCTACGCCCCCACTCCAGCTTTCAGTTTAGCTGCCAAACAATTAAATGCTTTGGGTGCGATCGTCCTGACAGCCAGCCACAATCCCGGTGCATATTTAGGGTTAAAAGTCAAGGGCGGATTTGGCGGTTCAGTTTCGCCCGAAGTTACTCAACAGATAGAAGCAAAACTCGACAATCCGGCGGCACTTTCAGCCAGTCCCGGGAAATTGGAGAATTTCAATCCTTGGCCGGCTTACTGCAAAACCTTGCGGGAAATGGTCGATATTGAAGCGATTAAAGAAGCGATCGCCAGCGGCAAAATTACAGTATTTGTAGATGTAATGCACGGTGCCGCCGCCGGAGGATTAGCTCAAATTTTAGAAGAAACGGTACATGAAGTCAACAGCGATCGAGATCCGTTGTTTGGTGGCGGTGCACCCGAACCTTTGCCGCGCTACCTGTCGCAGTTGTTCCGCGTGATGCGAACTCACCAGCGGAAAAGTTCAGGTTTGTCGATCGGATTTGTATTTGACGGAGATAGCGATCGAATTGCAGCCGTTGACTCTAGCGGCAACTTTCTCAGTTCACAAATCCTAGTTCCCATCTTAATCGAACATTTAGCAAAACGGCGCGGCTTGACCGGGGAAGTCATTAAAACAGTCAGCGGTTCAGACATAATTCCCAAAATTGCCAAGCTGTACAACTTGCCATTATTTGAAACGCCGATCGGTTACAAGTATATAGCCGATCGAATGTTAACCACCCAAGTCTTAGTCGGCGGCGAAGAATCGGGAGGAATTGGCTACGGTACACACATTCCCGAACGAGATGCTTTGCTGTCAGCGCTGTACTTGTTAGAAGCCGTTGTCAAATCCGGCGAAGACTTAAGCGAAATTTACAGCCGACTGCAACAAGAAACAAGCTTTACTTCAGCGTATGACAGAATCGACTTGCACTTAGCAAACATGGAAGAAAGGTCGCGTTTGCTGTCGCTGCTGCAAAATCAACCCTTAACAGAAATCGCCGGCAAAGCCGTTGTAGATTGCAACAAAGTTGACGGATATAAATTCCGCTTAGCTGACGGAAGTTGGCTGTTAATTCGGTTTAGCGGGACCGAACCCGTGTTGCGGCTGTATTCCGAAGCCGCTACATTGAAAGAAGTTATGCAAAACTTAAACTGGGCGAAAAATTGGGCGCATAATTAATCGTAGTTTTCAACCGCAGATAAACGCAGATGAACGCGGATAAAAAAAAGCTCAAATACCATCAGTGTTCATCCGCCGATATCTGCGGTCAAAAAATCCTATTATTTCCCAGCATACAAGCAATAAATTCCCAAGCGACCAGAAACAATATAACTTATTTGCGATCGTGCGACATTTTTTTTGTTAATATCAATTCGTAAGTTTTAATTGAAATAATGACCGATCGCAAATTGCTAGTTGTAGCTACGGGGAATCCGGGTAAACTCAAGGAAATGCAAGTTTATCTTCAGGATTTGGGATGGGAATTAGAGCTCAAACCGGAAGAGTTGGAAATCGAGGAAACAGGCGAAACTTTTATAGCTAATGCTTGCTTGAAGGCGTCGGAAGTGGCGAAAGCAACGGGCAAATGGTCGATCGCCGATGATTCTGGTTTAATGGTAGACGCACTCGACGGCCAACCTGGGATTTACTCCGCCCGCTACGGGAAAACCGATGCTGACAGGATATCTCGACTTCTCAAAGAATTGGGTAGCGAACAAAACCGGGAAGCACAATTTGTTTGCGCGATCGCGATCGCCCGTCCCGAGGGTACCATTGCCTTGCAAGTAGAAGGAATTTGCCGTGGCGAAATCCTCCACACTCCTCGCGGTACGGGAGGTTTCGGATATGACCCCATTTTCTACGTACCCACACAGCAACAGACTTTTGCAGAAATGACACCCGATATCAAGCGATCGCACTCTCACCGCGGTCGAGCCTTTCATGCTCTCATACCACAAATGCCGAACCTTGTCAACTCCTAATGAATAAAAAATCCCAAACAGGCGGTAACTGTGGCATTGGATATTGACACTTAGGTATCAAAACTGAACAGGAAAGAGATATTTCGTTGGCAATGATTAGTTACCGATGACCAATTACCAATGCCCTGTTTGGCCAATGCCCAATGCCCCAGTATCTTAGATTGCCTCCAAGTTCTTTTCCCCAGTCCGAATCCGAATAATTTGTTCTACAGGAGAGATGAAAATCTTGCCGTCGCCAATCTCGCCCGTGCGGGAAGCCGCGATAATTTTATCAACCACCATGTCAACTTGATCGTTTTCCACAACAATCTCCACCTTGAGCTTTTGTAAGAACTCAACGGTGTACTCAGAACCGCGATAGCGTTCTGTCATGCCCTTCTGACGGCCAAAACCTCTAACTTCAGAAACAGTCATCCCCACAATACCAGCATTGACGAGTGCGATTTTCACTTCGTCTAGTTTAAAGGGGCGAATAATAGCTTCAACCTTTTTCAATTTTTTCACTCCTAACAGTTAGTACCTTCGTTATATTACTTAATCGGCGTGACATCTTTTAATATCACGGCCAACAGCAAGTATTTTGTCAAGTATATTACCCTATCTTGTACTCACGATGAAATGCACGCCAACCTTTAACAATCTTCTCGGATTTTTCGGGGGCGCGGGTTCTGGGCTCCGGCTGATCGCGGTAGAGTTAAGAAGACTGCAGCAGGCGTCCCCCGCCGATCTGCTAAAACAGGAAAAGAACGCAGGAGACAGGAGTTTTCCGAGTTTCCGCTTTGCTATGTCAGATTTGCACGTATTGCTGAAAACTATAATTGCCAGAGGCGGTCAGTTAAACTATTCTTATGCACCCAGCCAGCCCTCCCCCTGACCGCAGCGGGCTTGATGCCCTACTGAGAAATCGCCCCTTCCTCGCCTTGTGGACGGGCCAGTTATTGGCCCAAGTGGCGGATAAAATCTTTTATGTATTGCTGATTATTCTGCTGAAAACTGGCGACTACCGACCCTGGCCTGTTTCTTGGCAGCATTCGGAAAATTCTATGGAAAATTCTATGCTGTCAGCGGTGATGATTGCCTACACCGTGCCGGCGATCGTGTTTGGTTCCGTAGCCGGTATCGTCGTAGACCGCTTTTCCAAAAAGCAAATGCTGATCGCCTGCAACGTGATTCGAGCCTTGCTGATTGTAGCTTTGCCGTTTTTGCCCAAAGCTTTTGTCGTTTTGTTGACGATGACGTTTTTGATCTCTACCGTAACGCAATTTTTTGCTCCGGCAGAAGCGGCCGCCATCCCCCTGACCGTGGGGCGAGAGGGACTGATGTCAGCAAATGCCCTGTTCGCGTCGTCCACAATGGGCGGGATTATTGTCGGGATGACGATCGGCGAACCGCTGTTTAGTTGGGTCAAACACAGCTTCGGATCGGCTTCTCAAGAGTTTTTGCTGGGCGGGTTGTACCTGATATCAGCAGGTTTGATCTATGCGATGCGGATCAAAGAAGGTCATGCCGGCAGCAGTGGCAAAAACGTCCATCCTTGGCAAGACCTCAAAGAAGGTTTGCGCTATTTGAAACACAATCACCTTGTCAGCAACGCGATGGTGCAGTTGACCATTTTGTATTCCGTGTTTGCGGCGCTTCAGGTGCTGGCGATCGCGCTTTCAGGCAAAATAGGTCTCAAAGAAACTCAATTTGGCTTTTTGCTCGCTGCTGCGGGAATTGGAATGGTCTTCGGTGCAGCCTTTTTGGGACACTGGGGCCATCGAATGCACCACAAACCTCTGCCTTTAATCGGTTTCTTGATGATGGGTTTTGTATTAGCAATGTTTGCCTTTACTCGACAGTTATGGGTGGGATTCGGATTGAGTGCTCTGTTCGGTTTTGGTGCTTCCTTAATTAACGGGCCGATGCAGGCTCTGATTCAAGAAAAAACTCCAGAATCTATGCGGGGCAAAGTCTTTGGATTGGAAAACAATGCGATTAATATTGCTCTGAGCCTGCCTTTAGCACTGACCGGCCCGCTGACGGATGCTGTCAGTAATGCTGTCGGCGACGATGAGTTGGGCTTGCGGATCGTGTTGCTGAGTTTGGGCTTTTTGGTCTCCGTGATGGGAATGGCAGCTTGGAAACATACTCGCAAAGTCTTGCAGGATGTTCTCTGAACTTTGCAAAGAAGGCAGAAGGCAGAAGGCAGACGGGATTGGTGTCAACTTAAGGTCAAATGTAGTACAGATCTACTGTTTGACGATGATTGTGGATATCCCCTGATAGTTGGGGGAAACCACAGCATTCTCTTTAGTTTCCCTTCTTAACGGGAATGGGAGCAGGATCGAGACTCGCGTCTAAACAAAATTTATCACGGGTTTTAGGCTAGTGTTGACACCAATGGGAAGAGGGAAGAGGGCTTTCTTTTCGCGATCGATCCATAACATCGCAACCGCCCTGATGGTTAGGACGTTCTTAATTGCTGAAACGATTGTTTTTCTTGTCGAATGGCGAATGACAAATGCTATACAAGCCTCATATCGCGGTAAACCGGCATAGAAGCCGCGATTTCGTCGGTTTCTTTTCTTCCTCTGCTGTTCCACGATTTATTGATCGGGCGAACCCTCTGCGATCGCGAAATCTTTTGTAAAATCTCACCACTTAAATTTTCATAGTTTCATTAATTGAGATTAAAGTAGTATAAAAGCTTTCATTAAAAATCATAATTAGTTTAAGGAAGGAAATTCTGTGCAACTAAAAACTAAAGTGACCATCAGACGTGCAACTGGTGGATTTGCTCTGATTGACAGCTTGATCCGCCACGGCGTCAAGCATATTTTTGGTTATCCCGGCGGCGCAATTCTGCCGCTTTACGACGAACTCTACCGCGCTGAAGAAACTGGCGCTATCAAACATATTCTGGTGCGCCACGAGCAAGGTGCTGCTCACGCGGCCGACGGGTACGCCCGCGCTACCGGAAAAGTTGGAGTTTGTTTTGCTACTTCGGGCCCGGGCGCAACTAATTTGGTAACGGGGATTGCGACAGCCCACATGGATTCGATCCCGATGGTAATTATTACTGGTCAGGTTCCCCGTCCGGCGATCGGCACTGATGCGTTTCAGGAAACTGATATCTACGGGATTACCCTGCCAATTGTCAAGCATTCCTATGTAGTGCGCGACCCGAGAGATATGGCGCGAATTGTAGCAGAAGCTTTCCACATCGCGAGTACAGGGCGGCCGGGGCCTGTTTTGGTTGACGTGCCCAAGGATGTGGGTTTAGAAGAATTTGACTATCTGCCCGTGGAACCTGGGGCGGTGAGAATTCCGGGCTACCGGCCGACGGTGAAGGGAAATCCCCGGCAAATTAATCAAGCAATTCATTTGCTGAAGGAAGCGAAGCGTCCTTTGCTTTATGTCGGCGGCGGGGCGATCGCGGCGGGGGCCCACGAGGAAATTAAGGAACTCGCCGAACTTTTCCAATTGCCGGTTACGACAACGCTGATGGGCAAAGGTTCCTTTGACGAAAACCATCCTTTGTCGGTGAAAATGCTGGGGATGCACGGCACTGCTTACGCTAATTTTGCCGTTACCGAGTGCGATTTGCTGATTGCTGTAGGGGCGAGGTTTGACGATCGCGTGACGGGCAAATTAGACGAGTTTGCCGCGCGCGCTAAGGTGATTCACATCGATATCGACCCGGCGGAAGTAGGCAAAACTCGCGGCCCTGACGTGCCGATTGTCGGAGATGTCCGCCAAGTTTTGCTCGATTTGCTGCGCCGCTGTCGGGAAACTGGAGTTTCGGGGAAAACCGGACAGACTGCGGAATGGCTGCACAGGATCGATCGGTGGAAACAGGACTATCCGTTAGTTGTGCCTCATTACCCAGAAATTTTGTCTCCGCAAGAGGTGATTTCCGAGTTGGCTACCCAAGCGCCGGATGCTTACTACACAACAGATGTCGGTCAACATCAAATGTGGTCGGCTCAATTCTTGAACAACGGGCCGCGCCGCTGGATTTCGAGCGCTGGTTTGGGCACGATGGGTTACGGGGTGCCGGCGGCGATGGGCGCGAAAATGGCGCTACCCGATGAGCAAGTGATTTGTATTGCTGGCGATGCTAGCGTGCAAATGAATATTCAAGAGCTGGGAACATTAGCACAATACGGCATTAATGTCAAGATTGTGATTGTAAATAACGGCTGGCAAGGCATGGTGCGGCAGTGGCAGCAGGCGTTCTACGGCGAGCGTTATTCGTCGTCGAATATGACTGTGGGGATGCCGGATTTTGTCATGCTGGCTGAAGCTTACGGGGTGAGAGGGATGCTGGTTTCGCGGCCGGAGGAACTCAAAGATGCGATCGGACAAATGCTCGCTCACGACGGCCCAGTGCTGATGAACGTGAAGGTGACGAGGGACGAAAACTGCTATCCGATGGTAGTTCCAGGTAAGAGCAACGCTCAAATGGTTGGTTTGCCCGATCGTAGCAAGTTGCAATCTGCGGAGTTGGTTTATTGTCCGAGTTGCGGCGCTAAGAATGTTTCCACCAATAACTTTTGTCCAGAGTGCGGGACAAAAGTTTAACTAGGGACACGGCAATGCCTTGTTTGGCAGGGGTTTAAACCCCTGCCGAGCTTTCGGGATCAGCGGTTTTTCGGGTTAAGTTGACACGATGAAAGGCAATGCGATGTCCTTACCGGGATCTGCTGTTTTACATGGAACACCATGTCCTCTGGCCTCGCATTGAGAGCTTTAATCTGTAATCTCTAAGCCTATTTTATGAGCCAGTGTCTAAACCCGGATTGCCTATTCAAAAACCCGTGTGGCTCTACAAAATTTTGTCAAAACTGCGGGAATAAACTGCTATTGGGCGATCGCTACCGAGCCCAAAAAATCATTGGACAAGGGGGCTTTGGGCGCACTTTTCTAGCTGTTGACGAGTATAAACCCTCAAAACCTCCCTGTGTTATTAAACAATTCTACCCCCAACTTCTAGGCACTTCTAGTATCCAGAAAGCTGCTGAGTTATTTGAGCTGGAAGCAGTCCGCCTAGAACAGTTGGGGAAACATTCTCAAATTCCCGACTTATTAGCATATTTTAGTCAAGATGGACGGCAGTATTTAGTCCAAGAATTCATCGACGGTGAAAATTTAGCCCAAACCTTAAAATCTCAGGGATATTTTAGCGAAACGCAGATTCGCGACTTGCTTAATAATTTATTGCCAGTATTCGAGTTCCTTCATTCCCGCCAAGTAATTCACCGGGATATCAAGCCCGAAAATATTATTCTTAGGCCAGATGGGCAACTGGTTTTAGTTGACTTTGGAGCCGCGAAATATGCGACACAAACGGCTCTAGGGCTAACGGGAACGAGAATTGGGACGGCGGGATATATGGCACCAGAACAAGCCAACGGTAAACCGATTCATGCTAGTGATATTTATAGTCTGGGTGTCACTTGTCTGTGTCTGTTAACTGAGGTTGAACCGATTGATTTATTCGATGATAGCGAGTTTGAGTGGGTGTGGCGAGAACACTTAAAAACATCTGTCACTTCGGAACTGGGTCAGATTTTAGATAAAATGATACAACCTGCTATTAAAAAACGTTATCAATCTGCTACTGAAGTTTTGCAGGCTCTTGGTACTCAATCACCTCAATTATCAGATCAAACACCTCCACCAGCAACGCCACCAGACTCGCTTAAATCAGCGCGGGGTGTTGACTATACTCGTCTGCGGGATTTATTAGCAGCAGGAAAGTGGAAAGAGGCGGATCAGGAAACAATAAAGGTAATGCTGAAAGCTGCGAGACGGGAGAAGGAAGATTATTTTGATACGGACTCAATTGATAATTTTCCTTGCGATGATTTACGCACCATCGACCAGTTGTGGGTAAAATATAGTCAGGGTCGCTTTGGTTTTAGCGTCCAGAAAAACATTTGGTTGGAAGTGGGCGGCAAAGTTGATTGGGATACTGAAAAGAAGCTCGGCGATCGTGTCGGTTGGCGAAACAGGAGAAAGGGGAGGAAAGATTGGTTGAGCTACAATGATTTAACCTTTAATCTGCAAGCACCAGAGGGCCATCTCCCTAGGCAACTGTGTGGGTGGTGGGGTGGGTTCCGGGGTTTGGGTGTGAAGTGGCGTTATGCTTCTTCTCTCGCATCGAGAGCTGTAAGCTGTAATCTATAGCAATTTCAGCCCTTTGTCAAGTATTTATTCTCGGACCTTTTTTACGAATCTATGGTTAATTAGCGAACAGTAATGCACCAATTATATTAAAATATATACAGCTTAGATATGCCCTATGAAATATAATTTACAACTGAATCTTTAGCAGACATAAAAAATCTCAGACCTATCGCTCGCAACTTAGAAAATCATCCCCTATTTAAAGAATACGCCAATAAATAGCAGATAAATGCTGATATGGCCGCAGAAGAAGCTGAGGAATGAAACAACCATAAGATGTAAATAAACTTTGTGGTTGACTCAAAATAGGAAAATTGGCGGGAGTGGCAAATGAATCTTTATTTGGGAATAGATTTCGGCACGACAGGCGCGCGATCGACAATCATCGACTCCCAGGGTACAATCCATTGTGAGACAGAATATACTTTTGCCCACGATCGACAGCCGGAATTGCCCTCAGTGTGGCAAAATGCGCTGTGGGATACGATCGAGCAAATTCCCCCAGCAATCCGCCGTCAGGTAAGGGCGATCGCCATTGACGGCACATCTTCCACTGTCATGCTGTGCAATACCGACGGTATACCAGTATGCGAGCCGATTTTATACAATGATGCGCGCGGTGCAGCGGTGACACAGAGGTTGCGGGCGATCGCGCCGGATAACCACACAGTATTGAGCGCTACATCGAGTCTGGCCAAACTCCTGTGGTTCCAAGACTTTCGAGAGGAAACCACCCCTACAGTTTTCCTGCATCAAGCTGACTGGCTGGCATTTCTGCTGCACGGAAAATTGGGAATTAGCGACTATCACAATGCTTTGAAACTCGGTTTCGATGTTGATACTTTGTGCTATCCGAATTGGCTGATAGAGGGAATTGCGGGCGCTGCAACTCCTGAATTGCCGCAAGTTGTCGCACCGGGCACGCCTGTGGGGGAAGTGAGAGCTCAAGTGGGCGATCGCTTCGGTTTTCCCCGCAATTGTATGGTTTGTGCTGGCACAACCGATAGCATTGCCGCATTTTTAGCAAGCGGTGTCCATTTACCAGGGGAAGCAGTAACTTCTCTCGGTTCTACATTAGCCGTGAAACTGTTAAGTCATACCCGCGTAGATGATTCTAGATACGGGATTTACAGTCATAAATTAGGCGATTTGTGGTTAGTTGGAGGTGCTTCTAATACCGGAGGTGCGGTGCTGCGGTATTTTTTTACTGATGTTGAGTTGCATAATTATAGTACACAAATTGATCCAGCACAAGAGAGTTTGCTGGATTATTACCCATTGTTGAAAAAGGGCGATCGCTTTCCGATTAATGACCCGAATTTACCGCCCCGACTCGAACCGCGTCCAACTGATTCAGTGGAATTTCTGCACGGTTTGCTAGAAAGCATAGCGCGGATTGAAGCGCGGGGATATCAATTATTGCAAGAATTGGGTGCAACTCCTTTGACAAAAGTTTATACTGCTGGCGGCGGGGCCAAAAATTCGGCTTGGAGTGCGATTAGACAGCGTTATTTAAAAGTGGCTGTTGAAACGCCTGTTCATACTGCGGCTGCTTATGGGACGGCTTTATTAGCAATGCGAGGTGTGACTGATTAGAGTTGTTGCATAAATCTTGGATGGATTGGGAAACCGCACATTTATGCAGATTAACGCAGATGCTTTGCTATAGCAATCCTAAATGATTTTCTATATTTATAAACAATCCTAAATAATTTTCTGTGTGTAAGTATATTGACGTATTTTGGGGAAATCAAATTTATGTTCGTTAGTAAAAAACTCAAACAAAAATTTCACAATCTTAAAAGACCTACATAAATACCAATACTTTCTTAAAAAGTTTTTAGCTTGTAACCAAATATCTTCAACGGGATTCTGTTGGGGAGCATTGGGAGCAAATAAAATACAAGTAATTGACCAATTATCAGGTTCTTTGTCACCATTTAGTTCTAATAAAAATTCTCTGAATTCTCCATATTTATGATAACTAGCTCCATCCCAAATCAAGATAAGTTGGCGATTCTTATATTTATTTTGTAAGTATTTTATGAACTTAACTGTTGACTTTCCATCACCAGATGGATGGCTCTGAATATGGAATTCGTTGCTTTGATAATTGAGTGCGCCAAAATAAGTTTGTCTATCTTTTTCATTGGTAATTGGAACTTCAATTCGGATTTGGGATTGACCCCAAACATAACCAGTCAGATCACCATGAAGTAGATGACATTCATCTAAAAACAATACTATTATTTCCCCCGATTCTATACCAGCCTTGTTTTTAAATAAAATATCGTTAATTTCTTCCCTC
>NZ_JAUBQX010000009.1:0-162555 GCF_036701505.1 Microcoleus sp. Pol11C2
AGTTGGCGCAAGTATTATCAACTTATCACCGTATTCTCCCGATTTTAATCCCATTGAATTATGGTGGTCGCAACTTAAGTCTTTTCTGCGTAAGTTTTCTCCAACTACCACAAAAATGATTGATACATTAATTGCCGTCGCACTCGATTTAATAAATCCTCAACATCTAAAAAACTGGTTTACTAAATGCTGCTACTGTCATCTATAAACTTGCAATCTGCTGTATAATTAAGCGGTGCATCTATTTAGGACTAAACTCAATGGCTAACTCAACTCAAGAAACACCGCAACCAGACAAAAAAGAATTAACTGACATCACAGCTAAACCTCAAGAACAACAAGAAGAACCGCCCAATAAAGGTGACGGGCGGAAATAGTCGATCGCGCGGAATGATACCGCAGCAGAAGGTAAAGAAACCGGGTTTTTTGACTCTTATTGAAGGTTTTAAGCAAATATTTTGGTTAAACAACCCGGTTTCTAGCTACCCGCGCGTCAAAGAAATAAGTTGACCAATTATTCAGTTTGTGAAGTGCCGTTGTTCGATCGTAACTTCGGCTTTCCCGGCTTTCCACGGAGGCCGTTTAAAGAAACCACATCAGCCTCAGAACTCTCCCTCGCCACCCGAATCAGCAACCCCGACAACAACAAACTTGCCAACATCGAAGAACCCCCGTAACTAAAAAACGGCAGCGGCAAACCCGTAGTCGGCAAAACCCCCGTCGCCACCCCAATATTCAGCAGCGACTGTCCCACCATCACCACCATCACCCCAATCGCCACCAACTGACTCTCACTATTTCGAGCCTTCATCGCTACCCTCAAAGCCACAGTAGAGTAAGCCGCCAACATCAGCAACAGCGAGAAACCTCCCACCAAACCAAACTCCTCAGCAAACACAGCAAAAATAAAATCGCTGTACTGAATAGGCAAATAAAATAACTTTTGCTGGGACATCCCCAAACCCACACCCCAAACGCCCCCAGAACCGACAGCCAGCAGACTTTGAATCAACTGATAGCCGTCTTGCATCGGATCAGCCCAAGGATTGAGAAAAGACATAATCCGGCGGCGCTGATATTCCCTAAAACTAATACTTAAAACCGCTAAAAGCATTCCCCCCATAGCCGTTGCGCCCAACTGCAAGTAAGGCAAACCCGCAGCCAAAGCCACCAACCACAAAGTCATCCCGCACAAAGCCGTGGTACTTAAATTCGGCTGCAACAAAATTCCCAACAGCATTGCACCGAAAATTAACAGCCAAGTTAAGCGAACTTTATTCGTCAACCGGTACCAGTTGCCGAAAATGCGGGCGCTTTGGAGAACAAAAAACGGCTTGATCAACTCAGAAGGTTGAATAATCGGAACCGGACCAAGAGATATCCAGCGAGTCGCCCCGTTGATTGTGGTTCCCACCCCCGGAACCAAGGTCAGCCACAGTAATCCCAGCAGTAACAAAACGCCTAACTGAGATGTTTTCATGATGTAGCGCAGTGGGGAGTACACCATCAAGTTAAAGCCGGCCAGCCCGATCGCCACTGCGACTAGCTGTCGTTTAAAATAATAAAGGCCGTCTCCAAATTCATAATTTGCAATGGGATAGGAAGCCGAAAACAATGCTGTCAGCCCTACAAACAGCCACAGAAAAGTCAGCCACCTCAGCCACCGAGCCTCAGCGGCCCATTGAGAAGCGCTGGGGTCAAAAAAGGGAATCAAGCGTCGAATGTCATTAGCCATAGGATTTTAGAATGCTCTCCATAAACTCTAACAAAGATGGCTAAAGTACCAGATTGGTTAATTTACGCATTAATCTGCTCGCTATTATATGGTTTGTGGGGATTTTTTGGCAATTTAGCGACTAAATATATTGACTACAAAACTGCTTTTGTTTATGAAGCAATTGGCGCTATTTTAACTACTTTATTTATTATTTTCCACACTAATAATTTTAGTTTTGAGGGAGATGTTAGGGGAATTTTGTTTGCGATGGTAGTTGGCGTTTCTGGCACTGTGGCATCATTAGTATTTTTTATAGCCCTTGGTAAAGGTGAAGTTGCCAATGTAGTGAGTGTTACGTCTATCTACCCGCTGATTACTATATTATTATCGTCTTTATTCTTGAAAGAGGCTATTACATTACCACAAATGCTTGCTGTTTTGTTAGCGATAATCGCAGTTATACTTTCTGCTTATTGAAATATTTATCAATGATTAGATTAACAACGTTGGACATTCTTCCTTATACTATAACAAACAAAAAAGAGGTCATCGCGACCTCTTACCCCTCTACTAATCCAGCTTCGGCTCTTAAAGTAAACCTGTATTAGCTCCGGGCTTACCGGTAGCCAGTTGCACTTTAATAATTCTGCCGCCCATTTTCATAATTCTTTGCTGTTCCCGGAACCAGTTGTCGTAAGGAACGAGCTTAGTAAAATAGGTATTTTGCAATTCGCGCTGAGTGCGGATGCGAGTTTGACTGGGGACGCAAGCAGTCACCTTAAACATTCTCATGGGAAACTAACTCCTGAGTAGGTTTACAGATTATTAGATGGATTTTTTAAAGATTGAAGGCAGGGAGTTAGGAGTCAAAACTAGCTCGTTAAAACTCGTCGGGCTTTCTCGACAAGCCTTTGACGGTCTAGCAATCACTCTCAACTTCCCTGACCTCTTTTCAAAGCCAAAGGTAACAAGTCCAAAGTTAAAAGTTAAAAGAGGCAAGAAATAAATGTTATTTCTTCTTCTTTCTTTCTTCTTCCTTCTTCCTTCTTCCTGAGTCTTAGCTCAAGCCAGAGCAGATGTAGTCGAAATAGACGCCCATTTCTTTACCAGCGTCAGAACCGACCAAACCAGCGGTGACTTCTTTCATTGCTTGGATTGCTTGTACGGTAGAACCGATGGGCACGCCCAAGGAGTTGTAGGTTTCTTTCAAACCGTTGAGCACGCGCTCATCGAGGATGGAAGGGTCGCCA
Source organism: Microcoleus sp. Pol11C2 (assembly GCF_036701505.1). Lineage (NCBI taxonomy): Bacteria > Bacillati > Cyanobacteriota > Cyanophyceae > Oscillatoriales > Microcoleaceae > Microcoleus > Microcoleus sp. Pol11C2. Next base: position 2,968 of record NZ_JAUBQX010000009.1, read on the forward strand.
GCTAGCATAGCGTAGGTGGCGTAGCGGAGGTAGTAGTCCAAGTCGCGGATGCAAGCTGCATAACGACGAGTGGTGTACATATTGCCGCCGGGACGAGTTACGTCAGAGTACAACAGAGACTTAGCAACTGCTTCTTTGACGATTGTGGCTGCATTGGCGCTGATGGCTGTAGCGGCGCGGACGCGCAGTTCGCCAGAAGCAAAGTAGTTCTTGAGCTTGTCTAGAGCGCTGATGTCCAGGTACTTACCTTGAACGTCAGAGGAATTGATAACGGCGGTAATTGCGTCTTGCATGGTTGTCTTGTTTCCTAGAAAGTGGCTGAGTCAGTCCAATTTTGGAGCTAGAATTTGGAATTTGGGATTTGGGATTTGAGATTTTTAACTGGCTGGTTATTTGCAAAAGCTTTTAACTTGTTGCCGGCAACCCCCAATTTTTCAATCTAAAATCGAAAACCTAAAATCAAAATTCCTTACTGCATCGCACCGATAACGTAGTCGAAGTAAGAGGAAGCTTCGGAAGCATCTTCTCCAGACAGCAGCGAGCTTGCTGCATTTTTCATAGCACGAACGCCTTCGGCGACGGCTTCAATCGGGGTGCCGAGAGATTTGTACATTTCGCGGACGCCGACAATACCGATTTCTTCGATCGGAGTAATGTCGCCAGCTACGATTCCGTAGGTAATCAAACGCAGGTAGTAGTCCATGTCGCGCAAGCAAGTTGCGGTCATTTCTTCGCCGTAAGCGTTGCCGCCGGGAGAAACAATATCAGGGCGCTTTTGGAAAAGTTGGTCGCCTGCTTGCTTGACGATGCGTTCGCGGGATTCGCTCAAAATTTGGGCGATGCGGACGCGGCGTTCACCAGAGGTGACAAAGCTCTTGATCCGATCTAATTCACCTGGGCTCAAGTAGCGAGCTTCGGCGTCTGCGTTGACGATTGATTTGGTGACGATACTCATCTTGTGTGTACCCGCTGGATATTTTGCTATATGAACTGCTCTGCGCTGAGCTAGCGAAGGCGGGCGCTTGCGTCCCGTATCTTTCCTGCTCAGGCAGGAGCTTTGACGGGGAAGGCTGGACTTTCCACAATCAGCAACTGTTGAAGTTGTTGGGGGGTGACTGCCTTCGGTGCTTAACGGCGCTGGTTCTTCACGCCGGTGCGCTTGTGAGTGCTCGCACTAAGCCTGTCGCTTACAATACCATAAATGACTGATGCGATCTTTAATTTATGATCAAGATTGCAGCAGGCCACTTAGTGGCGATCGAGTGACTGTCGGGCAGTTAGTAAGGATATTGCTTCTCTGACACAACTACCTCTCGCAAGTATTTTGAGGCATTATGTTCACATTCTGAGTGTTACTGTAATAGTTTGTAACATTCCTTTTCATATTTGGGCCCTCGCTTGGGTCTTCTCGGTTAAAATTTCACAGTTAAAAAATTGCTAAAATTATCTCGCAGCAATGCTTACAGGCGATCGAGCATTGAGCTGGAATTGTGACGGGCGACGGCGCAACCATCAAAGACTTTTCCCTGAGAGGGAAGGGAGACAGGCCGGAGGCAGGGGGCTGATTGGTGTCAACTTAAGCTTTTAGTCCACCATTCCTCCCACTCACCAGGCAGTCCGCCAGGGAATGAATTCCTTGTCTTATAGCGAAAGTCCACAGCGAGGAGGACTAAGGAGTTCTTCAGTCCTCCTCGCTGTGGACTTTCGCTTTGAGGCTCTTGTTTCCCCCCCTGACGGGCTATCGATTTTACCTTAAGCTGACACCAATGAGGGGGGAGATGTGCGATCGTCTCACATCTTGCACCATTCTGAATAAGTCTTCGACGGGCGGGATCTCCTGCCCAACCCCTACTACCCACAATAAAACTCACTCTTTGTGTTTGTGCAACAGGCCGTGGGCCCTGTTCTCGCTCGCGATGCCAGATATTAAGATCATCAGAAATCGTAACTTTCGAGCTTGTAGCTAGATTTGACTCTCACTTTTAATCTGGTGCGCCGTGAAAAGAAATCTATCAGCCCTTAAAAAAGCTTTACAGTTTGGCATTAGCGGTGCTGTCGGCGGTTTCGTCGGCAATCTAATCACCGAACCTTTCATGCAGGGACTCACTGGTTCGGAATCTGTTTTTGACAGTGTATTGTCCACAGCTCGGTGGTTTGGATTGGTAGGCGGTGGCATTGCTACGGCTATCATGTTCGGCTATTATTACTATATCAAAGGCAAGCCTCAAATTAAACAAGCTTTAAAAAATGGCGGATTGTTTGGTTTAATAGCAGGAGCAATTTCTGGGGCGATCGCCGAAGGTATTTACAGCGGAATTGGCGACGGAAACAACGAATTATTGCGAGTAATTTGCTGGGGAATAGCTGGCAGTTTGTTAGGACTTGGGCTGGCACAGCGGATTCCTAATTTGGGAGCGCTTCGCGGCATGGGAGGCGGCGGTGTGGGAGGAGTTTTGGGTGGCTGTTTGTTTATTCTGTTTGCTTACAATCTATCCGGTACAGCAGGCCGTTTAGCTGGGTGTGCTGCGATCGGTTTTTGGATAGGAATTATGTTGGTTGTAGCTGAAACTTTGTTCAACAAAGCTTGGCTGGTAATTAGTTATGACACCGGAGCAAATCGCACTCTCACTCTGGGTTCGGAACCGGTGACTTTTGGCAGTGATGAAAATTTGTCTATTATTTGCATTCCTAATGTTTCGCCTTTGGCAATGCGGTTTCAGTTGGAAGCAGGTCAAATTGTTTGCGAGAATGTGGATAGCGGAGCGGTTAGTTATTTGCGATCGGGCGACCAAAAGAGAATCGGCAACTGTACAATTACAGTAGGAAACTCGGACTTGCCAGCCCCAACATCGGCAAATATTCCGCCTACCTTTATATCAGATCAGCCCGCAGTAAATTCTTTTACCAGCGGTCAATTTTCCCTGAAATTAAGAAGTAGAGTTATTCCTCTGAGTGCGGGAACTCAACTATTCACCTCTGACATACCGAGTTTAACAGCCGCAGCATCTAACGGTCTTGTAGCTATAGTCACTTCTAGATCGAGAAACGAGCTTTCGTTAGGATTGACCAATTTGTGCGATCGCGCTTGGTGGGCTACAGACATTCAAGGCGATATAAAAATGGTAGAACCTGAAAGTACCCTGACTTTGGCGTTGGGAACTCAAATCGAATTCGGTGAATTAGAGGGCGAAATTGTGTAAGTAAGATAGTAAGCTGTTGCACATTTAAACTGTGATACAAGCATTACCCTTGTTTTGGATTTTGCGACCCCATTTAATTACAGCACTTTCTGATGTTAGGAGGTAGGAGCGATAACGTGGAAAACAACTTATAGGCAAAGGTAATGAAATCCTACTCCCTCGACCTCCGCTCAAAAATAGTGACAGCGCACTTGGTCCAAAAGTTATCAAGTGAGAAAAGTAGCCACCCGCTTTTGTGTCACTAAAACTCTACTTCAAAAACGGGTCAAGCAACAACGAACTGAGCGAAACTTGCTTGCCAAATAGAGAGGAAAACGCTGATTCAGCCCTTTGAATAATGCAGAGGCAGAAGTCAGAGTATGCTTTAGCTGAATATCCCGATGCTACTTTTGCTCAATTGTCTGAATTATTCCTACAGCGAAGGGGAAATTGGGGGGAGCATCCCTGTTTCAGACCAGGCGTTGCTTAATCAGGGTATGAATCACTTTTTCGATTGAAGTTACAAAACTCACCCAACTTGGCTTAGAGCAATTGGGAAATCTTGAATTCATACCTGTATTCAGCAACGCCTATTAGCAATACCGATCCCGCCAACCCCCAAAGAAATTCCGGCGATAGCTCCCACCATAACCGTAAATAAACCTATCACATTGCTGAAAGTATCAGATAAACGCAGATGAGTGCACAGGAATTACTCATCAAAAGCAAAGAAACCGGGTTTTTGACCGTTTCTGCGGGTGTAACGCGTCTTTTCAGCAAAAAAACCCGGTTTCTGACTACCCGTGCGTAAGCCTTATAAACGTAAAATATCGTTTACGGTTGTTTCTGAATGATTAAACCGCAGAGAACACAGAGGACACAGAGTCAGAGAATGAGAGAGATGAATAATTTCGATGCCAATGGATTTGAGATCGGAACATTTGTCATAGCAATCCGCGATAGCGAATAAACACCAACATCACCGCCCACGATCCTAATGCTACTTTGACTGCAACCAGGATATTGAGCAAGGGGAGAATTCCACCGCTCAAAAGCGTGCCTAACTCTCCGTGCGGTAACTCATATCCTGACAGAGTGATAACGGACAATACAATGAAAACAAGTACCGAAACCTTCTCCAAAGTCGCGGCGTGCCAGCGCTTGTAGATTTCTTGCATCCACTGGGGTGATGAGGTAATCGCCACCAAGCCGATCGCAGTTCCCCCCGCTACACCCGCCGCAAAACCACCGCCTGGACTTAAATGCCCGCGAATTGCTAGTTCGATACCCACCAAGGCGGCAATCGTCGCTCCCAATCGCGCCAAAATAATCGATGGTTGATCGGTAAACTGATATATGGCGCAGGACGGCCTTTCATTTGCTAGCAGAAAGTTTGCACCCAAAATGGCGATCGTAAATACCACGACTTCAAAGATCGTGTCGTACAGCCGATTCCGCAAAATGATACCGGAAACCGCATTGGGTACTCCACTATCTTGAACAACTAATTCGACGATCGAACTTTGCTGCGATAAGTCCATTGTTGGATTGGCGATGAGCAGCATTTTGACAAACAGCGCTATTCCTGATAAAAAGTAAACCCACTTCATCAATGCTTGTCCTCTGCGTCTGGTGTATTTACATAGGTTAGGGTTGTCCCCGGTGATGAAAGTTCGGTTTGCATGATGTCGTAGACACGCCGAACTCTGATTGCGGTGTGATAAAGTTGCGCTTCCCCGCCCTGTTCCAATTGGCTTTGTGGCGCACAAGCTGCATGGACTTCTTTTTCGTTCAGTGCCCGCTCCAATGCCTGTACACTCGCATAGGGAACCAGTTCCAGGCGCATATGGCGTTTCTGAAAAACTGTGCGGATGTCATCTATCAGTTGCTTAAAATGACCTGCGGTTTTGTCGTTTGGGACGGCATCGCCCTCTGTCCCCTCTTCGATGACACCCAGACGCAGCACGAATGATGAACGCACCGTCACTGCATAAAGTGTAATCGCGAGTAGAGTACCCATCAAGGCTTCGGTCAAGCCCACATCCCCCGCCCCTAAAATTGTATATACCAAGGCGGCGATCGCTCCCAATACCCCCCGCAGTACCAATGCGTGGTATGGATTGACCTGAAATACCACCATACCAGCAGCTAACGGTAGCAGACCGACGAGGACATAAATGTAGCTATTATCGTTCATAGTCACTCCCTGTTTGGGAACAATAAGCCAACACATATCCCAGCATTGTGTTCCAGATTGCTAAGCAAATGATCGCCAGAATCAGCAGGGGCCATTTATTGGGTATTTTCAGCAGCAATCCGACGAGGATCGCCATCGAACCCAGCGTATCTGCTACCGAAAGACTGTGCAGTTTATATAAAACCGATCGCTTCCCAAGTAGGAAAGAAGTACCCCAAAACCAGAAAAAAATCCCTATACCGATGCAGGTATAGCTCAATACATCTATTACGATCATGCTTCAGTGATACGTTTGATTATTTGTGCCAACAACATCAATCCAGCATTACCCACACTGAGGATAATCGCCGCCACCACACCAATCATCCAATCATCGCGCCAGACGGATATAACGAGAGCGATGATTGCCGCCTTGGTCGAAATACTGGCAAACGCCAACATTGTCTGCCAGATATCATGATCTTTCCATACCTCGTACATGGGTATGAGCAGAGCCAAAATCATCGCAATTAAAATCAAGTTGTTTAAGTTGTTCAATTGTGTGCACTCCTGATTTTTCTTACTTAGCTAAATCGGAATTACTCATTTCTCTCTTCTCTTCTCTTCTCTGACTCTGCGTCAATAGCGGTTAAATCATTCAGAAACAAACTTGAGCTAGGTGTTTGATGTCCGTCGCACTCGGTGTACTTCGTAAAAACCCTCTTCGTGATATTTCACGACAATCGTCTTAGGAGTAAAAGTGATCAGGAGGACATCTAGGAATATCAGCAAGGGGGATCGATGGTTTGGCACTTTTTCCATGATCACATCTTCGTGTCTATGGGGACGGAAGATGAGTTCAAAAGCTTCCAGATAAGCTATCGGAATTGCCATGAAGATTTTACCCAACACCCCCAACCATTCCCTCAAAGGTTCCGGGGGTGCGTAGCTGCGCGGCAACAGGGCAGCAATGATGATGCCGATCGCAATATTTGCCAAACTAAAATCGGCTGTGAGTAGAAACCAGATCGTCAGTCTTAATATTAGCTGTCCAATCATGTTGAGAATGCCATCCAGAATAGTAGGAGCGAAATCAAGCTCATAAAACCGACCAAATGATCGAATTGTTCAAGCATACGTGGCAGTTTGATTGCCGTGCGTTGAAAAATTAGAAAATAGGCTGACCAACCAACGCCGATGATGGCGATCGCCTTAAGCATATTTCCCAGCGTATAAGCCTGAAAATCAAAAGCATTGGCTCCAATCAGCCCAGCTAGCAACAGCAACACCGCAGGCCAAAAACCGGGTTTGGCTGTTGTTGATCCGCCACGGGGTAGAAAGATGAATTTAGCAAAAGAGATTGCTGTTCCAACTGCTGCGACATTCATCGCGATCGTTTCCCAGGGTCCCAAATTCTTCACCGTCAACACCTTTGCCCCAAAGCCAACCAACAAGGGAAAGCCAGAGATTGATAAGCTAGCTATGACTAAAGCAATCCAGATCTTGGTATCGATCGGCTTCTGTTTCAATTCTTTCAGATTACGACTCGGTAACGATCCTGCAATCAGAAACAGCGACGATTTGACCAAACCGTGGGCCAGCGCATAAAACCCACCCACGGACGGTGCAGCGAGGATAAAGCCCAACTGCGAAACCGTGTGAAAAGCCAACATCCGTTTGCTATCTTTTTCTAAAACGGCATAGAACACGCCCAGCAGCGCCGTCCCGACGCCAAAGATTTCGACGATGGGTGCCACCTCCTCCACCATCAGCGCACAGCGCACGAGGGGATATACCCCCGCTTTGACCACAATCCCTGACAGCAAAGCCGACACAGGCGTTTCTGCTTCCGAGTGAGTTAACGGTAGCCATAACCCCGATACAAACACACCTCCCTTAACCAAGAGTCCCATAAAGATCAGAGCGATCGCCTCTGGGGGCGCTGCGCCCAAGCCGGCAAAACTAAACGAATTACTTGCCTTATAAACCAGCACGGCACCGACTAGATAAAACAGCATTGCCGTGTTGCTAATAAATAGATAGCGCAAAGCCACCCAAATCGAGCGATCGGTGCGAGGATAGGCAATCAACAGAAACGCCGCAATGCCGCTGACCTCTAACCCCACATATAAACTGATAAAGTCTGTAGAGGCAAAGGCCGCATTCAGGCTGCCGTGTACCATCAGAATTTGTGCATAAAAAAATGCCGTCTTATCTGTGGGCCAACAGTAGATAATCACCGCTGCTGTGACTAAGGCATTGGTTAAGATGAAATAGCCGCTCAAGCGATCGACTAGCAAAGTAACACTGAAATTATCCAGTAACTCCAGCGTCACCGCTGACGGCATAGCAAAAAGCTGGAAGGCATAGGCAGCAGATGCGATCGCTCCGAATATTGCGAGATACTTGTCAAGCTTCGGAATCAAATAAATACTAAACCCGACAAAAAACGGGAGTCCAATCCAGGCTAGCGTCAGGGTATTCATGGGGTATTATTCATCTCGATTTCGTTACTTTCTAATGTCGGATTATCTCGTGCCAGCTTCATCACACTGACCAGCATTAAAGCCTGAATCGAAAAGCCGATCACGATCGCCGTTAAGATCACCGCCTGGGGCACCGGATCGGCGTAAGCGACATTTTTCCCCTTTGAAATAATTGGTGTCAGCCAGCCTTCTCGCGATGCCACCACCACGTAATAGGCTATAACCCCTGTACTCATGACATCCATACAGACGATTTTCATGATCAGGTTCTTTTTAAAGATAATACCAAAAAATCCGCAAAATACTGTCGCCAATACCAATGCTTCTAACATGGAAATTGCCTGTTGGATAAGGGGTTTTTGTTATTATATTTGAATAAACGTATATTATTTCTAATGGGACTTAGGATCGCGAATTAAATAATTTACACAAGTTTGTGGGGTGTCCCGCCCCCCTTTCTGGACGGGCTTTCTGGCCCATCCCACAAGAACCATCACGCATTGTAAGTTATTTAATTCTCATTCCTTAGACATTTTCTAGCCCCTCAAAGACCTGAAAACCTCTCTAGGTAAGGGAAAGAGTTTGATGCCCCGTTATAGCTGAAACCCTTGTCAGTTCGGGACTGAACCCAATTCAAGCTCAAAACCTTTACCTGTCTGAGTTTGCAGCCATTTGTGACCTTGTTTTTGTCTAAGTCCCCTTAGCGAATCTGTGGCCGACAACGAAGTCTGATCGTCCACCAAACCCAGTTTATGACCATTCGTGCGCTAGGACTATAATTGTGACACTTGCGTTCAGGACTGTTCAATTTAACTGGGCCCAACGTCACTAAGTTCAATCATTCCGCAAGGCTGCAATCGGATCTAAGCGAGCGGCATTCCGAGCCGGCAATACTCCAGCTAACAACCCGACGGTAAAAGACAGCCCAAAACCCGCTGCGATAGACCATACAGAAACCACAAACGGAAATTTAAACGCTGTCGAAGCCCCAAAGGCGATCGCAATTCCCAACCCAATACCCGCCGTTCCTCCCACGGTGGACACTAAAATAGATTCCGCCATAAATTGAATTAGAATTGCGGCATTAGTAGCCCCTACCGCTTTGCGAATCCCGATTTCCTTAGTGCGTTCCACAACAGAAACCAACATAATATTAGCAATACCGATGCCGCCAACCACCAAAGAAATTCCGGCGATAGCTCCCACCATAACTGTAAATAAACCTATCACATTGCTGAAAGTATTAACGATCTCAGCTTGATTGACAACTCGAAAATCATCCGGTTGTGGCGGATAAATATTGTGGCGCAAGCGCATAATATTTTCCACTTGAAATTGAGCATCTGCTAAATCCGCTTCGCCGGCAGTTTCCAACCAAAAACCCGAGATCGCAATCCCTGCTAAAGAATTTCTCCCCACAATCCGCGAAGACATATTTTTGAGGGGAATATACACTCGATCGTCCTGATCGGTTCCCCCTACAGACCCCTTGCTTTCCATCACTCCAATGACCTTGTAGCGGTTTCCCTGAATGCGAATATCGGAGGATAGCGCATTAGCTCCGGCTCCAAAAAGTTCGTCCCGCACCTTAGAACCGAGGACAACTACAGGCTCAGCAGCATTCAATTCATCCTCGTTAAAAAACCGTCCTTCTTGGGGTTGAATGTTCTTCACATCGGGATAATTTAAATCCGTTCCCAAAATAGCAGTAAATGAATTTTGTCCGCCGTAAACGACTTGCACTTGGCGCTGCAAATAAGCCGAAATTGCCTTAACTGCAGGAGCTTGTTTGCCGATCGCCTTAGCGTCATCCCAAGTAAGGGTAGTAGCAGAACCGCTTCCCTGACTAACACCGCCCGATCGCGAAGCGCCGGATAAAACCAACAGCACATTTGTACCCAAAGCCTTTAACTGTTCTTCAGTGGATTTTTGTACTCCCTGTCCCACCGAAGTAATGGCAATTACCGAAGATATCCCAATAATTACGCCCAGCATAGTTAAACTGGTACGCAACTTATTATTCCACAGCGCCTCTGTCGCCATGAACGCGATTTGAACATTAGAGATTTTGTTGGTACGGGGGCGAGTCTGTAATTTCATATTATTTGTTATTTGTTATTTGGTGGCAACTTCTAAGAAGTATGCCTAAATTGGCCCCTAATTTATCACCTGACGATGCAACCGGAAACGATAGGATTTGTGGCACGACCCGCCGGGGGTTGAAACCCCCGTCTCATAGAAGACAGTCGGTTGAAACCGACTGAAAATTCGTCTAAAACCGATGTACATCAACTAAATCTTCAGTTTTCTTGAAAGGACTTTCGCTATGAGACAGGAATTTCAATCCCTGTCGGACTATCGGACTCACTCGCGGACTAACTAATGACTAATGACTACTAACGCAAGCGCGTTCCCCCACCCGGTTGCAAACCTGGAATTCCACCCGACGATGGATTTTGGGATCTAGGCCGCAATCCCGGGGGGAAACTCATCAGCACTTTTTCATTTCCTTTCAAACCCGATCGCACTTCCGTCTTATCATCCACCGTGATACCAGTCTTAATCGGCATAAAAGCAGGTTTACCATCTTCTCCACCGGGAACATAAACCCCCGATTCCCTTTGTTGGCGGACAATTGCCGCAGTCGGGACTACCAAAACATTTTTGAGTTCACCGGCCTTAAACTCAACATTCACATTCATGCCCGATCGCAGCATTTGTTGATCATCATTAATAATTGCCGCTTTTACCTCAAAACTTGTCACATTTTGCTGGACGATCGACTGAGGCGAAATTTGAGTGATTTTACCTGCAAAAGTCTTTCCCGCAAAAGCATCGGCTTGAATAGATGCAGCCTGGCCAATCTTAATCTGAGAAATATTAGTTTCTGCTACGTTTGCTACTAATTGATTTTTTGAAGCTAAGGACAAAATCGAAGAAGAAGTCGCCGAAGAAACCGCACTACCTGCCGTCGTGGGAGTCACAAAAGCGCCCGGATCGGCGTACTTGCGGGTAACAGTGCCGGTGAAAGGAGCCCGCAGCACAGTGTCGTCGATCTGCGCTTGAACGCTTTGCAGGCTGCCTCTAGCGGCGAGAACTTGGGCGCGGGCTTGGGCGATGTCTTCGGGGCGAGAACCAGCTTCTAGCAGCGCCAAAGCTTGCTGTTTTTGCTCCACTGCGGCCTGGGCTGCTGCGATGTCTTCGGGGCGTGCGCCCGATCGCGCCAGGGCCAAAGTTTGCCGTTTTTGCTCCACAGCGGCCCGCCCTGCTGCGATGTCTTCCGGGCGTGCGCCCGATCGCGCCAGGGTCAAAGCTTGCCGTTTTTGCTCCACAGCAGCCCGCGCCGCAGCGATTTCTTCAGGGCGAGCACCCGCTTGCAGCAAAGCTACAGCTTGTTCGGCTTGTCTGACTTGCGTTTGAGATCGATCGCGCTCGGTGCGGGAGTTATTGACAATTTGCAAAGCAATGGCTCCGGCATTATAGAGTTGCTGATTTCTCTGAAAGTCTTCCTCAGCTTGGTTTTTGGCGTATTCGGCATCTCTGAGTTTGGCGATCGCTTGGGCGATGTCTTCAGGCCGATTTCCCTTAAGCAATTTTTGTAAATTTGCCTGTTGTTCAGCTAGTTGTGCCTCGGCTACGGCAATATCCTGGCTTCGATTGCCGTTGAGCAATTTTTCCAGACTTGCCTGTTGCTCTGCCACTTGTGCCTCAGCTACAGCAATGTCTTGGGTTCGATTGCCGTTGAGCAATTTTTCCAGACTTGCCTGTTGTTCTGCCAACACTGCCTTAGCCACAGCAATGTCCTGGGTTCGAGTGCCGTTGAGCAATTTTTGCAGGTTTGCTTCTGCGGCTGCGAGTTGTCCGCGAGTTTGGGTAAGTTGCCCTTGCAGGTTGGAGTCGTCCATGTAAGCGAGAATCTGCCCTTTTTCAACTTTATCTCCTTCCTTGACAAGCAAACTTTTGAGCATTCCTGAAGTTTTGGGGCTGACGTTAACGGAACGTTCGGGCACAATTGTGCCGTTTGCCGAAATAGTAATCGGCAGGTTCACCCTTTCGACAGCAACGGTTTTTTCCTTGCGTCTGGTTTCGCGGCTGGATCTGACTGTGAGTTGGCTGTAAGCTGTGTAGCCTACTCCTGCAAGCAGGGAAGCGGCGAGGAGTCCGCTAAGCCAGGGAGTCAGCTCTTTTTTAATCTGAAAGTGCTTTACTAAGTACATATAAATTAGACCTGATGGGTCTGTCTTGAATTTAGACCCATCGGGAACAGAAAAGGTTCAATTATGATATTTTTAGTTAGGACTGATCATTTGCCACTCACATCAACCGTTATGCCACAAGTCCTCTATGGGGGTGTGGCGGGAAGCCGATCTTTATAAGCACCTTCTTTCTGGTTGATTCAGAAGCGTTTAGGACTGCACCACAATCGTGGGAGGTATGATTTTGATCGAGATCGAGATATTTACTGCTCAAATACGAATCTAGTTGGTAGAGACTATACTGGAAAATAATAGGAGGTTAGAGCAATGGATAAGCCTCATCGATACTTGCGAATCGCCCTTGTTGTTGTCGGAATTGCCTTTCTGCTTGTCTATCCACTGATGAAGATTTGGTCATCTGGCTGGTCATGGCAACCAGCCCAATACGAATACGAACAGATGATCGTCGGCATTTATGCGACGCTTGGTGTCTTTTTGCTGTGGGCTTCTCGAAAACCAGAAACGCATCTCAGCTTAATCTGGTTCACCGTTTGGTCGAGTGTTGTCCACGGGCTGATCATGGCGGTACACGCAGTGATTGATTCTGCGGAACGCGGACACCTCCTCGGCGATGTTCCAGCATTGATTTTGGTGGCAATTGTCCTTGGTTTCCTAGCGTCACGTGAAGTGGTGCCAAGTGAATGAACGGGCGCGGCAGAAAAAATCAAATCCAGCAGACAGACGAAACCCGGGGTGCTGAGTTAAAGACATCTACGGCTGCTGATTTGAGCCGTTCGATCGCTCATTGTGCATTTTCTCGATTAGTACGAATCGCTGCTAAGTCAGCAAGATATATCTCACCCCACTCATAAAGCGTTGCGATCAGCTAAAGGAAAATTTCACCTAATGATGTTAGTGAATATTCAACCATCGGTGGGATATTGACATATTCTGCTGGAGCTTATATCAGCTCCGGGCGCTCGCGTATAAAAAGATCAAACCGATCGAACTTTTCAAAAGTTCGATCGCCCATTTCCTACTCAACAAACAGCCACTACACCCAACTCCTGAATCGCAGCCTCCGGGCCCACCAAAGAAATATATGGTTCTACAAAATATTTCTTAGCAGCATCCCGCGCTTGTGAAGCTGTCACCTGTGCAATTTCTTCTTGAAATTGCTGGTCAAATTTAATTCCCAATCCCAAAATTTCGTACCAGCCTAAAACTTGGGCAATTTGCGAATTAGTTTGTTTTCCTAAAGCATATTGACCGAGCATTTTATTTTTGCAAGCTTGCAATTCTTCCTCGCTTAGTTCGGTGTTGGCGAGTCGATCGACTTCTGCGCGCAATCCTTCAAAAGCAGTCGCCGTATTTTCCGGCGCCGTACCCATGTACACGACAAACTGAGCCGTGTCCAAGCGCGTCGCGTATAGCGCGGAAACGTCGTAAGCCAAGCCCCGCTTTTCCCGCAATTCCACAAACAATCGGCTCGACAAACCGTTACCCAAATAAGTATTCAGCAACTTAATCGCTGCATAGTCGGGATTTTTGACAGAGGGTGCGAGGTAGCCCAGCATAATCACTGATTGCTGGGTATCTTGCGCCGTAACGACCGATTGAGGGGAGGGGTACAGGGGAGGGACGTTTAAAGTTGGTAAGGGTGTTAAAGGCGCTTTCCAGTCCCCAAAAGTTCGATCGATCAGGGCGATCGCATCTTCGGTGGATATTCTGCCGGCTACCGAAATAACTACATTATCGGGACGGAAATAGGTTTTGTGGAACTGTTCGAGCTCGTTTCTGGTTAGCTTTGACATCGTAGCTTCCGTGCCCAAGGGAGAGAAAGCATAGGGATGTTCCTGGTACATCGAGTGCCGCAATTGCTCGAAGGCGATCGCAAATGGCTGTTCTTGTTGCGATCGAATTGCTGATATGGCAATGCGACGTTCGAGTTCGACTTCAGCTTCCGGGAAAGTGGGCGATCGCGTCAATTGCCCCGCCAACTCCAAAATCTCCTCAAAATCCGCAGAAACCGTCTTCAAACTCACTAAAAAATAGTCTGTAGTAGAGTCGGCACTCAACCTCGCTCCCACCGATTCTACACGTTCGGCAATTTCCAGCGAAGACAGTTGATCGGTTCCTTTAGTCATTACCGCCGACAGCAAGTGACACAATCCTGCTTGTTCCGGCTGCACGTAGCGGCTGCCGGCCCGCAGGAATATCCTAGCTGCAATAATATCTGCTGCTGGATTTTCTGCTGCCAAGACAACAATACCGTTGTCTAAAACCGTGCGCTGGATTTCATTTTTCATTGAATTTTTTGTTAACTGTTGACTGTTGACTGTTCGCTGTTCGCTATTGGCTGTTGACTGTTCGCTGTTGATTGTTGACCACAGTAACAGATAGATTTAACGCGGTAAATCTAGGAATCCACCTAAATCTACTTTGTATGGGATATGCTTAAAACGATCGTGACTTAATATAACCATCGCTCTTGCTGTTTTAGTTGCAAGTCTTCTCTTAACTTTTTTCAATTAACCGTCAACCGTCAACCGTCAACCGTTATTAGATTGGTTTGAGTACCACGGCTGTATAGCGTCGGGGAGAGAGATATTGTTGAGCTAGGCGCTGGAGATCTAAGGGCCCAAATGCTTTAATCCTGGTGGGATAGCTAAGCGCTAATTCCGCAGTGGCGATCGTATTGTAATATCCGTAAAGACCGGCTAGCTGTCCCGGCGTTTCGAGCGAGAAAGCAAAATCGTTGCACAGCAAACGCTTACAGCGGAGCAATTCTACCTCGGAAACTGGCTCAGACTGCAATTGCCAAAGTCGATCGCAAATCCGAGATTCCACCTCTTCGACATCCTTCGCCTCCAAGACTGCACTGATAGTAAATAAACTCGATTCCCGTTGCAGCGAGAAAGTGCTGTCGATCGCCTCTACCAATTGTAATTCTTCCCGCAGTTCCCTGACTAAACGCGAAGTCCGCCCGTCTGCGAGCAACACCGACAGCAAATCCAAGCCGCAAGCACTTTGCAAGTGTTCAACTCCCGGGCCCGTCCAGGCCATCATCAGCCGCGCTTGTTCCAATCGGGGGAGACAGAGTTCCTGACGGCGAATTTCTATCAGTGGCGGTTCCGCCTCTGCGGTTAATTTGGGACAATCCCACCGATCGGAAAACTGCTCGAAAGCTTTCCCCGTAATATCTCTGGCCTGTTGTTCGTCAATTCCCCCGACTATCACCACAGTCATATTTTCCGGCTGATAGTGCGATCTGTGGAAACAGCGCATTTCGTAGGGAGTTCGGGACATCAGCAGTTCTTCCGTGCCCAATACTGATCGCCTGTAGGGATGTCGCTGGTAAACTGTTTCCATCATTGCTTGGAAACCCAGCCAATCAGGATTGTCTTGAGCTTGACGGATTTCTTCGAGCACTACATCTCGCTCGCGATCGAATTCCTGATCCGGAATCGAAGCCCGCAGCAGCAATTCTGCCAGTGGCTGCGCTGTTTCTGCTAAATAATCGGCCGCAGCGTTGACGAAAAAATGGGCGTAGTCGTGACTTGTAGCTGCGTTGGCGACACCCCCGCGATTTTCGATTACCTGGTCAAATTCTCCAGGGGCGATCGAATCCGTCCCTTTAAATATCATGTGTTCTAGAAAATGAGCCATTCCAGACCAAGAATCCGGCTCCAGCGTAGCGCCAGCCTTCACCCATACGTCTAGCGCGACCACCGGTGTGGCCGAAATCCGCTGGTGAATGACCGTTAACCCGTTGTTGAGCTTCCAGACATTTGCTGGGAACTCTAAAGCAGTGAGCAGTTGAGACAAGCTAGTTATTCTTAAACTTTAGTTAACTTCGGCTGCAACTATGGTAGCGCTTTACAGCTCTGCGATCGGGATTAATTGATACAGAAATCTTCACTCATCTGCGATTCATCCTTACTCATCTGTTGTTTTTTGCTTTTTGCTTTTTTCAAGCAGTCTCAAATACTTACCCTTTTTTTGCTCAAAAGTCAATAGGTTGCGCGGGATATTAATGAATCAGTCGGGAGAAAGAGGATGTTATCAGAATATATCAATAAATTAAGAGATGTAAGAACACTAAAGACCTTGAGAGGAGAAACGACAGATGGTAGCTACCCTAGAAGATACCAAGCGCCAAGCGATCGCAACTAAATTAGCAGACATGAAAGCGCTGCAAAACCTGTTGATCGCCAACGAGCAATTGTTCATCAATTCCTGCAACGACTCCGAACTAGCCCAGCGCTTCCGGGATATGCTCGAAGACGATCGCAAAAACTTGGGCGTATTAGAAACTACGATCGTGCAATACGGCATTCAAGCCGAGCCCAAAGAAACCAGCACAAAAATGATTGAAGAAGTTCAGAAACTCATGCAAGGTTCTGAACTCACATTGTTTGAAAAAGTCAGCCAGCACGAACTGCTCAAACACAAACAAACAATGGCCGGTTTGTTAATTCACAAAGCTGCGCAAGTAGTCGGCGCCGACATCGAAGCTGCCATTACCCCGCTCAACACAGTTAACTTTGAGAACCGCGCTCACCAAGAACAACTCAAAGGAGTTCTCGAAATTTTAGGCGTGCGCGAACTGACCGGCAAAGACCCCGACCAAGGCGTTTGGGCTCGCGTACAAGATGCAATGGCAGCTATGACCGGCATCATCGGCGGTGCAGTTACCCGCAGCAAAGATGAGATGAACATCACCGAAATCATCTCAATGGATCACCGCAAAGCCGATACCCTCTTTATGGAAATCGCAAGCACCGACGATCCTCAAAAACTCCAAGAATTCTTCGGTCAACTTTACAAAGACCTCAGCGTTCACGCCGAAGCCGAAGAACAAGTTGTTTACCCAGCAATTCGCAGCTACTACAGCAACACTCAAGAACTTTACGACGAGCAAGCAGAAATGAAGCAAATGCTCGCCAAGATTAAGTCAATGAGCCCGAGTTCTCCTGAGTTCAAAGCCCAAATCAAACAGCTCCAAACAGCAGTTCAGGATCACGTAAAAGAAGAAGAAAACGATATGTTCCCTCAAATTCGCCGCAACTTGAGCGAAGCACAAATGGAACAAATGGCTACTCAATTCAAAGCAGCCAAAAGCACCATCCAGCAAGAAATGGCTAACCTGAGCTAATTCAGCAGCGAGCTAATTGTAGCTCTAACTGAGCTCAAAACTAGCTAAACTGCAACCTATCAATCCCGCTACCTTGGTGGCGGGATTACTATTTTGTGTAAACTCCTCCCAGTTCAAAAACTCATATCAAATCTGTTATAGGAATCCTTGCAGGAGTCGTAATTTTTTTCCCCCACCCCAACCCTCCCCTTGCCAAGGGGAGGGAGTAAGAAATTCACAAATGATTTAGGCCTCCTATAGCATGGAAATTATTTATCTATCTATTCTCGACCTCTGCGTGAATCAGCGTCAATCCCTTGTCATCGGCGGTTCAGCAATTCTTTTTTTTGCCGAAGATGAGGGGAGATAAACACAGATTAACGCAGATTAATTGTATCAATTTTGTTTGCATCGTCCGTGATTGTTGACCCTTCGGCGAAGCGGAGCTGGCATCACTTTTGACTGTACTTTACACCCGATGATGCTAGCAGATTGAATATAACTAAAAAAATGAATAAACCCGCCCTAGGTAACGTGGTTGTGTGGGCGGGTTTATTTAGATTGTGAGTTATAGTCAGAGATTGTGGGTGAAAGTCGCCCCCATAAAATGCGGTTATTTATAATTAACTCGCGCCAAATCTACCCGTTAATCACAGATCCGCCGTTGGGATGCAAAATTTGACCAGTCATGTAAGACGAATCTTTTGAAGCTAAAAACACGAAACTGGGGGCAACTTCATCGGGTTGACCGGCGCGTCCCAAGGCCGTGTCTGCACCAAATTTCTCCACTTTTTCTTCAGGGAAAGTTGCAGGAATTAGAGGCGTCCAAATCGGACCGGGGGCGACTCCGTTGACGCGAATTCCTTTCTCAGCTAAACTTTGAGACAAAGAGCGGGTAAAGGCAACAATTGCTCCTTTTGTGGAGGAGTAATCTAGTAATTGTTGATTGCCTTTGTAGGCGGTGACAGAGGTAGTGTTGATAATTGCACTTCCCTCTTTGAGGTGTTTGAGAGCGGCTTTTGTAAGATAAAACATCGAGAAAATGTTGGTGCGGAAGGTGCGCTCTAATTGTTCGGCGGTGATGTTTTCGATGCTTTCTTGGGGATGCTGTTCGGCGGCGTTGTTGACGAGGATGTCGAGGCGGCCGAATTCTTTAACTGTTTGTTCTACAAGGTTTTGACAGAGGCTTTCATCGCCGATGTCGCCGGCGATCGCAATACAGCGCCGACCTTGTTGTTCGATCGCCTCTTTGGTTTTTTTGGCATCATCATCTTCGTTAAGATAGCTGATGACCACGTTAGCGCCTTCTTTGGCAAAGGCGATCGCCACTGCACGCCCGATACCGCTGTCTCCGCCAGTAATTAAGGCTACTTTGTCCCGCAATTTGTCGCTACCGCGATAGCCCTCCGCGAAGGACTGAGGTTGCGGAGTCATTTGCGATTCAATACCGGGTTGCTGTTCTTGATGTTGAGCCGGATTAATCTTCTGTTCGGTTGGCATAAAAAATTCCTCTAAGTTCTACCTATATAAATAAAGGTTTTCTGTAACTAGGGAATCGCTCTTTTTGCCGATCGCGCTCTACGACTAAAGACAGTAATTAAAGAGATAAATAAACACGTCAGCCGAGCCCATGATTGTGACGGGCTGGTTTATATAAATTGTGAGTTTTCCTCAAAGATTGTCGATAAAACCAGCGCCTACGATCAAGGGGATATATTTGTTGTAGAGGCGGGTTTCACGAAAAATATTTCTGGTAATTAAAGAAATCGATAAACCCACCCCGCGAACCTCTAATTGTTGTCACAATAGCAAAAAGCACGCCAAAACATCATTTGACGTGCAGTTTAAACAACTTAGCTGCTAATTGCTGAGTCTCGAACTAGAAACCCAACCTAACATTAAAACCAGGTAGTCTCCTGAGTAGCAGGGCCCACCAGTAATTCTTTAGATTCCTCTAAAGCCTGCTTTCTTACCCACAAATTAATCTGTTGCCTCACCGAGCCTGCCAACAGGTCCAAGTCAACGGGGCTAACACCTGCAGTGTTACGTGCGAGCAAGAAGTTATCGGGGCTAGGGGCCTGTACCCGAGTCGCCGCTGAAGGGGCGGGGTTATTCAGAGGATCGGGAGCGGGGATGCTAGAAGCAGTTACCCCATCCGTGGCGCCGCCAGTCAGCAGATCGATGCTATTACCGGTTCTTTCTGGTTCCGTCGGTACTGGCGCCGGCGCGATCGGCGTCACAAACGCATTCGGCCCTGGCACCGTTAAAGGAACAGGGTTGGGCCCGGTCGGAATCGGGAACGGGTTCGGAACGCCCGGAGCGTTGAAAACTTCCAATAGCGAATAGTTGCCCGGAGCTAAATTGGTGAACAGCACCTCGCCCTTAGCATCACTCCTGACCAGAGGCTCGGTACCAGCATCGTAGCGGCCATTGTTGTTCAAATCCAAGGTGAACGGGATATCCTGCAAAGGAGGCTCGCCCTCATCTTGAAGACCGTTGCGGTTGTCGTCCCGGAATTTTCTTCCGATCGCGTTAAAGAACTGGCCGTTGCCCACCAAAGCACAAGTAAACGTTTGGTTTGCGCCCAGAACGATATCCAGTTGTTGAGTAGTTTGGAAAGAATTTGAAGGCGTGACTTCCCGGACTCGGTAAATACCGGGGGTCAAATTGTCAAACTCCCAGCGGCCGAACTGATCGCTGACGCTAGTGGTTTCTCCCGCATCGAGGGCGTTGTTACCGTTGGTGTCGAGGTAGATTGCGACCCCTGAGATCGGCGTTTCAAAGCCGTCTCGGTAGCCGTTGCCGTTCAAGTCTTGGAATTTGCACCCAGTGATCCGGCTGTTGGGGGTGTTGCCAAAGACGACGTTGGCATCTTGATTGCTGAGGTTGAACTGCACCCGAGCCGGAGTAGTAGCACTAAAACCAGCCTGCGGCACTTCCCGAACCACATAATTGCCCGGTTGCACGTTGGTGAAAGCGGCGCGTCCGTTGGCGTCAGTTACTCTCGACTGTTCCCCTGTGTCGAGGACGCCGTTGTCGTTGGCATCAATGTAGGCCGTGACGCCGGCAATGCCCCCTTCCTGTGGAGTGTTGCCCGGTTCGTAACGACCATTAGCGTTTTTATCGTTGTATTTGAAGATCGTGATGTTGGGGAGCGTATTCCCGACACCACCGCTGCCTGGATTTACCGGAATCGGCGTGAAGAATACTGCGGGTTCCGGGTTGACCGGCGGGAACGGGGGCGGAAAGTTCGCCGCAATGACCCGCTGGCCGCCTGGAACTGTTGGATCTGCCACTATGAAAGGCAGTGTTCCCTGCTGTCGCGATTCGGGCCCGGGGGCTGTGACTTCTACCGGGTTCTGGGTAGTGTTAATTGGCGGCTGGTTGGCTATGAATGTTTCAAAGGTTTCCAATACTGAGTAGCTGCCAGCTTTCAAATTTCTGAAGGTAGCCCTTCCGTTAGCGTCAGTTAACAGTCGCGGTTCGCCCGCGTCTGTTCTGCCGTTGCGGTTCACATCTATGATGAACGGGATGCCCTGGAGAGGAATTTCCCCTGCGTCTTGTATGCCGTTGGCGTTGTCGTCGCGGAATTTAAAGAGCGGGATTTCGTACAGGGGAGTGTTGCCCACTTGAGCGCAAGCCCAGATTTCGCCAGGGCCGAGGTTAACGTCAAGCAGGGAGATGCTGCCGGGGGGGGTGCTTTGGGGAAAATCTTTTTCTAACGGTTCAGTGCCCGGCCCGTTGGCGCGCTCTTCCCGAATCCGGTAAAGCCCTGGCTGCAAATTGGTGAATCGGAACTCGCCGTTTCTATCAGTTAAGGTACTGGTGTCCCCTGCATCTAGCTGACCGTTGTTGTTGGCATCGATATAGATCCTGACGTTTTCCATCGGGGGTTCACTCCCGTCTCGAAAGCCGTCGTTATCTACGTCGAGGTATTTGCAGCCAATTATCTGACCACCGATCGGGATCGAACTATTGCCGAACAACACTGTGGCATTAGTGCCCGCGAGGGTGACGACGACTGGGTTGGGAGTTGTCGGGCTGAAATTGGCTGGCGGGATTTCCCTGACTGTATAGCTGCCTGGAAGCAAGCCTGGAAATACGAAGTTTCCGCTGGCGTTTGTCAACGTCGAGGGTTCACCTGGCTCGACATTGCCGTTGTTATTGGTGTCAATAAAGATTTGGACGTTGGGGAGTCCCGGCTCGCCTGCATCTCGAATGCCGTCGCGGTCGAGGTCATTGAACTTGGTACCCTGGATACCCGCAGGAGCGTTGCCAAAATTGATGGTTGGCGGTAGCACTATTGGGGGTAATACAGGAGTTACCTGACTAGCATTTCTTTCTGCCATGATTTTCTGTTCCTTCACACCTAAATCTACGTAAGCTACAGGCTACTGTATCACTTTGTCAATCAGCAGTTAGCTGCTGCTAGCGACTGACGATCGCTACTCAATCATACATACGTCTACGTTGCTCGAAGGTTCCTCATCTAACATCAGGCTTACTCCAGCTTGGTCGCACGAGATTATATCAGGTTTTGAATAACGGTGGCAATTTGAGCGCAATATCTTCAAGATTTGCGCCCTGAGTTCTTCTGCCCGTGGACACTTGCTGTTTTGAGCTGGAACAACGTTAAAACTCACTGCACCTCGGTGACTTGAGCGACCATGCCACAAGGGCGATCGCTCTTGGGGAATTGTCTGATAATTCCTAAAAACAGGTATGATACTGCCTCTGAATCTTGCTCCCCATATACAAGCCAGCTTTGGGCTTCCCGGAACTCTGGCTATGCGTTGGAGGTTGCCAACAATAGGGTATCACGCGATCGCCCTTTAACCTCTTCCGGATTTTTATCTGCGGTTTGGGATTCCGGGCTATCTAGTTTTGTGTCACCCTACATAACCTAGAAATCTCTCGCGCCCATCGGCACACACGACTGAGCGATCGCCCCCTTGATTTAATTCATTTGTATTGACAAAATCACCAATTTGTGCATTAGGCGCCAGGCCGACATTCTGTTGCCCAAAGTTAGGAATATTGCCTAAATTCGCAAAAAATCCATCGCTCAAAAATTTACTAATTTGATAACTATCACGACCCTGGCTCAAAAGCAAGCAATCGGCTCCCATATTGCCCGCAGGTTCGCCCGCATAGCTGCTGCCATCCGTCAGCGGGTCGCCCTTTAAGGATTTAGCTGACCTACCCTCAGCCTCTCCCGTCACCACATCGATGCTGCTAGCCTGAATCTCTGCCGAGACAACAACCACCGCAGGCGGAGTCGTTTGAATGAACCCGGGTGGCGGAACTTCCCTGACAACATAACTACCTACCGGAACGTTACGGAAACTGTAATTGCCCTGAAGATCGCTGAAGGTACTCGCTTCACCCGGATCTAAACTGCTGTTATTGTTAAGGTCGATGTAAATTTGAGTATTGGCGATCGGGGGTTCCCCGGGCTCTAGGATGCCGTTGGCGTTAAAATCGTTAAATTTCACACCGCTGATGGTGCCAGTCACCAACACGTTACCAAAGCTGAGATTAGTGGCATTTGTGCCGTTACCCACGGTGATCGGAGTCGGATTTGGCGTGGTTTGTCGAAAACCGGGCTGCGGGACTTCCCTCACCACATAGGTCCCTTGAGGCAAATTGATAAAAGAGAAATTACCTTCGGGGTTCGTTAAAGTCGAAGGTTCGCCCGGATCTAAACTGCCGTTGTTGTTGAAATCAAGGTAAATCGGCCAGTTAGCAACTCTCGGTTCCGTCGGTTCGTTGATACCGTTAGCGTTGAGGTCGTTGAACTTGAAGCCGCTGATGCTGCCGGTAGGAAAATTGTTGCCGAAATTGATGCCGACAGCGTTGGTATTGCCGGTTATGTCGATCGGGCCTGGATTTGGCGTAGTCTGTACCCATCCCGGTTGCTGAACTTCCCTCACCAAATATCGGCCGGGAGAAATATTGGCAAAAGTGTAGTTGCCTTGCGGGTTGGTGATGGTGTTGGGTTCGCCCGGCTCAAAGCTGCCGTTGCCGTTGAGGTCGATGTAAATTGGCCAGTTGGTCAGAGGCGGGTCTGTCGCATCTCGGACGCTATTGGCATTGAGGTCGTTGAACTTGACACCGCTGATGCTGCCGACAAAAAAGACATTGCCAAAATTGATGTTGTTGACAGTGGCGTTGGAAGTAACGTTAACCGGGCCGGGGTCAGGTGTGGTTTGAATAAATCCCGGTTGCTGGACTTCTCTCACCAAATATGTTTCTGCGGGAATATTGACAAAAGCATAATTGCCTTCAAAATTTGTCAATGTAACAGGTTCGCCGCCGTCGATTCTGTTGTTGCGGTTGAGGTCGAGGTAAATTTGCCAGTTAGCTAGCCCTTGTTCCCCAGGATCTCGGCTGCTGTTGTTGTTGATGTCGTTGAATTTTGTACCTGCGATCGTCCCTGCATTAAAGTTGTTGCCAAAATTGATATTGCCAGCGTTTGTGCCGCTGGTAATCGTGATGGGTGCGGGATTTGGGGTAGTTTGGCGAAAGTTCGGCTGCTGGACTTCCCTAACTTGGTAAGTACCCGGCGGCAGGTTGGCGAAGATGTAGTTGCCTTGCGGGTTTGTAAGGGTGGAAGGTTCGTTAAATTCTGGCTGACCGTTGTTGTTGAGGTCGAGGTAGATTTGCCAGTTGGGAATGGGGACTTCTCCGGCATCTGGGAGGCCGTTGGCGTTAAAATCGTTGTATTTAGTGCCGCTGATGCTGCCGACTTGAAAGTTCCCGATGTTGACGTTGCCGATGTCTATTTGGCTGGCGGTTCTGGATTCGGACATGGTGTTGCTGGGGCCCAATGAACGCGGTTCAATGTTTTCTGTAGGGCAATCTAGCAGTTTTTTTGCCAATTGCAGCTATTTCATGGGATAAATTATTTTTAGGAAAGGGAAGATGAGAAAAGTTGTGAGTTTTGAGTTAACTCGTTCGCAGGCATAGCCAGGGAATCAGTTAATGCCTTATGCCCAATTCCCTATGCCGAAATTCCCACTTTTTTCCAGATTTGATGTACGATCGCTACCAGTTTTGCAGAGGTCGAATTCCCAATGTCCCAAAACTTGACAGCAAGCTGGAATAAAGCCCGCGAGGTTCCGAGTTTGCTCTTCGGCTGGAGTTTGTGCGGTTTATTGGCAATAGGCTCGATCGCCCCTACCCGTGTTGCAGCACAGGTACCTACCTCCGAACAAGGTAACATTAACAGCCCGATCGCTCAAACAGGTGCGATCGTCCGCCCCGCCATCAAATTGGGCAGCCGCGGCTCCGAAGTAATCGAGCTCCAAGCTGCTCTTAAATTATTGGGCTTTTACGCTGACACTGTAGACGGGATTTTCTCCCAAAGCACCGCTAGAGCTGTATCTCAGTTCCAGGAAGCAGCAGGCTTGGCTCCCGACGCCATAGTCGGTCAAGATACTTGGAACCGGCTGTTTCCTGCGACTCCGAGCGCGATCGAAAACCCCATCGCTAACGATCCTGTAAATGCCGACAATTCAGAGATTAACCCCCAAGCGCAGCCAACTAATTTTCCGATTTTAAGAAGACGAATGCGGGGGGCGGCAGTCAGAGATTTGCAAGAACGGCTGCGGGCCAAGGGATTTTTGCGGGTGAGTGCGGACGGCGTGTTCGGTCCGGAAACTCAAGCTGCTGTCAAAGCGGCTCAGCGACAATATCAACTGCCAGCAGACGGCATTGTCGGCCGCGCAACTTGGGAAGCTCTGCTGCGTTGACAGCAAGCGCAAAGTGCCGGGTGTGCACGTTGCGGTATCGGGCGATCGTACAAATTGTTAATAATCGCTTTTGGAAGTATTTCATCACATCAAAAAGTGTCAAGTTTGGTAAACAAAGTGTTTTTATGCGGGCAGTTGGTGTTAACTTAAAAACATGAGGGGCAAAACCAAGAAGCACAAAAAACTTGGATAAAAATTTTGGAATTAGAGTATTTGTCCCGCTCGGCTCTAGTCCGCAGGCAACGCCTGAACCGTGTAGCTTATTAGCAAAGAAAGGTTGATATTGCGATTCGTATTGGTTAGATAGCTTGAGGCTATTGGATTAATCAAAAGTTGCGATCGCACAACAGTCAAACACAGAAGTCTGAATAGACTCCGCTGATAGCTAGCTCGTCCGCAGAGGAGTTGCAAAAAAGTCCACCTTAGTTGTAGTTTGCTGAAACTCAGCAGAGCTAAAAACCCACTTGAATCAACTTAATTTACAAACTTTTTAGGGTCTGGCATCCGATATGCTAGGCCCTAAAATTTTGATTTTTTTTGGAAGTAGTCAGCAGTCTTTGGCTGTTATATCAAATCCGGTAGCATCAGAATTAATATTACCCACAGCTTTCGAGACGGCGCTGTGTCGTTTATATCATGTCGCTCGTGCAACTGCCAACGATATCATATCAGTTCCGGTTGCATCCGAATGATTTAACCGCAGAGAACGCAGAGAACGCAGAGGGACATGAGAGAGAGATGAATAATTCCGATGCTAACGGAATTAATATCAGTAGTTTTTGACTGTTAACAGTCAAGAGTCAACTAATGACTAATGACTAATGACTAATGACTAATGACTATTTCATTTAATTTCTTCAATTCGAGCATTCAAACCGTTAGCGCTGAGCATTTGTAGCAATTCCTCAGCTTTTTCGCGTTCCCGAAAAGCACCGGCTTGCATCACCGGTCGCCCGCTGGCAAAACTGCGAAAAGCACCGGGAACGAGGGATTGCATTTTTTGTCGATCGCCCGGCCTGTCGGTATCCACCACAACTCGATAGCGCAAACCCAAAGTAGACGGTAGATCGAATGACGGCGAATTATCCTCAGCCTCGGGCAAAGAATTCCCCCCTAAAGGTGCCGGTACATAGCCTCCCCTTCCGATAGGAATGTTGCGGCCCGGAACCGGCAATCTACCCTCGGAAGAAACCGAACTCGAACTATCAAAATTGGGAGGAATCATTGGTTGCTGTACCGAAATTTCCGAAACCGATCGATAATTCGGATCGGGCACAGGAATTGCGATCGCCCCTTGGACTACCGATGAACCAGCGCCATTCCTCGGAGAAAGCTCTTGCTGCAACTGAGCGCTTGGCGGTGTCGATCGATTTTGCACCGGTCGCCTGGAAACTGGCGCAGGTGGGGGAAGTGGCGCTCTTTCAGTTCTGGGACTTAGCCGCCCGGGAGTGTAAGCCGGGAGAGAAGTGTCTGGGCCACCGATGCTGGGAGGTCGATCGGCCCTTAGCTGCAAAGCACTTCCCCCCATTGGCGGCGGCGTAAAAGTTCCCGCCACATCAACCGAGCCCGTCGTCCGGCTGCTCAACAATTGATTGCCGTAAGCTGGGATTACTTGACCTTTAGCCGCATTGTTGACATCGTACTGACCGTTGTTGCGAATGACATTGCCCCCCGGTTCGGCAGCAGTTCCCAAATCCGGCAGAGAACTCGCGATCGCCACAATTCCGTCCCGCCGGTTACTCTCGATATAATTGTTACGCAGCACAGGTCTAGCATTAGCTTGCACCACCACGCCGTCCTTATTGCGAGTAATTTTGTTACCGATGAGCAGAGGCGAAGCGTTCTGCGCTACATTCACCCCAAATCCCGTGTTTTCAAACACATTATCTCGAACTTCCGGCTGGGAACTGCCAAAAATCGTAATGCCGTTAGCTCCATTTTTCGAGAAAACATTCCCGCCAATCGTCGGCCTGGAAGTACCCACTACTGAAATGCCGTCGTGAGTGCTGCCAGAAAAAGTATTGTTGACAACCGTTGGAGAACTCGATTCGATCCACAAAGCGTAACCGCGATCGTTGGTATTCGTCACCGTCACCCCGCTGAGTCCCGCCCCGTCTGCGCCTAAAATAGCGATATTTTGACCCGCCGAAGTCGGACTGATAAAGTATCCTCCGCCTTTGATGACAATATTCTGACCGCGAGTGTTGGGATTTCCCTGAACTGTCACGCTGGGCCTGAGCATTAATGGAAATTTTTCGCCGGTTTGCTCGCTGTAAGTACCGGGCGCTAGCAAAATCGCTGTTTTGGGCGGGGCCACGCTTAAGGCGTAGGTAAGGGTTTTAAAGGGAGCTTGATCGCTGCCGTTGCCTCCTGTGTCGCTGCCGCCGGTCGAGCTGACGTATAGTATGTTAATCTCGCTCTGCAGCGTCTGAGAAAGTAGCTGCACTCCCGGTATCCCGGCAGCGATAACTGACGGTTGATGGTTGCAAAGGGCGGTCATCGCAAAGACGAGCAGAAGGCAAGAACTCAAACAAGATTTTTGCGATCGCTTTTCTTTGCACTCGCTATATTGAGAATTTAGGAGCATAAATAAACCCCACTGATTTGCGATCCGAGTTCCGCTTCCCGAGTTCGGTGTCGGGTTTTCGCGATCGAACTTTGATTTCACCCGCCTGCTGGGGTTTTCTTCTGTTAATCTTTTGTGTTGTTCTGCTAACCTCACGGCTCTCCTCCGAAGTGTGGTATGCAGTTTAACGATTCCACTCTCATCAAGTTTGATCTATTATGCTTTGTTTTCATCAAATTCAATAAAACTTAAAAAATTATTGTCGAATTTACATCGGTTTATGCCAAAATTAAGCCGCCTGCTTTGCCACAATCTTGACGGCGTGGGAGAACATAGCGGGTTGATTGGTAAGATTAATTATAATTAGGGTGGTTCTGAATGACCGACAAACAAAACAGAACTTTACCGGCACAGCCAGCGCTCTGCCGGATTTTAGATGCAAATTTAGATCGATCGCGCGAAGGGTTGAGAATTATTGAAGAATGGTGCAGGTTTGGTCTCAACAGCGCGGATTTAGCTGGCGAGTGCAAGCAACTGCGTCAAGAATTGGCTGCTTGGCACGTCGCAGAACTTCGCAGTGCTAGGGATACGCCGGCCGATCCGGGTACGGAGTTGACTCACCCTCAGGAAGAGCAGCGTTCGAGCATTCAGCAGCTACTGGAGGCGAATTTCTGTCGGGTGGAAGAAGCTCTGCGGGTACTCGAAGAGTATGGCAAAATTTACGATCGGAATATGGGCGCGGCTTTTAAGCAGATGCGCTATCGGGTTTATACTCTCGAAAGCAATTTGCTGGCTTACCGGCGCTATCAGCAGTTACTTCGATCGCAGTTATACCTTGTAACTTCGCCGAGAGACAACTTGATGGGAGTCGTGGAAGCTGCTTTGCAAGGCGGACTGACTTTGGTGCAGTACCGCGACAAAAACTCAGACGACGGCGCAAAGTTGGCTAATGCGCGCCAGCTTTGCGAACTTTGTCACCGCTATGATGCTTTGCTGATTGTGAACGATCGCGTGGATTTTGCGATCGCAGCAGATGCCGACGGCGTACACTTAGGACAGGGAGATTTGCCTGTGGCGGAAGCGCGCAAGTTGCTCGGCCCGGGACGCATCATCGGTTGTTCGACTACGAATGGCGAGGAAATGCAGCGAGCTATTGATGCGGGAGCAGATTATATTGGAGTTGGGCCGGTTTACCACACTCCTACTAAACCTGATAAACAGGCGGCAGGTTTGGACTATGTGCGGTATGCTGCTGATAAGTCGCCGATTCCGTGGTTTGCGATCGGCGGAATTGATATCAACAACATCGATGAAATATTGAATGCCGGAGCTCAAAGGGTTGCCATAGTACGCGCAATTATGGAAGCAGAACAGCCTACTTTAGTGACGCAGTTTTTCATCTCGCAGTTGATTCGGATGCAGAATCTGAAAGCTCAGAAAGCTTTGCACGGGAAAAACTAGGTTGATTGGGGATTTGTAGGGCGGGTTTAGCACAGTAAATCGGTGCATCAAATATAATTTTGTTACAAAACCCGCCCTGAAAACAGATATTTTACTGATGATAAATCAAATTGCGCTGCAAGTTAACGGAGAAACCCGCAATTGTGCGATCGACACACCGTTACCAGAATTACTAAAACAATTGGGATTAAACCCGCGCTTGGTGGCTGTCGAGTACAACGGCGAAATTCTGCACAAACAATTTTGGGAAACTACACAGATGCAAGAGGGCGACATCTTAGAAGTTGTCACAATTGTCGGAGGAGGCTAGGCAATTTTTAGGAGTAAAAACGAGAGTTTTTCCTGCTTCTCTGGTTCTTCGTAAGCACCCACAGTCCTTTCTCCGGCGAAACAAATTGCAAAAAGCTCTGCCTCCTGTAAATTTCTAATAACATAGAAAATCAGGAGGCAGAGCCTTGCTTATATGCGTTCCCAGGCATAGCCTAGGAACGAGGAATTAATATCGCAATTAAACAGCGACAGCTTCAGCCACGGGCTCAGCCGCAGGTGCTGCTACAACAGGATAAATGCTGACTTTCTTGCGAGTTTTGCCTTTTCTTTCAAAAGTCACCACACCGTCAATCATGGCAAACAGAGTATCATCTCTGCCGATACCAACATTATTACCGGGGTGAACTTTAGTGCCGCGTTGACGGATCAAAATGTTGCCAGCTTTGACAACTTGACCGCCGTACTTTTTGACACCCAGACGCTGAGAATTAGAGTCGCGTCCGTTACGTGTACTGCCTGTACCTTTCTTGTGGGCCATAATATCCTCAACTGTATTTACTATGTTTTATTCTGAATCAGTTTCGGCGGTTTGGGGAGTTTCCACAACTGCTTGAGTTAAGTCTCTGGCGGCTAAGACTGTACCGTTGACGCTAATCGAGTCAATCATAAAGCGAGTTGTTTCTTGACGGTGCCCTTTTTTCTTCCGAGTTTTCTTTTTCGGCTTCATCTTGTAGACGAGGACTTTGCGGCCCCGGAAATGCCGGAGAACCGTTCCTTCTACTGTGGCATTTTCTAGTAAAGGCTGGCCGATATGAACCTCGCCTTCGTGCTGGATCAGAAATACTTTGTCTATGGTGACTTTGGATTCAGCTTCAACGTGAAGCAGTTCGATGTCGTAGAAGCGGCCTGGTTCTACCCGAAATTGTTTGCCGCCGGTTTCAATGATTGCGTAAGTCATGGGATGGTGGTTGAGATTGCCGTACAGGTAGCTGATGAGTCATTGGTCATTGGTCGTTGTGGACTTTTGACTGCTGACTGCTCTCCAGCTTTTGGAATGTCTTAACCTGATCCGAGCCG
The DNA here is from genome assembly GCF_036701505.1 of Microcoleus sp. Pol11C2. NCBI lineage: Bacteria > Bacillati > Cyanobacteriota > Cyanophyceae > Oscillatoriales > Microcoleaceae > Microcoleus > Microcoleus sp. Pol11C2. The sequence goes on from NZ_JAUBQX010000009.1 coordinate 33,270, forward strand.
GATTTAGACAGACAATCTACTATTATTGCGGATTGTTGGATTTTTGTCAAGGTAAAAGCTACTTAATCTTTTATAATTGTTAGTTTTAGAACAGATTTGTGGCGACGAACTACGGAATGCTTACAAAGTTAAATGTAGATTTTCTCAGGTTCTCTCTTCAGAAACAGGGCAGGTAAAAATGGCAAATCGCATCTGGAAATTCTTAACTACTGATATCAAAGAACTGTGTTCGGCCGAAGCAGCGGAGGGAATCGGAGAAGCTGGGAAAACAGCCGCAGAATTGGCAAAAATGTTCAAAGAACAAGGGCTGGACAATAGCAACTTGCTGCTGGAGGTTTTGAACTCTCCCTTAGCTCAAGTTGTGGGAACTGGATTGCCATTTGTCGGGATGGCGGCGAAAATGCTGGCGTTTTTTATCGAAAAAACTCAACAGCAGCCGACTTTAGCTGAGTGCATTTTCCTCGTCAGTCAGGCGGCTTATCTGGAAAGTTTTAAGGAGTTTTTTGAACAAGACGAGAGTCTGTTAAATCGCATCGGGCAAACTCCGGTTTCTGATAAAGTCAAGCACTTGCTTAAAAAACTGGCAGATTTAGAATTTAAGGATAACGATCAGGAGAAACCAGTCACAAAAACTGTTATTTGCTTCCGCGATTCGATATTAGCTGAGGAATTCAACCTAGTGCTGTCACAGCGGCTGCAACAAGCCGGACTCAAGGCCGAGGAAGCTCAAATTTTGACAAAGAGAGTTGCTGCTAATACTCACCGCTATTTAATCGAAGCTTGGGCAGTTTGCGGCGAAGCAATGAAACATCTTGGACAGCCTTCTATCAGGGAATGGCGGGAGGAACAGGAGAAATATCACAGCCTTGACCACTACCTGCAAGAACAGATTGGCTCTCTACCGCTACAACCCGTATTTACAGAAAATTTCTCATTCAAGGATATCTACGTCCCTCTGAAGGCAAAGGCAATTAATAAAAATGGCAAGCCCATAAATGATGCAGAAGTTTTCGATTTACCAACTTGGGCAAAGCAATTCCTAGAGGATGAAAAGAGAAAAAATCGGGTAATGTTTGTCGAAGCTGGACCCGGACGCGGGAAAAGCGTTTTTTGTCGGATGTTTGCTGACTGGGTGCGGCAACATTTGCATCCAATTTGGACGCCCGTGTTAATTCGGTTGCGAGATATTCCCACATTGCAAAAGAGTTTTCGAGAAACCCTAAAAGAAGCTGTTAATACTGGTTTTGCTAGCGATCACGGCTGGTTGACGGCTCGAAACACGCGATATTTGTTTTTCTTGGATGGTTTTGATGAGTTGCTGATGGAGGGGAGAAGCAGCGGCGGTTTAGAGCAATTTCTCAAACAAGTAGGACAATTTCAGCGGGACTGCGATCAGAATTCGGAAATGGGGCATCGGGTTTTGATTACTGGCAGAACTTTAGCTTTGCAAGGGATTGAAAGGCAAATGCCAGATAACCTGGAACGAGTCGAAATTCAGGTAATGGATGACGGACTACAGCAACAGTGGTTGAGCAAGTGGGAAGCCCAATTTGGGGCGGAAAAAACCTCTGCTTTTCAGCATTTTTTGCAAGATGAATGCTGTCCAGAGAATGTAAAATCAGAACTGTCGCGAGAGCCGCTCTTGCTTTATCTGTTAGCGGCGATGCACCGAGACAAAATCTTGAAAGTTGAGGATTTTCAAGGAACTAACAGCACTCAAGCAAAAATTTTGATTTACAACCAAGCTGTGAATTGGGTACTCACTGAACAGCGGTCTAAATTGCTCAATCGCAATTTGACCGAACTGGAAACAGAAGATTTGCGGCGCATCCTGACAGAAGCAGGGTTGTGCGTGGTGCAATCGGGAGGAGAATGCGCTCCTGTAGCGATGATTGAGGAACGATTGAGAGAAGACAACTCGGTTAAAGCATTACTTGAAGAAGCACAAAAACGGATTGGCGACAATCCTCTAAGAAATGCTTTGGCAGTTTTTTATTTTCAGCAAGGCAGCAAAGAAGGTTCTGTAGAGTTTGTACACAAGAGTTTTGGTGAATTTCTGTGTGCGGAACGGTTGAAAGAAAGTTTGCAAGAGTGGACGGAACCGGGAAAGAAAGGTAGAGGATTTAATACTCAAGACTCTCAGATGGAGTGGGAGATTTATGATTTGTTGGGTTATGGGCCGCTGACGGGAGAAATTGTGGAATATTTGATGGGGTTGTTAACAACTCCGGCTGTTGCAGGGGAAGAACGTCTGTTTCGCCCTGTGGAGTTATTCCAGCGTCTGGAGGGTTTTTATTTGCGGTGGTGCGAGGGAGAGTTTATTGATATGCTGCCGGAAAGTTTGCCTCAGAAGAAGATGCGCCTACTGCGAGATCAATGGAAAACCCAAGAATTGGGACAGCGACAAATAGATGTTTATGCTGGTTTGAATGTGATGATTTTGCTGTTGGAGTTGCACCGTTACGGTCAGAAGACACCTGAATTCAAAGACAAAATGGTTTTTTATCCTTCCGGGAAACCTAATGCTGAAGGTAAACTTGACGATGCAAGTCGGTTGTTGCGTCTCATAGGTTATAGCTATTGTATTGGGAATTCTGGCTTTCTCCACACAGTTGGGAGATTCCTCAGCGGCGCAAACCTCAGCGGCGCAAACCTCAGCGGCGCAAACCTCAGCGGCGCAAACCTCAGCGGCGCAAACCTCAGCAGCGCAAACCTCAGCAGCGCAAACCTCAACCGCGCAAACCTCAGCAGCGCAAACCTCAGCGGCGCAAACCTCAGCCGCGCAAACCTCAGCCGCGCAAACCTCAGCCACGCAGACCTCAGCGGCGCATACCTCAGCGGCGCAGACCTCAGCGGCGCAGACCTCAGCGGCGCAGACCTCAGCGGCGCATACCTCAGCGGCGCAAACCTCAGTGGCGCAAACCTCAGCGGCGCAGACCTCAGCGGCGCAGACCTCAGCGATCGCACTTTTGGCGATGTCAAATGGGATGAAAATACAAAGTGGGAAAATGTTGGAGGTTTGGATACAGCCGTTAATGTTCCAGAAGCGTTAAGGCGACAGCTAGGAATGCAGTAGAAACCTTTTTCCAGGCTTGGCGTATCATTTTTATGAACAGGCTTTCCGGCCTGTTCCAGAAAGAGTGAATTTTCTTGTGGGGTGGGCCCTCCTAGTCCGCGCCCGAAAGACCGATCGACCTTCGTATGTCGATCGACCTTATTTTATCTAAAAGGTCGATCGAACAGGATTTAAGCAGTGGCAGAACATTTGCGCGATCGTAACAATTCCAAAGCTTGCTGTTTCACCCTACCTTCCATCACCTCTTTTTGCAAATTAATAAAAGCCTCAAAATCTTCTAAACCATACTTGGTCATCTGCAACTGCTGTCGCAACTGTTCTTCGGCCTCAACCGTTAAGTAACCTGTTGCCAAAGCTTTTCGGACAATTTTACTGATTAAAGTCATAGTAGATTTACCCTGAAGATCTGCACATTAAAACACGGGAGTTTTGTCACCCGACTAACTCAGCTTTTAGTTTGTTTCATAATTACCCTTAAAATAGGTTAAATCTACCTTAAGGTCTATGTAAATAAAGTTATTTTTGATACATCCCTGAAACTTTAGCGATTTTAAATGTACAGTGCGATTAAATTGATATATTTAGTTTTTGCCCGACCACATTATTCTTCAAATACGTTAAATCTACCTTAAGGCATAATTTAAACATAGCGATTTGTGACCGGGGAACTTGTATCGATTTTAACTGTAGAGTGCGATTAAATTGGTATATTTAGTTTCTGTCTAACAACAGCCGCCATTCTCTGACAGCAAAAGGAGGAACCAGCACTTGTGTCTCATTTTGATTTTTCACGGGCAAACTCAACAGCAAAGGTCGATTAGTTTCCAATTGTGTAATTATTGATTTGAAATCGTATTCTCCGACATTAATTGGCAAACCAGACTCGTTCCAAATATCATTAGCCTTGCCAATTTCGCGCTTGCCCGCCGCAACTTTCAGCGGAACTGGATGCTGCATTTCTGTTCCGGGAAATCCTACTAATCTCAGATTTAAAGACTTTACTACTCCCGACTTTACTCGCTTGTACAAAACAACTTGCCATGCTTTATCGTCTGTATCGCGCAGGCTTTGTACGGATCGGAACATTACTGTCTCAGCAGTTTCCGGGTATTTGTGAATCGAGGCGAAAGCGGGCGGGCTAACCGCTAAGATTAGATACCAGCACAAGCTAATAATAGTTAAAGTTCTACGCCAACACTTATTTTTTTTCACCTTGCAATACTCCGAGAATTTACACTTTTTTACCCAAAAATACAAAAAAAACAGGTTTGTATTGAGATTATTAAGGGATGAACCATAAAAGACAAGAAGCAGGCAGGTTTTGTATAAAGATTATTGATCGATGACCAACTTACGCGCTAAACCTGCCCCTACATTATACCTCGGCTTGGTTTCCTGAAGTTAGGCGCTAAACCTGGCCTTACAATGTACATAGTCTGGTTTATTTCCAATCGGTTTCGGCTTGGGATAGCACGTAAGCTGAAACATCGATAATTTGTTGTTCCGACAAACGATCTTTGTAAGCAGGCATAATACCTTTGCCGTTGGTTACTAAATTGGAAATGTTGGCGATGGAATCCATGCCGTATTTTTTTAAGGCTTTTTGTTTCAAGTTTTTGCCGCGCCTGATAATGTTGCTGCCGTTGATGTGACAACCTGCACAGTTGGTGCTGAAGACTTCGGCTGCGGTGGGATTTGTCGCTGTATCTGCGATCGCACTTTGGGAATTAGTGGCGATTTCTACAAATCCCAGTGTCAGTATTAATAGGATGGCGGTGAGAATTTTTTTAAAGTTATTTAGCGAAATCATCTATTTGCAATTTGAAAAATAGTGCTGGATTTAATGATATCACTAAATACGCATTTTGGGGTTAAGTCAGCGATTTATTCTTCCCAATCGAATGTGCGGGAAACTGCTTTTTTCCAAAAGCGATATTTTTGCTCGCGAAGTGCGATCGGCATTTTCGGCTCCCAAGTACAATCCACCGCCCAATTCTCCCGCAATTCGGCTAGCTGACTCCAAAAGCCCACCGCCAAACCGGCCGCATAAGCCGCACCGAGTGCAGTAGTTTCTGCTACCACAGGCCGCACCACAGGCACTCCCAAAACATCACTCTGAAACTGCATCAGCGTGTGATTTACCACCATTCCTCCGTCTACTTTTAAAGACAAAAGCTGCACAGCAGAATCCTGATTCATAGCGTCCAATATTTCCCGCGTTTGCCACGCTGTAGCTTCCAATACTGCGCGGGCAATGTGTGCCTTAGTCACGTAGCGAGTTAAACCTGCAATTACTCCGCGCGCGCTGTCTTTCCAATAGGGCGCGTAGAGTCCCGAAAATGCCGGGACAACGTAAACTCCGCCACTATCTTCGACTGTATTTGCTAATGTTTCTACTTCCGCAGATGTGTTGATGATGCCCAAATTGTCCCGCAGCCACTGCACTAGGGCTCCGGCGATCGCAATACTGCCTTCCAAAGCATACACAGCGGGCGATTCCCCCATCTTGTAGGCGACTGTTGTTAGTAATCCTTGCTTTGAAGGGACGATCGCCTCACCAGTATTCAGCAGCATAAAACAGCCCGTACCGTAAGTATTCTTCGCCTCCCCCAGACTGAAACAAGTTTGCCCGACGAGTGCGGCCTGCTGATCGCCCAAAGCAGCAGCAATCGGAACACCATCTAACAATCCTTTTGCAGTTCCAAAAACTTGACTCGAAGGGCGAATTTCTGGCAGCATCTGGCGGGGAATTGCCATTATTTCCAAAGTTTCGGCATCCCAATCAAGGGTTTGCAAATCCATCAACATCGTGCGGCTGGCGTTGGTAACATCGGTAAGGTGCGCGCCGCCAGTCAGATGCCAAATCAGAAAACTATCGACATTGCCAAAAATCGCATCCCCTTGATTTGCAGCTTCCCGCAATCCGGGAATATTGTCCAACATCCACTTAATCTTCGGCCCGCTGAAATAAGTTGCCAGCGGCAAACCGCATCGTTTTTGAAATCGATATTTGCCCTCAAACTCGGCTAATTCTTCGCAAATTTGGTGAGTGCGAGTATCTTGCCAAACAATCGCATTTCCATAAGATTTGCCCGTTTTTTTGTTCCAAACAATTGCTGTTTCGCGCTGGTTGGTAATACCGAGTGCAGCAATATCTTTGGGGTCGATATTGCCGATTTCGAGGGCATTTTTAATCACGCTTTGGGTGCGCTGCCAAATTTCATCGGGATTGTGTTCAACCCATCCTGGTTGCGGATATATTTGCTGGTGTTCTTGTTGGTTGCTGCAAATTATCTGTCCCCGGCGATCGAATATAATAAATCTGGTGCTGGTGGTTCCTTGGTCGATCGCTGCTACGTATTTTTTTGCCAATTGTCTAAAACCTTTTTAGTAATGAGCTATTTAACGTATATGATACTATGTAAAATACAAGGTAATCTCAAAAACTTTAGTTTAGGGAAGTCCACAAGTTGAAACTGGCAGATTTGCTCAGGCTCGATCGCACAATTAAGGTTATTGGCTTTGACGACGCTCCGTTTTCTCGTACAAGCGGCAGTCTGGTGTCTATCGCGGGCATAGTCTGCGGGGGAACTCGATTTGAAGGAATGGTGTGGGGACAAGTTTTCCCCGACGGATTAGATGCCACGGATGCTATTTCTGGGTTGCTCCTCGGAGGCAAATTTCTGCCGCAATTGCATCTCGTTTTGCTAGACGGAATTGCTTTCGGTGGCTTCAATATTATTGACCTTCCCGAGTTAGCATCGCGGCTGCAAATTCCTTGCGTTGCTGTAATGCGCCGCCAACCAGATTTAGCTGCTGTTGAAAAAGCCCTCCGCCATTTACCCGACTCGGAATACCGCTTAGAATTGTTGCGTCGCGCCGGAAAAATTCACGTTTTTGAACCTTTCTTTTTTCAAGTTTGCGGTGAAAAACCAGAAGTAATTGCGCTGGTGCTCCAGCGTTTGACAGACACTGGTAAAGTTCCTGAAGCTTTGCGTTTGGCTCATTTGATTGGTGCGGCGGTAATTAATGGAGTTAGTGGCAGTTCTGCTTGAATTATTGTTAAGAACGGGCAAGATGCCCGTTCCACAAAGAGTAAATTTTCTTATGGGCAGGACTTACGTAACTGTCACAAATGCTTCGATAGCCTCTCCAAAAGTTCCAAACTTTGCCCTTGGTTAGTTGATGAGTGCCGTACCGAGGGACGGCACTCATCAACCAACCATCCGAGCTCGGGTGTCAGCTTTCTGAATCAAAAATTATCTCAGTTTATTGTCATATTTTTTAGACAATAAACATCGGAATCTGCGGCGTTTCAGTTGTTCAATTAAATAATTTGATAACAGCCCATTTTTGATTTGATAGATTGTTCGACCTGTCCGAGCAGCTAAACTTTTAAGCCTTACCCATACAAGTAAAGCGCAAGCAATATGATTTCTTTGAATCTGAGATTTCCGACACTGACAAGACTATATTCCTGTTAATTGCTTGATTTCTCGGTTGCCTTCTACAATTTTCCAACGAATAGCACACACATTTTGTACGTCATTTGTGTCTGACTGAGTTAAGTCCTTAGTCGCGACATATTCCGTCTTCTTGGTGGAAACAATTACTCGGAATAATTTCACTTTCTTGAATTTCAATCCTCACGACAGTTTGGGGAACGAGACTACAAGCTTACGCGGGGCAAGGAGCATAAATAAAGTCGAATTAAATGCCGCCTCATGGGTGGAGCTGACATTGATTTAATTATCCACAGTGGCTCAAAATCAAGCGAGAATAAGCAATTGGGCTATATAAAAACTGTCGGGACTATTGACTTAAGAGAACTATCAAATATCCCTCAACTATCAAATATTACACCAGCATTAGGCTCTCGGCTGAAAGCTACATTAAAAGTATCAAGACGTTTTAGTAACCGAAAAGTAGCTGGCTTGTTAGAGTAGACTACCCCAAAACTAGCAAAAGATCAGCTTAAATACTGGTGTTCATATCAAATCTGTTAGCCTCGGTATCATTCAGCTCGCTATTCTCGACCTCTGCGTGAATGAGCGTCAATTCATTGTTATCTGCGGTTCAGAAATTATCTTTTTTTTACCGCAGATACCGGCAGATCAACACAGATTAACGCAGATGAGTTATATCAATTCCGGCTGCAGCGTGATTGTTGACTGTTGACTGGATTTTAGGGCCGACGATGCTACGGGATTTGAGATAAAAATGAAACTAGAATGGGTTTAAAAAGCATTGAATGACAAAGAATTACAGCTTTTGGAGTTAAAGCAATAGGTAAAGTTAAATGAAATTTAAATAAAATTGAAAAAAGTCAAAAGTAAGAAAGCCAAAAGTAAAAACTTGTTTTTACTTTTGGCTTTTGACTTTTGACTTTTAGCACATCGAGTATTCAACTCAAAACTCAAAACTCTTAAGGCGCTGCTGCCGCCCTGCGGTTGGCAACAATCAGATTAGCTTGATACTCTGCCGCTTTTTGCTGAGCCTTTTGATAGTTTGGGCTGGTTGACGGTACGGCTCTCATGAGCTTAACCGCTTCCTGCCACTCGCTTGCTACTGCGATCCACTCATTTTGAGACTGAGCCTTCTGGGCCGAAATTGCTGCTTTCTGAGCTGTGTTAACCGCTTCTCTCCAAGAGTCAGGCTTAGGCGCGGCGGGTTTTGGTGCAGGAGAGGCTGGAGCTGGGGTTGCTGGCGCCGCAGCAGTGGGAGCGGGTTTTGGTGCAGGGGAGGCTGCCTGTGGGGTGCCCGGAGATGCGGCTGGAGAGGATGCAGCGGCTTTAGACGCGGGAGATGCGGGTTTCGGGGAAGGGGAAGCAGCTTCGGGGGCGATGGGTTCTGGGTTCGAGTCGCCGAAGGGGAAAGTTTTAGTAAAGAAAAGCCCTGCGATCGCCGCCAGAGGTACTAAGATACCCACAGGTATTACCCATTTGGGAAATTGTTTTTTCGGAGGCGGGGCTTGATCTTCGTCTTCGTCTTCGTCTTCCTCGTCGTCATCTCGATCGAATTCTCCTTCTTGATAATAGTCTTCGCCTTCGGGCTCGACATCATCTAAACCTACAGAGTCGTCAGGCATTCCACTATCCAAGGGGTAAGGCATTGAATCCGCAGGCATCAGATCAATTTCATCTTCCCACGTAGGCGATCCCTCACCTGTTCGACGCCCGTAAACCTTTACAGTGTGAATTGATTCGAGTCCCAGCTTCGTCATGCCGGTGCGGATGAAATCGACCAATACCATTTGATCCGGTACTTTGTCTGCCTCCAGAATTATGTGGAGGCAGCCGTTGTCCCGCGTCACATCGGCGTTGATGCCTTTGGGTTTGAGTGTACGGTTGATGCTAGATGCGATCGCTTTTGGATCGCCTTGCTTGAGCAGTTCCCGCGGGTTCTGTTGTGTCATGGGTAGCGCTCTTTTTTTGGGGGGGGTGGAGAGCCGGCAAATAATATTAACCGATCGGCATTCGGCGGACAATATTTATTTACCACATTAACTTCTACTTTGCCATTCTGAGAGTATTTCTAGTATCTATTGACCTTTTGGCCCGTGAGCCTGTATCAAGCACATAGCCGCTATCGAAATTTGTTGTAAAAATTTACAGTAAGGGGCCGATCCTGTGCCCTGTCGCGCATCAGCGGAACAAGCTAGAAAGTTCTATAACTTTGGTTTGCAGGGTTGAGATTTCTTCTCGCCCCCGCTTTAAAGAAGCTTCTAACTCTAGCAGCAAAGGCAAACTTTTTTGCAGTTTTTCTAGGCTGGCGTTCTTGACTTCTTGACGAAAATAGTATACTCGTTTCGGATTGCCGAGATCTAGAGCTTGAGCAATTTTATCATCGCGATCGCCCGCTTGGATCATCGCCTTTACCCACAGCCAAATCCGAAATTTACCAGTCAAGCCAGCCACAATCCTCAAACCAGGCTCGCTGCGGCCAGTTAAGCCCGCCAATAAATCTAAAGCCGCGGAGGTATTGCCCTCGCGAATCGCATCGGCTAGTTGGAAGGTATTCTGGGCGTGACAGTGCACCAGTGCTGCAACTTCCTCCGGGTTCAGAGGTTGGCTGCGGTCGCCTGCAAACAGCAGCAATTTTTCGAGCTCGCTGTATAGCTGGCGGGTATCGCTGCCAATGGATTGGGCCAAAAGTTCGATCGCTGTGGCTGTCAATTTTACATTCATTTCGCCCGCGACTTGACGCACCCGCTGGGCTAATTCTTTGTCATTCCAAGGCGGAATCGGTGAAAATTCCCGCACTTGGGCGGACTGGGAAATTAACTTGGTAGACTTGAGCCGACTGTCGGGTTTTTTGACGGATGTCAGCAGCAGCACGGTGGTAGGGGGAATCACTGGCAGCGTCCGTTCAAATTGGGCCAACAGTTCTGGAGAACACTGCTGCGTTACAGTCGTATTTGCCAGCCAGACAAAACGGCTGCCGGTACCGAAGGGCGGCGTTAAGGCTCGATCGAGCCCTTCGACCACAGCGTCGGCTCGATCGGCAATAATCTTGTCATAGTTAAAACTAGCCCAGTTGGGGTCGAGGACTGTTTGCCGCAAACTTGTCACAGCCTGCGCGATCGCAAAGTCGTCTTCCCCCCAAAACAGGTAAATTTGCATGAAAAACGCTCAGTAGCCCAAATAATCAGAGTTGCAGGTTCTGCAAGTCCAACATATCCTGAATTGGACTGTTGGATGCCCGCACCATAATATAAAATTTGGTGTGGGAGTTTGTCACCGCGAGGAAATCAAGATTGGATGATACTTATCAAGCTTACGTAAATCGGGTGGCGCGAATGACGCTGCTGGACTCTTACAAGTCCCAGGTGGAACACATTCAGGAATCTCCAAAATTTAAGCCGGACGAAGCTGGTCACAGAGATCCTGTACCTTTTCCGGGTTATTCGGTGATTACGCCGCCGGCTGGGGAAGATGCAGAAAATGCTGCACTTTATAGTAATTTGCACTCGATCCAACAACGGCTATTGCATGAAATAGCGGACGGTGCGATCGTGGCACTGCCTCCTGATAGCTTCCATTTAACCGTAGCCGATTTGATTTGGAGCAGCGCTTTTCGAGATGCCTCTGATAAAAATCCCGAATTTGAGGAGCAACTGCGCTCGCGCATGGCCGATCGTTTTGCCGCCTCCAAACCCTTGGCGGGGGGCCCTCCCATTCGCTGGATAGTGCTGGGGTTGATGGTGATGACTAGAGCTGTGGGTGTTTGTTTAGCACCGACGGACGAAAACTCTTACAAGCAAATTCTGGAGTTTCGCCGATCGATCTATCAAAATCCCGATTTAATGGCTTTGGGAATTGAACAGCAATATCATTTTACGGCACACATTACTCTGGCTTATTTTGGGGACGTTGGGCCCAACCTAGACCGCGATCGCTTGTGCGCTTTGCTGTCAGAGTTAAACGAGCAATGGCTGGACACGCCGCAAGAACTGTCTGTACACCGAGTGGAACTGCGGAAGTTTGACGACATGACCACCTATCTCCGGCAACCGGACTGGCCTGTGTTTGAGTTTTAACGAAGGAAGAGGGAAGAAGGAAGAAGGAAGAGGGAAGAGGAAGAAGGAAGATTTTTTCCATCTCCCACTCTCTCGCCCCCCTCTCCCCCTCTCCCCTGTGACAATAGTCAGGATATTGCCTATTAAATGCTTTAATTATTTTTGTTTGACAGTAAAGTCAAGGAAAAAATTTATGAAAAACCAGGAAAAATCAGTAATTCTGGTTTTTTACTTTTTGCTTAAAAAGTGACAGTACATGTTGTTGGTATAGGTTTAGATGGAGCTGCTGGGCTGAGCGAATCGGCGCGGCAGGTTGTAGAAATGGCTGCTCTGCTAATAGGGAACGAGCGCCATTTGAGCTATTTTCCCCAGCACGACGGAGAGCGCTGGGCGTTGGAAGATTTGACCGAAGCAATTCTGGAAATTCGCCGCTGGTGGGCGACTGAACCCGAATTAGAATCCTCTGCGGGGACCGTGGAACCCCGCGATCGACCGATCGTAATTTTAGTGGCCGGCGACCCGCTGTTCTACGGCTGGGGAAAGTTGTTAATTGCCCAATTGCCGGCAGAAGAATTGACTTTTCACCCCCACGTCAGTTCTGTGCAGTTGGCTTTTAATCGCTTGAGAATCCCTTGGCAAGATGCTCATTGTGTAGGCTCTCAAGGACGCTATTTTGAGGAGCTGACGGCGAAGCTGAAGCTCGGTGTGGAGAAGATTGCGGTGCTGGCGGACGAAGCTCACACTCCGGCTGTACTCGCAAGTTTGGTGAAAGCTCTAGATTTGCCGACACGCTACGAGTTTTGGGTTTGCGAAAATTTGGGGGCGGCCCAGGAACGGGTAAGCCGCAAGTCTCTGGAAGCTTTGCTGGGAGAGTCTTTTGCACCGCTGAGCGTGGTTGTGATGCTGCGAGAGTCCCCGCCGAGGGCAGAACCTTTGGATTTGGAAAAGTTGCCTTTGTTGGGCATTCCGGATGCAGCTTTTATCGGTTGTGGCGACAAGCCGGGTTTGACGGTGGAACGGGAAGTGCGGGTGTTGGTGCTGGGACAATTGGCTTTGCAACCAGGACAAATTGTCTGGGATGTGGGTGCTGGTAACGGTTCTGTGTCGATCGAAATTGCTCGTTTATTCCCGCAATCTGAGGTGTACGCGATCGAACAAACGGTTTCTGGCACTTCTGCGATTGAGTTCAACTACGGTCGTTTTGGGCTGCAAAATGTGTTTTCGATTAACGGAACCGCCCCGGAAATTTTGCACCGCTTGCGTCCTCCGCACCGGATTTTTATTGGCGGTAGTGGCGGAGGGTTGACTAAAATTTTGGGCGTTTGCGCCCTGCGGCTGCTTCCTGGAGGCTCGATCGTCCTGGCTTTGGAGGCTTTTGAGGATATTGCTACTGTTTTGAGCTGGATGGGCGATCGGGTGCGCCGGGAACCGCACTGGAGTTACCGAATCGTGCAAGTGCAGTTATCGCGTTCTGTGGGTGGAGGGAATTCAACTCGTTTTGATGCGTTGCGGCCTGTTTCCATTGTGACGATCGATCGACACTTGAATTAATGTCGGAATTTTTACCGCTGATTTAAGCTGATTAGCGCGGATTAACGCTGATTTGAGTCAGGAAGAGTAAGGTTGCGGTTGCTAGTAGCAATAAAATGCCGGCTGCACCTGCTAGCGGTTTCGCTGCTATTCCTGTAATCCATTCTGGTGTGCGGCCTGTCGGATTAATTGCGCCTTCTGTATCTACGGTAGTTATACCCCAAATCCAAGCTGCGTGAATGCCGATCGCCAATCCCAAACTACCATTGTCGGCGATGCGGGCTAATGTTAAAACCATCCCCATCAGCCACAATCCGGGTAGTTGCGGTAAAGTTTCTTTGGCGGCCCAAATTAGGTGGGCGATCGCGAAAATGAAACTGGCGATCGCTGCGGCGATTAGCACTGAGTAATCTTGCTGGAGTATTGTTTGCAAGCAGCCGCGAAAGATTAACTCTTCTGTGGCGCTAATCCACAGTGCTAATAACAGAGTCAGCAGACTAGCAGGGTTAAAAATTAAATTCCAAAAATTAATTTTTTTTTCGCCTGTTTCGGTGGAAATTTCCCCGATTTGTAGCTCTATCCAGCCTGCGGTTAATTGCAGACCGAATAAAATTACTAAGCTGATTATTCCTAATCCTAATCCCCGCATTAATGACATTAAAACTGCGGGTTGCCAATCCCAGCCCCAGTTAACAAAAGATGTGTTTTCGATCCAACTTGTCGCCCATAAAATGAAGGGGACAATCACGTAGAGGGAAGCGAGTAAAGGTAGTTTTTTGTTTCCCAGGGGTTGGGGTGGATGCCATTTGAGGGCGATCGCCAGCACAATCGCTGCGGGAAGCCACACCACAATCCAAGTCGAGAAAAACAAGATTATTTTGACAATTGCTGGTATTGACGGCGACAGGAGTCGCAGGTTGTTTATGCTATTCCACATTTAAGGGGTTGCAACTATAATAGTGTTGACTGTTAACTATTAATTAATGACTAATGACTACGGCCAACTGCCAATTGACTACCGATCGAGCTTGCGCTGAATTTGCCTCAGAGACTGGTACATTTCGGGCAAGCGGTTGTAGACGGCTGCGGCTTTGAGAAATAGTTTGTGGGGAATTGCTGGAACGCCCGTCACGATCGCACCTGCGGGCACGTCGCTGTGAATTCCGGCTTTAGCAGTGGCGATCGCCCCATCTCCGATTTTGGCTTGATTGGCAATTCCCACTTGACCTGCCAAAATTACATTGTTGCCAATTTTCACCCCGCCAGCCATGCCAACGTGAGCGGCAAAGGCGCAATTTTTTCCTACTTGACAGCCATGACCTACCTGTACTAAATTGTCGATTTTTGTATTTTGGCCGATGCGGGTTTCTCCGACAGCGGGCCTGTCGATCGTGCTGTTGCAGCCAACCTCAACGCCCTCTTCTAATACAGTGCAGCCAGACTGCTCCATTTTCACCCATCCTGTGGCTGTCGGCACGAACCCAAAACCTTCGCTGCCGATCGCCGCACCGCTGTGAATCACGCAATTTGCCCCGATGCGAGTACGTTCGTGAATTACACAGTTAGCGTGTAAAACTGTGCCGGGACCTATTTCCGCATCTGGGTAAATTACGACATTTGGATGAATGCAAACGTTGCTGCCAATTTTGACTTTTGCTTGAATAACGACGTGGGGGCCAATATAGACATTTTCACCAATTTCTGCTGAGGGGTGAACGACGGCTGAGGCATGAATTTCGGATGCTGGGCGAAACGGTTGATAGAAAATGGCGATCGTTTCAGCAAACAGCAATCGCGGATCTGCTGCGGCAATCCAAGCAATATTGCGATCGTCACATTGAGCTTGGATACTTTCATCTAAGGGTAAAATTAAAGCCGAAGCATTTGTAGTGGCTGTATGAGTGGCAAATTTAGCACCTTCTATGTAACTGATAGTACCGGGTGCAGCTTCATCAACAGGGGCCGCGCCTGTAATTTCTGGATCGGTAGCAACCGACGCTGTGAGGGTGCGACTGGTGGCTAAGTTAAGTTTTTGTACTATTTCGCTAAACTTCATCTATAAAAATTTGTTGTTAGCACAGATGGATCATAGTTAAAATTACCAGCTTTCGAGCACGATCTGAGCAGTTGCCATTTAAAAAACAAAAACCCCAATTTCTTCAAGAAATAGGGGTTGTAGCGCTCGATTATTTTTGGCAATTATTTTACAGAAACTGCATCTACGTCAACGGTGCTGCCTTGGGCTTCAGAATAATGGACACCGGTGGCTTCGGATGCTGATGCTGTCTCTGTTTGGCGGGATTTAAAGTAGTCGATCGCCATTTGGGACACTTCGGAAATCAGCAAGACAGCAATTGCCACATCGTCAATTTGTCCGATGACGGGGAGAAAGTCTGGGGCAATGTCGATCGGGCTTACCAGATATGCCAGCGTTCCCAGAATAATCCACCAGCGGTATTTGGGGTTGCGGAGGGTGTCGCGGTACCAGTTGTAAACAGATTGTATAGAAAAGTTCATGGGGTTGTCCTCTACTTATATTTTCAATCTTGACAAATTGTCGCTCGAAATGCTTGTGGAGATATCCCCCCTAGGGTTGGCAAGAGACTTCTACCTGGGAGTATAGGGAATTGGGGAGGGAGAAGTTGTCAAGCTGTGTTGAAAGGGCGGGGACTCTTGACAACGCCCTACAGAAACCTGACAGATGAAAGCCGATAGAATTAATCTGTGTTTATCTGCGTTTATCTGCGGTTTAAAAAAACATTCATATTGTTGACGGTAGATTCGGAATCTATTACTTTTATATCGTAATTAAAGCAAGTTACTTAGATTGGGATTTTGCAACCGCAGATGTCAGCAGATAAACATAGATGAACCCCGATGGGATTTTGCAACCCCAGATATCAGCAGATAAACACAGATGAACGCTGATGGGATTTATCTGTCTTTGTCTGCTGTTTAAAGAAATTTTTATCTATTACTTGTATACCGTGATTAAAGCAAGTTACTTAGATTGGGATTTTGCAACCGCAGATGTCAGCAGATAAACACAGATGAACGCTGATGGGATTTTGCAACCGCAGATGTCAGCAGATAAACACAGATGAACGCTGATGGGACTTATCTGTGTTTATCTGGTGTTTAAACAAATCTTCATCTATTACTCACGAATTTTGAAAGATCCATTTTTGGTCGCCGATCGCAATTTCGCAGCCATTTGGCAGCCAAAAAGGCTCGTTAGCCGCCAGCCTCTGCCCACCCACAAAAGTGCCGTTGGAACTGCCGCTATCGACAAGCTGATATCGCTGTTTGCCAATTTCGTCCGTGGCCCGGCGGATTTGAGCGTGGTAGCGCGAACTTTGCGGATCTTGTAATACTAAAGTGTTGGTTGGTTCGCGTCCAATTGTAAAGGGATTGGCTGTTAGGGCGATCGCTTCTCCAGAAAGTTTGTAGATTAAATATGCGGTTGTTTTGCGGTCGCTGCTTGCGAGTACCGTAGGTGCAAGTTGGGGAGGATTTCTCCCCGGTGGGAGGCTGTTTTGAGCAAGTTGTTCTGTGAGTTGTTGTAAATCTCGATCGAACCCCGCTGCTGTGTCTGAAGCTGGAAGAGAAGCAGGAGAATTACCTGAAATTAAGTTTAACTGCTGTACGGGAGATTGAGGAACAATGGGACGGCCTGCTTCGGCAATTCTCATTTGCAGGGCGGCGGCATTTTCTGCTTCCTGTCGGGCACTCATTCCTTCAACTTGGCGAATAACTCCGTTGGTTTCGGGAAAGCTGACATCCCCAATTCGCACGTCTTCTAAGTTAAAACCTAGGGTATAAAAATCTTGGACGCGATCGAGCAAATTTTGCCGCAGCAACAGCCGTCCTTGACTGATAAGCTGTTGTAGGGGTATTTGCCCGATCGCTAATCCCATACAATCCTTAACTGCACTTGCTAAAACAGCTAGAGGATCTGACAATTCCAAAGCTACTCGTTTCGGATCTATAACTTGATAAATAACAGTCAGAGTGGCATCTATTAAAAATCGATCCTTAGACAAAAAATCTCCATGCGACTGTACCTCCAAATTGCGGAGTTTGGTGTCTACGAGGACAATTTGAGACTGTTCCAGCAGGGGAAGGGCGAAGCTGAAATGCCGCCCGGATTTCAGGGTACGCACGACGCGGCCGTTTTTGACCAACAAACCCGTGTAACCCGCCCCTATAAAGTCCATACTAAACCCGGCCCAGCGTTCTGGAGTCACGGTTTGAATCAAGGGAGAAGCGTTGTTCATGGGAGGGAGTTGAGGGAGGGGAGATTCTATTTTTAGGGTAACAAATTGCTGGGGGCGAGCGATCGGGCTGTGTGCCGGTTCCGCAACCTCTATTCTATACTTCTAGACACCCCGCGATTCAGCGCGGACTCGATCGAGTTTGCACCTCAGCAACCCACCTTCTGTTCCTACTGCATTCCCACTTTTGCCATCACCCGTTGGGAAGCAATATTTTCAGATTTAGAAAGCGCTACAATGCGATCGAGTCCGAGACTTTGAAACCCGTATTCTAAGATAGCAAACGCTGCTTCAGTTGCTCAACCCATGCCCCCAGTTTATATCTATTTGTACTCACTTAATCACGAGTCTTAAAGTGCATACATTCGCCAACAATCTTGAAATTATCTGCGTTGGATCTGCGGTCTCCCCATCAATCAAAGATTTATGCAATAAGTCTAGTGGGTCGATCGCCCTTTTGATTTACCGCACCAAAAAAGCCGCACACTCAACATGAGAAGTCTGAGGAAAGAAATCCGCAGGCTGCACTCGCGCTAACTTATAATCCCCATTTTCGCACAAAATCTTCAGGTCGCGAGCCAAAGTAGCAGGCTTGCAGCTAACATAAACAATGCGATCTGGTTTGATTTCCTTGATAGCTTCCAAAACCCCGCGATCGCAACCTTTCCTCGGCGGATCTAACAGCACAATATCCGGTGTCAATCCCAAGGAAGGCAGCAAACTCTCTACTGTTCCCACCTGAAAATCGACATTTCTCACGTCATTTAACTCACCATTTAATCTGGCTTGTTCTATCGCCGTCGCTTGCACTTCTAAACCTATCGCTATTTTTACTTGTTTTGCCAGGGGTAAAGTAAAAGTACCAATGCCGCAGTAAGCGTCAACCAAAATCTCGTTTCCCTGCAAATTCAATTCCCCTACAATAACCTCTAACAACGCTTCAGCCGCCTCTGTATTTACCTGAAAAAAAGTATCGGCTCTTAGCTGAAATTTCAAACCAGCAAAGCTTTCTCGCAGATAAGAACGACCCGCAATGCAGCGAGTTTCGGCACCAAAAATCACATTAGTTTGAGCGGGATTTATATTCAAACAAACCCCTGCCAGTTGAGGATATTGTTTCAGCCACTCTGATGCTTGCTCTTCGAGTCCCGGCAACTCTCCAGTGCGAACTATTAAAGTTAGCAGCATCTCGCCGGTGCGCCGTCCGATTCGCAAGGACAAGTGACGCAATTCTCCTGTATGTTTCTTTTCGTCGTAGACTTGCCAATCCCGCCAGTGGATGTCTTCTTTGACTTCTTTTAACAAAGGGTTGAGGCGCGGGTCTTGCACGGGACACTGATTGAGATTGACTAATTTGTGAGTGCTTTTTTGATAGTAACCTGCTTGGACTTGACCTGTCGCAGATATTGCCACGGGATAAGTCGCTTTGTTGCGGTATCCCAAAAATTGGGGAAATCCCTCGATTTTTCCCGTTAAAATTTCATCAACTTGCGGATTGCTAAATCCGCCAATCCGTTCTAAGGCTTGAATGATTTGATTTTGCTTGGCTGCAAGCTGATATTGATAATCTACGTGCTGCCACTGACAACCGCCGCACTTGTCGGCCACAATGCAGTTAGCTCGAATTCGGTGTTCGGAGGTTTCCAGAAGTGTGTCCAGCTTGCCTGTAGCATAGGTGGATTTGACTTGCACGAGGCGCACAAGGACTCGATCGCCCGTCACGGTATCGGGCACAAACACTACTAACTCACCAAAACGACCAACTCCATCGCCGGTGTCTGTCAAGTCGGTAATCTCTATCTCAATCAGTTGACCTTGCTGGCAAGGGTTTGCCAATTTCGTCGAGTTTGGGGTGGGGAATTTAGATTTGGTCACAAGTAGTCATGGTAGGATTTAATATGGTAATGCAATATCGCTCTCTCTTTCCTGAGATAAGTCGTAGCGAAGCGGGGCGTAAGCCATCGCACTCAAGCTCAATTGCAGGCGGTCTTCCTGCTGCTGAACGTCTTGCTGCTAAAGCCAAGCTTCAACCGGGGAGTCAAGCTTGTCGCGAGTTGCCTCGATCCCGTCGGTGCGATCGGCTGTTGGGGCGATGTAGCAAAAACTCGTTAAACAGTCAAAGTGTCTGCCGACATCCAAACTCTCACTCGCAGTTTTTGAGTTTTTCCCGCAGTACCCTGGAACACAAGGAAACTGGCTTGAATATCAAGCATAACGCTTGGGGAGATTTACCCTCTACTTCTAGGATTTATAAATGTTAGGAGCAAGGCGAGTCTGCGAACCAAGAATCCCGTCGCCAACAGATGGGAATGTTTATTAATGTTATCCTCAAATTTGAATAACAATGAGCGTAGTTAGCCAATTTATTCTCCAAGCCGACGACGAACTTCGTTATCCCAGTACCGGCGAACTCCAAAGTATCAATGATTTCTTTAAAACCGGAGAACAGCGGGTGCGTATTGCTACTGCGCTGTCTGACAGTGAGAGGAAAATTGTGGAAGAAGCTAGTAAAAAACTCTGGAAAAAACGACCTGATTTTATCTCTCCTGGTGGCAATGCTTACGGCCAGCGCGAACGGGCTTTGTGTCTGCGCGACTACGGCTGGTACTTGCGCCTGATTACCTACGGTATCTTGGCGGGTGACAAGGAGCCGATCGAAAGCATCGGTTTGATTGGCGTTCGGGAAATGTATAATTCTCTCGGCGTTCCTGTTCCTGGCATGGTCGAAGCTATCCGCTGTTTGAAGGAAGCTTCTTTGGCTTTGCTCAATCAGGAGGATGCTAAGGAAGCAGCTCCTTATTTTGATTATATCGCTCAGGCAATGTCTTAATTGCTTTGGTGATTGCTTTCATGAATGTGGCGGAGCATTCGCGGGTGATTTTTGGGGTGATTTGATCTCGCAATTGCTCGCAAATGTTTCGCTTCTGTTTTGGGAAAGGAAGAGTTGACAGTTGACAGTTGACAGTTGACTGAATCAAAGGCAAGGGTTTCAGCAATTAACAGCGTCCTTACGGTTGGGCGCGGTTGCTAGTGTTAGGAAATTCGCTTGATTTCTCCTAGGAAGCAATGCAGTTTAAGCTTTCCCAGATGTTGAGTTCGTCTCGTCTTTCAATGCAGATTTGATTTAAAAAGTCAAGTGTTTTTTGGAGAGATTGTTTTTTGAATTTCCGGCTGTCGTAGTGAATGGATGTTTTGAGCTGCGAGAGTTCTCCAAGGCTGGGGCAGGTTTGGATATGATGGGCGATCGCATTTTGCCATTCTTCCAGCCTGCGGTACGAGATAAATTGTCCGCCTCTGTCCCGCCGATGCACGAAAACCACGAAAGCCCAAGATTCGACTCGCTTAATTTGATTTTGGCTGATTTTGAGCAGTTGGGCGATCGACCTGACCGTGATGCGGAGCTTTTTCGAGGGTTGGATGCGGCGAAACAGTGCTGTCATAGCTGAGTCACTCCTGAACTTGGGTGAGTTAGTAGGTGTTCGTCTTTGTATCTTACTCTATCGTATCATTCTACACGAATGCAGAGAAGTTGCAGTAATGTTTCTAAGTGTGTAATCCTCAAACCCTGTGTGCTGCCTTGAGCAAGGCAAAAGTACAGCTAGCTTAAGAGTTAAATTGGATCTGTAAAATGCCGGGATTTCTTGACTTTAAGGCTGTCGTCGATCAGGAAAAACTGCGCCCTGTGCGATTTACGGATACGGGACGCGGTAGATTGGGCAAACTTCTGAAAGCAGCTAGAGAGATTCGGGGCTGGTCAATTATTGAAACAGAAATGGTCACAAAAGAATACGAGGCCGCTCTGTTTCGGACAGCCGGAGATCCTGTACCAAAAGATGTCGGTATTAGTAATGCTACTGTTAGTCGCTACGAACGCGGGAAGTTAGAAAGTTTGGATTGGCGATCGCTCAGTCTGTTATGCTTTGTCCTCAAGCCGATCGATCCGGTGACTGGGGAAGCCCTGGAACCGACAAATGCGCTTTATATTGCTTGCGAACATCCGCCGTACAATGACGCGAAGCTTTACGAGTAATTGATTGCTGATATCTGAACTGATGCAGCCAACTTCTTGAGATTGGGAGTTTTGAACCGCAGATATTAGCGGATGAACGCTGATGAACGCTGATGTCATTTTATCTGTGTTTATCTACGGTGATTGATTACCAGAAAGAATTGGTTTAAAGCCCCAAGCATAAGCGGGAGAAATTAAAAGAAGACTATTCATTACTCCAATCCTCTTGCTTTCAGGTAGAGGTCGCTATAAAGCGGTCAACTGTCAACTGTCAACTGTCAACTGTCAACTGAACGATCGCCCTTTTGTTTAGCAATTAAAGCTTTAGCTTGCTGCCACAGAGATTCTAACTCTTGTGGGGCATAATCTGACAAAGGTCGATCGCACGCAGCCTCTACCTTCGCAAACCGCTGCACGAAACGATCGTTTGTTCCTTGCAAAGCAGCCGACGGATCTAAATCGTACCAGCGAGCTAATTGAATCAACACAAACATAATATCTCCCAATTCCGACTGCTGCGCTGCCTTATCCTCGTGTTTGAGAGCGTGTTCAAATTCTGCCATTTCTTCGTGAAATTTATCCCAAACGCCCTCTACACTGTCCCAATCAAAACTCACTTCCGCAGCTTTTTGAGAGATTTTCATCCCGGCGGTAATGGGCGGCAAAGTGCTGGCATAACGGCTCATTTTCGAGGCTAAAGTTGCCGGCTTTTCCGAAGTTGTGCCTTTTTCTGCTGCTTTGATTTTTTCCCAGTTTTCGTTGACTTCATCCACGCTGTTGAGTTCGACATCGCCAAAGACGTGGGGATGTCGCCGAATTAGTTTTTCTGTAATGCCCCCAGCGATTTCTGCGAAGGTAAACTGATTGGATTCGCTGGCAATTTGAGCTTGCAGAATTACCTGTAACAGTAAGTCGCCCAATTCTTCGACGATCGCATCTTTATCTCCTTTGCGAATCGCGTCGGCGGTTTCATAAGCTTCTTCGATTATGTGAGGAATTAGAGTTTGCGGAGTTTGGGCTAAATCCCAAGGACATCCGCCGTCTGGCGATCGCAATTTAGCCACAACTTCTATAAGTTCTTTGAGTGCTGTGAGCGATCGATTTTCAGAATTAGACATAATAATTTACCTTTTATATCAACCGCGCCCGACGGTTGTAACGTTGTTAAGGGCTCCAACCATTGATTTTATTACTTCTTCCTTCTTCCTTCTTCCTTCTTCCTTCTTCCTTCTGCTATGGATTTGCTAGATGTGCGAGTTGGAGCTTTGATTTTGGGCCTCTTAATTGTCTTAGGAGGGCGCAACCCGCTCAATCCTTTCTTTTTTAATCTTTTGTAAGCCGAGCCGCCCCAATCGCTGAGATAGTGGCTCATAGCACCCAATTCTAGACCGATATAAACGGCTAAAATTTCGATGTGGTGTTCCCAGATCGATCGCCCGTAACTCAAAACCACATCCTGCCAATTCCCGCCTAAGTTCCCGACTTTTTCGGCAATTGCCAATCCCACAATTCCGAGAACCGCGATCCAGATAGCGAGGTACAAGATTCGCAAAGCAGTGCCGATCAGAGGGCCGTGGGACAAAAAAGAACGGTGGCGCAGGCTTTTTTGGTACGGCAGCCAAATCGGTTTAAACCATCCCCAGCGCTGATACTGGCAAGAGTAGATATCCAAGTCGGGGCCAAACATCAGCCCGCCGAATAAGAAACTTCCGGAAACGAGCAAAGTCAGGTTGCTGCTCTGAGTCTGGCCAAAGGTGAGGGCTGCCACCAAGGGCAAACTCCACATGGTTATTTGATCGTGGGTGCGGCCAGAGGGCATTTAAAGTTTAGGATTTTTTTTACTTGATCTTTCTGAGTTACTGTGATATGATAAATCCTTGTGAGTGCAATTGGGTGATTAGCTCAGTGGTAGAGCGCCTGCTTTACACGCAGGATGCCGTAGGTTCAAATCCTACATTACCCATCCGATAACTCAATATCAACAGTTTCAGCCGTTTTTAGCCGTCAAGCCGAGAACGGCTGTTGCTATTTAGGGTTCACTGTTCAATTGGGTGACGACTAAATTTAACATTCTGTGGCGGATGTCTCAAAAGTTGGCACCCCATGCTAGAAAATTAATTTATTGATTTTCTTTTTTAGAACCGTGTATATGAAGCCTAAAATAACTAGCCCGATCGCTTGGCAGCAAGCTGAACTGCTAATGCAGCCAGCGATGATCCGAGTGATCGATAACATCCGCAAACAATTAGAGGAGTCAGTTTGGACGGGTACTTATCAAGAAGTGCAGATTCCCATTCCGGGCTATCAACTAATTTTAGAGCTTCAAGGCGAGCAAAGATGTGTCGATATTTGGGAACTTTGCTATCGAGTCTGCTTTGTCAACTACCAGCCCGCCCACAGTCAAATCCAAAGCCAAGAAGTTGTAATTGATACTAGCTTGATTGATGATGAGACTGGCGATGTAGATTGGAATCGTCTAGATGCTAAAGCCAGCCAATTAATTCAAGAAATATTTGCCACTTTGGACAAATAGTCAGTTGACAGTAATGAGCTTTCCAGCGAACAGCCAACAGCGAACAGCCAACAGTTAAGACTCAACAGCCAACAGTTAACAGTCAACAAAATCTTATGATTCAGGAATTGCACGACATTCAAGCAGCGGCCGGTGCTACTTTTGCAGAGTTAACAACCAAAGAAATTGTGCCAGTCAGTTTTGGTAACGACGCAGAAGCGATCGCAGCAACGAAACAAGGTGCGGCTTTGTACGATCGCACTCACTGGGGACGCATTCAAATCTCAGATAGCGATCGCCTGCGGTTCTTGCACAATCAAAGTACCAATAACTTCAATATACTCAAACCCGGTCAGGGTTGCGACACCGTTTTCGTGACTTCCACCGCCCGGACGATCGACCTCGCCACCGCTTACGCTACAGAAGATGCCGTACTGCTTCTAGTTTCAGCCAACCGCCGCCGCCAACTGCTGGAATTGCTCGATCGCTATATTTTCCCAATGGATCGCGTCGAGTTAACAGATTTAACCGATACAACTGTTGCTTTCAGTTTGCTCGGCCCGGAAAGCACTCAACTATTAAAAAAAATCGGAGTTACCGAACTTGAAAATCAACCTTACGCTACTCACAAATTGATAAACTTTGCAGGTATGGACATCCGAGTGGCGGTTGGTAGCGGTTTAGCAACTCCCGGATACACGTTAATTGCCCAAGCTGGCGATGCAGCCAACTTGTGGAAGGAATTAGTCAAAGCTGGGGCCGTACCGATGGGCGATCGAGTTTGGGAACAACTGCGAATCGAACAAGGACGCCCCGCACCCGATTTTGAACTCACAGATGATTATAACCCCTTAGAAGCACGTCTTTTACACACGATTACCTATGACAAAGGCTGCTACATCGGTCAAGAAACAATTGCCCGGTTGAACACCTACAAAGGAGTCAAACAGCAACTTTGGGGCGTGCAGTTGAGCGGTGCGGTTGAACCCGGAACAGCAGTCACCATCGGAGAGGAAAAAGTCGGCAAACTCACCAGTTTTACCGAAACTGAATCCGGCTTTTTTGGTCTTGCTTACATCCGCACAAAAGCGGGCGGCCAAGGACTGAAAGTGCAAGTCGGATCGGCGTCAGGGGAAGTAGTAAATGTACCTTTTTTGAGTTCGTAGTTGCGATCGATTGCCTCTTGGCGTCGTAGCGCCCAAAACTTTTTTGTTGAGGTTGATTCAGGTGAACGTTAACGCAATAAATTGACACGAAGTCCTATCTTTAGATAGATTTGCAAACAAACAACAGCAATTATTCTGTATTACAGTCTTCACAGAAAAAACTGAGTTTTTCAATGAAAAATTTTACATCGCGCTTCGTTAAAACTTGCCTGCGAGTAGGAATAATCTTTGCTGTAGGAATAGCGCTAATTTTTAGCTCCGAGCTTGAGTTGTCGGGCAACAAAATGCAAGCGATCGCTACACCTTTAACTCCTGAAGCTAAGTCTTACGACGTGGCCCGTCCCGATCGGCCGGTAACAACAGATATCGAGAAGGGGGGAAATGATGCCGTTGACAATATCCGAGAAAAGCTGAATCTCGACCAACCCATTGCCCCCAGTACCAAAAGATTTATAGAATCAGTAAAAAGTAACGTGGGCGAAGCAGTTACGCCTGCACGGGAAGCAGTAGAAAAAGCTACAGATCCAGGTAGTAGCGATCGAGCCAACTAATTCAATCGCATCCAATTTTCAAATATCATATTCTTAGTCCGCCTGCGCGGACTTTGTTTGTTTAGTAGCGATTTCCCGATCCGAATCATGGAAGGGATGATGAACAAGGGCAACCTATTCCCATTGATGACCCATTAGCAGAGCTCCTCACTCAACGCGCCAGTTTGAGTGAATTAGATCCCAGACCATTACTCAGCCTATCTGAAATTTTTGGAGATTTAGTACAGTCGCCACGTTTCGTTGAGGCTATTGCTGACCAGTTGCGTAGTCTGCATGAGTTTGGTGCTAAAGGAACGCTAGCCCGATTGTCGTAGGCACCATCCGCATCCTTGAGGAAACTTATTTGACACTGCTACGGCTGCACTACGTTAAAGCCCTGGGATTATCCCGTCTAGCCCAACTCTATGTCTACGAGTGCAAAGGGAAATTCAGCAGCCTGTACAGCGCAATATTATTTATTGAGGTCATTCTTTCCTATCTTCCCTCTGACGAAAGCATCTATCTTAAGGCAGATTCTCCTCAGTGAGTAACTCAGGTTCAATGGAGAAGACCGTGTATGCCTACGGATGGATATTCATGAAACGCGACGCCACAGGCAAGTTTGTTAGCAATTGGAACTCGGAGACGAAACAACGAGTTAGCGTATCTCTTACCAATACAGCATGGCGATCGCTCGATAAAGAGGCATATAGGCGAGGAATTTCTCGCTCTGAAGTCATTGAACGCTTTGCCCGCACTCTTGAAGGCGAACAGTTGTTCTGTACCCAAGAAACTGAGGGCAAGGTAGCAACGATTCTTGAAAGCATTACGGATGCTTTTGTCGCCTTCGATCGCGACTGGCGCTACACCTACGTGAATCGGGCGGCCGCTAAAATCCTGCACAAAACGCCAGAAGAGTTACTGGGCAAGCACGTTTGGAATGAGGTTTTTCCTGAGTTGGTCGGTGGAATTGCCTATCGGGAACTACATCGGGCAGTGGCACAACAGGTTCCTGTTTCCTGGGAAGAATTTGGGGAACCTATCGAGTGTTGGTTAGAGGCGAATGCCTATCCGTCTCCAACAGGGGTAGCCGTTTATTTTCGAGATGTGACCGATCGCAAGCAAGCGGAGGCAGAACGAGAACGGTTGTTGCATCAGCTTGAAATTGAACGCGCCCGATTAGAAGCCGTTTTGCGACAAATGCCTGCTGGAGTAATGATTGCCGATGCGGCATCTGGTAAATTAGTTCTGGCGAACGAACAAACCAAGCAAATTATTGGGTATGGCTACGAACAGTTGCTTGAGCTTGAGGAATATCCACCCATTATTCCATCTGAAATATTTCGCTTAGATGGTCAGCTCTATGCCCCTCATGAGTATCCATTGGTGCGATCGCTAAAAACAGGTGAGGTTGTTACCAACGAAGAGATAGAAATCCATCGAAATGATGGTAGCCGCATTTTTATTAACGTCAACTCAGCACCAATTTTAGATAACCAGGGGCAGATTGTTGCAGCCGTTGCTATCTTCCAAGACGTGAGCGAACGCAAACGTGTAGAGCAAGCCTTACGCGAGAGTGAATCGCAGCTACGAGGTTTATTTGATGCAAATCTCATTGGCATTATTATTGGCGATTTTCAAGGCAATATTCTGGAAGTCAACGAGGCTTGGCTTGCCACTTTAGGCTACACGCGAGAAGAAGTTTTATCGGGAGAGGTAAACTTCCTTGAGATTACTCCACCGGAGTTTCGGCATTTAGACGAGCAAGCAATGGCACAGATGAAACAAGTTGGTCGCCATGCGCCGTTTGAGAAAGAATACATTCGTAAAGACGGTACTCGCGTTCCCGTCTTGGTGGGAACTGCCTATCTAGGAGAACCCGATGATTTGGGACTAGGATTTGTAATCGACTTAACAGAGCGCAAACGCTTGGAATTAGAACTGTGGCAGCGAGAACAACAGTTCAAAATGCTGGCTGAAAATGCCCCGGATATTATTACCCGAATTGATGCAGAGTTTCGCCATCTTTATGTCAGCCCTTCTGTAGAACGGGCCACAGGTATTCCATCAGAGCAATTTGTTGGCAAGACTAATGCCGAGCTAGGAATCGCAGAAGACATCTATCGTGTTTGGCATGACAGTTGGCGGCAAGTCTTTGCAACAGGCTCCGAACAGACGATTGAATTTAAGTTTCCGACTTCTTATGGTATTCGATGGTATCAGTCGCGTATTGTCCCTGAATTTGCTCCTGATGGCTCCGTAGAAACGGTACTGGGGATTACTCGTGATGTGACCGATTACAAACAAGTTGAACAGGCTTTACGAGACAGCGAAGAACGCCTGCGGTTAGCAGTTGCAGCAGCGCAGATGTTTGTCTGGGATATGGATTTGCAGACCAATCAGATCGTGTGTTCTACCAATGCTCTAGACGTTTGGGGTGTTTACAAAGGCACAGGAGAAGAGTTTTTTGCGCTCATTCATCCAGATGATCGACAACGGATGATGCAAGCGGCCCAAGGGGCAATTCCTGGAGAACAGTCCTACGTGCAGGAGTATCGGGTCATTAGTCCAGACGGCGTTGTGCGCTGGCTCAACAGTCAGGGGCGAGTCTATCTGGATGACACGGGGCGAGGAGTTCGTATGATTGGCGTTTCGGTTGACATCACCCCACGCAAACAAATAGAAGCAGAGCGCGATCGCCTTTTAAAACGAGAACAAACTGCCCGACGGTCAGCAGAAACCGAACGCAAGCGGTTGCATGACATCCTGATGCAATTGCCTGCCATGATTGGCATTGTTAAAGGTGCCGATCTTATATATGAATTTGCCAATCCAACTTATCTGCAAGTAGCTGGGCGCACTTCAGACATTATCGGTAAATCAATGCGGGAGCTTTTCCCGGAGCTAGAGGGACAAATTTACTTTGAAGCCCTCGATCGCGTTTACCGGACGGGAGAACCGTTCATTGGGAATGAGTCGCCTGCTTACTGGGATCGGAACGGCGATGGTGTGTTGGAAGACGGATTTTTCAACTACATCTTTGCGCCTTGGCGGGATGCTGAGGGAACCATTCAGGGCGTGTTGATTTATAACATGGAAGTAACAGCCCAGGTACAGGCAAGGCAACAAATTGAATCACTGCTGGCAGAGCTACAGGAAAAAGAACGACAGCAGCAGTTTTTGATTGAACTGAATGATGCGATTCGTGCCATTCAAGACTCGAAAGAAATTATGTGGCGAGTGGTTAGCTCCGCAGGAGAGCACTTCAATGTCACCCGCTGTACCTACGGTGAAATTGATTCTACTCAGGAATATGTCATCGTCGATCGCGATTATTGCAATGGTGTAATCAGCATAGTGGGTAGACATCAAATGGATTCGTTTGGCCCTGAACTCATTGCTGAATTAAAGCAGGGCAAAACTATTGTCGTAGATGATGTCGATCGCGATCCTCGGACTGCCGGATCGGGGACTGCTACCTTTGACGCAATTCAAACCAAATCTCTCCTATGTGTTCCATTGGTGAAAGAAGGGCGATTTGTTGCATTATTGGTGTTGCACCATGTCTCTGTTCGCCACTGGACGGAGGAAGATGTGGTGCTGATGGAGCGAATTGCTCAAAAAACCTGGCTCGCCGTGGAGCGATCGCGAGCAGAAGAGAAATTGCGCGAAAGTGAAGCCCATCTGCAACTAGCAGTAAAAATTGGACGCATGGGAACGTGGGACTGGGATATGCAGACCGGTGCATTGCTTTGGTCAGAAGGACACTTCACCATCCTGGGTCTACAACCGAATGAGTGCGAACCGGGCTATGAAGTTTGGGCAAGTCGGGTTCATCCGAATGATTTAGCAGAAGTTGAGGCGAAACTTCAGCGAGCCATAGCTCAGAAAAAAGAGTATCACCATGAATATCGCCTGTATAGGTCAGATGGCTCGATTCACTGGGTCGAAGCGAGAGGACAGTTTACTTATGATTCTCAGGGAAATGCCAAGCACTCGATCGGCGTCGTCATCGATATCACACAACGCAAGCAAGCAGAAGAGGCGTTGCGTCAAGCTCTACAAAAGCTCAACTTCCATGTTGAAAACTCTCCAATGGCAGTCGTTGAATGGGATCGAGAATTTCAAATCATTCGGTGGTCTGCTGGTGCAGAGCGCATTTTGGGCTGGAAAGCCGAAGAAATCATGGGCAAATCTTTAACACAGATACCTTTTGTCTTTGAGGAAGACTTGGAAACGGTGGCTGAAGTCTGCCAACGGCTGGTCTATGGTGAAGAACCCCATATTTTTTCATACAACCGCAATTACACCAAAGATCGCAACCTTGTGCATTGCGAGTGGTATAACTCCAGTCTCAGGGACGAATCGGGACGGATGGTTTCGGTGTTATCGCTGGTGCTGGATGTGACGGAGCGCAAGTATGCAGAACAAGAACGAGAACAACTGTTAGAGCGCGAACGCATTTCCCGTTCTCAGGCAGAAGCCGCACAGCGCCAACTGGCAACTATTTTTGACACGTCTCCGGTTGGACTTGCCCTGTTAGATGCCGAGCAGAGATTTATTGCCATTAACGAAGCATTAGCAGAAATTAATGGATTAACCCGCGAGCAACACTTAGGCTATTCAATTCCAGATCTTTTTGGTCAGTCCGATCCAAAATTAGTTGAACTCTTCCATCAGATTTACACCACAGGAAATCCTTTCATTTCACCCAACTTTGCAGTGAATGTTCCCGGACGCAGCGATCGCCGTCCCGGTTACTACAACGTTTACTATCTTCCGAACCTTAACTCCAATAACCAGGTTGAAGGCGTTTTAGTTTATGTAGTAGATGTGACTGAGCGCGTCATATTAGAGCTTGCTCAACATTTTCTCTCTGAGGCAAGTGCAGTGCTGGCTTCCTCACTCGATTATCAAACCACTCTAGAGCGAGTCGCGCAGCTTACAGTGCCGGAATTAGCGGACTGGTGTACGGTTCACATGATAGAAGAGGATGGTTCTATCGAGCAGATTGCAGTTGCTCACATTGACCCTGCCAAACTGCAATGGGCATATGAGATTAGAGACAAGTATCCACTAAACCCGGATGACCCTCGCGGTGCTGCCTTTACACTGCGAACCGGGCAACCTGATTTGCTGGCGGATATTCCCGATGAACTGTTGGTACAGGCAGCGCGTGATTCAGAGCATTTAGAGATGCTGCGGCAGGTTGGATTCAGCTCTGTAATGACGGTGCCACTACGAACTCAGGCACGAATTCTAGGGGCCATTTCCTTTATCTCAGCCGAATCTGGACGACGGTATACCTCAGCAGATTTGCAACTGGCAGAGGAACTGGCTCGTCGTGCTTCTTTGGCGATCGACAATGCTCAGTTATATCGGTTAGCTCAACGCGATCGCGAAAAAGCAGAAGCTGCTAACCGGATTAAAGACGAATTTTTAGCCGTATTATCCCACGAGTTGCGATCGCCCCTCAATCCGATTCTGGGCTGGACAAAATTGCTACGAACTGGGCGATTAGATGGCACAAAAACGCAGCAAGCCCTGGAAACGATCGAACGCAACGCCAAGCTGCAAGCCCAATTAATTGAGGACTTGTTGGATGTCTCGCGCATTCTGCAAGGAAAAATGACGTTAAACGTCGCTCCTGTGCATCTAGCGGCAATGATTGAGGCTGCACGGGAAACGGTACGACTGGCAGCCGAAGCCAAACACATTCAAATCCAGACCACATTTAATCCTATTTCAGGAACGGTTTCAGGCGATACCAATCGCCTCCAACAAGTAGTCTGGAACCTCCTCTCCAATGCTGTGAAGTTCACCCCAACCGGAGGACGAGTCGAGGTGCAACTAGAGCAGGTTGGTATGTATGCTCAGATTCAAGTCAAAGATACTGGAAAAGGCATCAAACGAGACTTCTTACCCCATGTGTTTGACTACTTCCGTCAAGAAGATGGTACAATAACCCGACAATTCGGCGGATTGGGATTAGGGCTGGCGATCGTCCGTCATTTTACCGAACTGCATGGAGGAACCGTTCAAGCAGACAGCTTAGGACAGAACTTAGGGGCTACATTTACCATCCGGCTACCGTTAAACATCGTAGAGCCGGAACCCTCTTCTGATGACAGGCACCCAGAAAGTGCGACAGACTTAGCAGGTGTTCGGGTCTTGGTTGTGGACGACGATGCAGATATGCGGGAGTTGGCAGCATTCACCCTGATGCAATCTGGCGCACAAGTTGCCACAGCCGCTTCGGGGGTACAGGCGTTGGCCCTCCTGAATAAATCTGTCCCCGATCTGCTGTTATGCGACATTGGGATGCCAGATATGGATGGCTATGCCCTGATTCGGCAAATTAGAAAGTGGTCACCTGAACAGGGAGGTACGATTCCTGCGATCGCACTTACTGCCTATGCTGGAGAGATCAATCAGCAGCAAGCCTTAGCTGCCGGATTTCAGATACATATCTCCAAGCCTGTTGAACCTGAAGAATTGGTAAAAGCGATCGCCCGTTTGCTGAGACACTGAATGATTTGAGGATTAGCTATCATGCTGCTTGGTATAGATTTAGGAACAGGCTCTGCTAAGGCATTGCTCCTAGCGACAGACGGAACCACTATAGGTGAAGCATCAAGCTCTTATCCCGTTCATTCACCCCACCCTGGATGGGCTGAGTCGGAACCAGAAGATTGGTGGTTAGCTGTTGCCTCGGCTGTTAGGAAGGCAGTGGGAGATCGCGCTGATGGGGTACAGGCGATCGCACTTTCAGGACAAATGCACGGCGTTGTCCTAGCTTCGGAGTCGGGTCAGCCCCTGCGCCCTGCTATCCTCTGGGCAGATACTCGCTCTAGTGCCACGCTTAACACTTATCATTCGCTCGATGCCGCTATTCTAGAGCGCTTAGGCAACCCGATTACGGCTGGAATGGCGGGTCCAACTTTGTTGTGGCTACGAGAACACGAGGCTACTGTCTACACCGAAGCGCGTTGGGCACTCCAGCCAAAAGATTGGCTGCGGTTACGGATGACTGGAGAAGTTGCCACCGAACCATCTGATGCTAGCGGTACTTTGCTTTACGATGTTGTGTCGGACAACTGGGCTGGGGATGCAATCGGGGCGCTGAATCTACGTGGTGATTGGTTACCAAAAATTATCCCCTCTAGTGCGATCGCAGGCTACCTAACAACTATTGGTTCAGAGCATCTTGGCTTACCTGTTGGCTTACCCGTTATCGCTGGTGCTGCGGATACCGCAGCGGCAGCGCTTGGTAACGGACTACTAGAGCCTGGATTGGTTCAACTAACGATCGGTACAGGCGCTCAAATCATTACACCTCGATCGCAACCAATTATCGATCGTCATGGTCGTACACATCTCTATCGAACCGCCCTACCTAACCAGTGGTACACCCTTGCAGCAATGCAAAATGCCGGGTTAGCGCTGGAGTGGGTGCGAGGTATCCTCGGCTTGAGCTGGCAGGAAGTCTATACTAAAGCGTTTTCTGTTCCCCCAGGATGTGAAGGGTTGACATTTTTGCCATACCTCACGGGTGAGCGCACTCCACACCTTGACCCTCATGTACGTGGGGCATGGGTGGGGCTTGGACTTCATCACACACAAGCGCACCTGATGCGGGCGGCTTTAGAGGGAGTTGCTTTTGCCTTGCGACAAGGTTTTGAGGCTCTTGAGGCAACAGGTTTTAAAGCGACAGAACTGCGTTTAGCAGGCGGTGGAACTGCAGAAATGCCTTGGAAACAATTACTGACTGATGTATTGAGAATACCCCTCTATGCAACTACATTTGCTGCTGCTTCCGCGCGTGGTGCTGCTCTACTGGCGGGTATAGGAATTGGCATCTACGCAGATGCTAATGACACGAGCAAACTGGCAGCCACACCAACGCTTGCTGCAAGTCCGCAATCAGTTGATCCCACCCTAGAAGAGGCTTGGATGCGATATCAAGCGCTTTATCCACGACTTAAAAACATCTGATCAGCATTTTATAAAAGTAATACTTGAGTCTTTATCAAGATTTAATTCTCATCCTTTATAAAGGGTCACAAAAATTATTGAATACTATATAAAAGACCTGAATTTTATTAAAAATCCTCAACTCTAAGTCTGGAAGTTAAACATTTTAAAGCTTAGTAAAAACTATAATAACCAAATGATATATAAGACTGATTAGCTGGTATTAACCTTTTGACGAAGTGGTTTAAAGTTGCTGCTGAAAGTAGTGTTGAATAGTCATCCGTAAGTAGAGAATGGAAAAGTGCTTCAAAGGATAGGACATCTACTATATTTTGACAGCAATACCTTGCAATAAAGAACTACCATTGAAAGCCTCCACTGGTTGATGGTTGACAGCTTCGACCGCCAGCAACTCAACGATTCACAACAAAAGCGCCTTGGGATTAATTGTGGTAGTTGACACTCCCCCGTCACAGCGTAGCTTGACGGGGAATGCTTCCTTCACAGCTTGATGCCAAGTAAAAGCAGTGCCTTTACTTGGTCTTACTCTAGCTCCAGAAGCTAGGGAGGTATGCCCTACGTCTCAAATCCGTAAACCTTGATCTCTAATGTTTTTAGCTGCATTGATGTTTCTATCATGGTGAGACCCGCATTAAGGCATTCCCACTTTCTGATATCCAATGAAAGCCAATTTACAGCAGATTGCAAGCTTATAGATGACAACAGCAGCATTTAGAAAACCAGTTTTTTAGGTGTTGAGGATTAATTAAATCAAGTACGAAGTGCGACCCGGATTTAGTATCAGATGGAAGCAACTTGAGTTAAATGATGACATAATCTTCGCCCACAACAGCTTCAGTGACCTGCGGTTCCGGCTCTATTGGGTCGCTGTAATGAGTGTCAATGTATTTCATGTAACTTTCCCGATAAGCTTTGAGATGCGAATTAAGTGCTTCGAGATCCTGCTCTCCTGTCGCGAAACCTTTCTCTCTTCTGAAGTGACCGGATTCCTTCACAAAAGCCATGTCAACTTGCCACAAAGCCTTATCAATCGGGCGATATGACAAATCAACAATATCGTAAGCTGCGAATCCTTGGGACTTCATAAAACTCATTACATCATACATCTGACCGAACAAAGTAACTTCTACAATTACATATTCAGTCTGCTGCAAAATCTCAGTTGCGCCTGCTAAAACATCTAATTCCTGTCCGTCTACATCAACTTTAATTAAATACGGGCCTGGCAAATTTCTTTCCCCGCATATTCCATCCAGGGTAATTGCTGGTATGTTTCTCAAATAAGGATTGCTGCTATCAGTAACGCGATTTTCAGAAAGTGAAGAATGCACCATACCGGGACTGACGTTGAGGGTGAAAACTCCCGCTTCTTTGCTCGCCGCAGCGATAATGTATTCTGCACTTTTGAGCTTGCGGCAAATTTTGGCCAGATAAGGTTCATTTTCGGCGATTGGCTCAATTAGCAAATGTCGCGAATTGGGGAAAGTTTCGTAAAGGTTAAAAGTTCCCAATGCCGCGCCGACATCAATCACAGTTTTGGGTTCAAAACCTAACTGTTTAGCCAGCAGCAAGCTGCCTGACATCGAGTTTCTGAGAATTCCTGTTTGTTGTTGGTTCACAATTTTTTCCAGATTTCAATGTGGACAAACTTAATATTATGTCTTGCAGCAGAGTTATTGTATGTGCGAATAAAGAAACGAAGCAATGGCAAAACTCGGCGATTGCTTCGTTTCGGCTCGCAATGACAGAAATAGGTTTAAACTCAGATGTGGCACCATTGTCAATAAGCTTTTTATGAACAGGCAAGATGCCTGTTGCGCAATATACATTAAATTTTCTTGTGGAACAGGCATCTTGCCTGTTCTTGAGAATGGTGCAAGATGTGAGTTTAAACCCAACCTGCTACTATTTCGCGGATTTCTGCGCCTTGTTTTCGGGTTCTACAGATTGCAAAGCTTCGTCGAGAATTGCCCGTGCTTCTTCGGCTTTACTTCTAGCTTCTCGATAGCGGACATTAGCTTGAGCGAAGTTTTTGAGAACCTTGAAACCATCTTTCAAACGACCAATTTCCTCGGCAGTCACAGCCTCATCTGTAAACAAAATGTCGATCGCCGCCCGGATTTTGAGTGCTTCTTCGCGGGATTCCATGACTTTCAATTTGAGACTTGCCAAATTGCTCAAAATCTGGACGGCTTCAGTAATCGCGTCCTCGCCTTCAGACGCAGCATCTTCGATATCCTTAACTTCAACAAACTGCTTGGGCCCAAATCCCTCCACGAGTTCCGTAGGCAGCTTGCCCTCATCCATGAGATCCATCAGCCGATCCATCGCTTCTTCCCGGGCTTTGGCTGAATCTTTCCCCTTGACAGTTAAAATAATTTCGGGGCTTTGAGGAAGTGTATAGCGAACCATATTTTGACAGCCTGTGCGCGAAAACAATTGAATGATATTTTATCTTTATTCGATCGCCAGTTGCAGCTATCAAT
This sequence comes from Microcoleus sp. Pol11C2, assembly GCF_036701505.1. Classification (NCBI taxonomy): domain Bacteria; kingdom Bacillati; phylum Cyanobacteriota; class Cyanophyceae; order Oscillatoriales; family Microcoleaceae; genus Microcoleus; species Microcoleus sp. Pol11C2. The sequence goes on from NZ_JAUBQX010000009.1 coordinate 69,366, forward strand.
CTGCTCCATTACCAACCGCTTGCCAAAACTGGACACATATACACTCAAAAGGAACCCTCGACAATGAAAGATAAATTTCTTAACTTGCTTAACTTGATTTTAGTAGCTGATGTGTTTTTCGTCTTTGCCATTTTTGGGTGGTTTGTGATCGCAGTAGCAGGTCGATCGACTGGGGTGAATCTCGGTTTTGATTTGTGGTACAGTCTCTGGCAGCCCGTATTTAATCCCGCCCTAGGAATTCTTATGGGCGGTGCTATTCTCAGCGGTATAATTAACCAAGTTTCTAAACGTCTCAATCCGAAGTAAAATTGATGTTTTGTTGGAGACGGTGATTGGCGATGCTACTTAGTTGGCGATCGAACTTGTGGGATGCGTCAGAGATGAGGCACTCCATTAGGTCGATGAAGCTTGAAAATACATAAGTAGTCAAAAGTGAGTGAAAAGCTCCCTGAATGAGCGATATCTTATGAAAGCAATCACAAAAGTTATGATAGCTTTACATTCTGTTACAGAGTAAAGTTTATTTTCGCCTACCTATTTACGTCGAAAATCAGGATTGGGCGATCGGGATCTAAAAATATCAACTCATATTCGGAGTAACAAAAGTCGGGCATTAATTATGGGAGAACAAAAATGTATCGGTATCCTCACCAGCGGGGGTGACTGTGCAGGCTTAAACGCAGTTATCCGAGCCGTTGTCCACCGCGCAACGGGAACTTACAATTGGAAAGTGATGGGCATTCGTCAAGCCACCAAGGGATTGATGAGTCGTCCGCCTCAAGCAATTCCCTTGGATATTGAGAAAGTAGACTCGTGGCTCACCATTGGCGGTACGATGCTAGGCACGACAAATGAGGGCAACCCTTTTGCCTTCCCGATGTCTGATGGGAGTCTACGCGATCGTTCTGAGGACATTATCGAAGGCTATCATCAACTAGGTTTGGATGCCTTAATCGGCATTGGTGGCGATGGCAGTCTCGCCATTCTCAGGAAGATTGCTCTACAAGGCAATTTGAATTTAGTTGCTATTCCTAAAACTATTGATAATGATGTCGGAATTACTGAGCGTTCTATCGGTTTTGATACGGCTGTCAATATTGCTACAGAAGCACTAGATCGCTTGCATTTTACTGCGGCTAGTCACAGTCGCGTTATGATTGTTGAAGTCATGGGACGCGACGCTGGACATATTGCGATCAGTGCCGGAATTTCTGGGGGAGCTGATATAATTCTGATTCCCGAAATCCCTTACAAAATTTCCCAAATCTGTGCCCAAATTCAAGAACGCCAAGACCGGGGAAAAAACTACTGTTTAATTATAGTAGCGGAGGCAGTTCGTACAGAAGCAGGCGAGTTAGTAATGCACACAAATCGCTTAGGTCAAAGTCGATTAGGGGGAATTGGTCAGTATTTAGCTGATACAATTTCTGACTGTAGCGGTGCAGAAACTCGCGTCACCGTTTTGGGACATACTCAACGCGGGGGAACTCCTTCACCGCTAGAAAGATTAATTGCTTCGGCTTTTGGCGTGGCAGCAGTTGATTTAGTTGCCGAAGAGAAATACGACTGCATGGTATCTTGGCAAAAACGGGAAGTGGTGAGCGTTCCTCTGGAAGATGCGATCGCCAAATACAGACCTGTAGAGTTCAATGGTACTCTGGTTAAAACGGCCCGCGGTTTAGGGATTTGTCTGGGAGACTAAACAATTACCCGTCCGATTTCTCAAAGATTTAGTCCGGGACGCACTCAGAACCAAGAAACCGGGTTTTTCAACCAAGACTTAGGGTTTTAAGCCAGTGTATTGTCATAAAAAAACCCAGGTGATGACCGTCTGTGCTTCCAGGACTAAGATTAACCTGGAAGCAGTGACGTTTCAACTATTGAGTGTAACTTGCAATCAGTTCCGAGCGAGTATCGACCCAGAGTGCGATCGCACTCGGAACTACAAAATACCGCAACAAGTGGAAAGGTGAGAAATTGACACCATTTACTACAGAAATTAGAGTGCGACATTATGAAATGGACGCCCTCGGTCACGTAAATAATGCTGTTTACCAGCATTATTTAGAACACGCTGCGATCGAACATTTAGAACACTTGGGATTTACACTCGATCGCTACCGGGAACTGGGCGGCGTCTTTGTAATGCGGCGGATAGAGATTGACTATTTGCGATCGGCAGCCTCGGGCGATCGATTGGAGATATCTACTTGGATCGAACAAATGCGCGGCCCGCGCGCTGTCCGCCGCTACGAAATTCGCTTAGCTGGAAGTGACGAAATCTTGTTAAAAGCAGAGGCGCTTTGGGTTTGGGTAGAAGTTACCACCATGCGACCGCGAGCAATTCCCAAACAAATAATTGATATTTTTGAAGCGCAGTTTCAAGCATTATCAAAATAAAGCAAAAATTAACTATTCTGTTGGCAACATCCTGTAAAAATCTATGGGTTTCTAATGAGGGCTTCAGCCCTTCATTCCCTCTTTGTAGAAGTACAAAAAGTTGATTGTCGCCCGGGCCGCAAATCCTGATCGCAAAAAGTCGGATCGCCCGCCTGCCAGTTTGGATGCCACAGAGGTACGATGGAATAGAGGGAGGGAGGCCAAGCCCGGTAAGGTTAAGCTTGGCGACAATACCCACAGGAAGGGAAAAATGACACTTAACTTGCGGCGACCGATTTTGATAGGCGGAATAGGACTTTCAGCAGCACTGTGGCTGCTGGAAACTCTACAGCATTCGGGTTCAGAAATGGGCGAAACGGCACTCATCGGCTTGGCGGCTGCCGGTGCGGGGTATTGGTGGTGGAAGCAACAATCCCCCAAACTAGAACTCGCACTCCCGCAACCCTTGGCCAACAGGGAAGCAGCCGAAAAAGGGATCGCGGCTTCAGAAACCGCAATTAAATTGCTGGCTTCAGAAGCTCCAAACTCTGCCGATCCTGCTAATCTAACAGCAAAGCTCGATCGGCTCAGAGCCGAATTAGACAGAGAAGATTTACGGATTACCGTAACTGGCGGCAAAGCTGTCGGCAAAACAGCCTTAATTCAAGTTTTAAATTCTAATTGGGCATCTCAACACCCGCAAAAGCTTAGTTTACAAGAAACCGCAGCGCTGTTTGCTAATACAAATGCCGATGCCAAAATCGGCGGTGATTTAGTGCTGTTTGTGACAGCCGGCGACATCACAGATTCCGAATTTAAAACATTATCTCAGCTAGCGTCCGCCGGTCAGCGCGTGCTGCTAGTCTGGAACAAACAAGACCAATATTTACCAGAACAGCAGTCGCAGGTTTTGCACTCTTTGCAGCAGAAAATGCAAGGAATATTGGGGACAGAAGAGATAATTGCGATCGCAGCTTCTCCCAATTCTATTAAAGTGCGCCGCCACCAAGCGGACGGCACAGTTCAAGAACGGATCGAAAATCAAGTTTCTCAACTCGACGGGCTGACGGAAAGATTGACTAAAATCTTAACTGAAGAACGGCAACAGTTGGTCTGGGCGAGTGCAGTGCGCGAGGCTGCAAGTATCAAGCTAGAGGCAAAAGCCTTATTAAATGCAGTCAGGCGCGATCGGGCAATTCCCATTATTGAACAATATCAGTACATCGCCGCCGCCACCGTGTTTGCTAATCCGGTTCCCGCTTTAGACTTGCTAGCAACAACCGCCATCAGCACCCAACTCGTAATCGATCTCGGCGCTATTTATCAGCAACAGTTTTCCTTAGACCAAGCTAAGACAGTAGCGGGTACTTTAGCTAATCAAATGTTTAAATTGGGATTAGTAGAACTGTCTACCCAAACTATTACTGGACTGCTGAAAAGCAATGCCGTCACCTATGTAGCAGGAGGCGCGGTGCAGGGAATTAGTGCTGCCTATTTTACCAGAATAGCAGGACTGAGTTTAATTGAATATTTCCAAAGTCAAGAACTGGAAAATGCTCCCAAAGGCATTTTCAATCTCGAACAGTTGACTAAAACTTTGCAAGCAGTCTTTACGCAAAATCAGCAAGTTTCCTTCTTGCAATCTTTCGTCAACCAAGTGGCGAGTCGCCTTTCATCTCAGGTATCTGGGCCCGAAACCGTTAAGTCGGCGGTCAATTAGAAGTAGTCCAGCATCTGATGTTGTTACATTCGGTCGATCGCCCATGATATCCGTAGGGACACGGCAGTGCCGTGTCCTAGCTGCAGCCCATTAAGAAACGGTTAATTTAGCGGTCAATTACAATTAGTCCAGCATCTGATATTAAATCCGGTCAATCGCCCAGGATATCTGATATTAAATCCGGTCGATTGCCCACGATATGCGTAGGGACACGGCACTGCCGTGTCCCTACCTAATTTCCCAATAAAAAATTATAAATTTATGAAAAATTGTATTAAAATAAGAAATAGGATTTATAATTCGACGATCAATTATACCTGCTTAAAAAAGCCGATCGCCAATGGCTGACAATTCCCTTCAAGAAAATCGCTTATCTCTTGCCCGTGCCAGTTTGCGCGAAGCCCTGGCGCGCTATTCCCACCTGCGCCAAGGGAAAAAAAACTCGAATAATACAGAATTAGAAGCGGCGCTGCAATATCAGTTAGATATCTTAACTTCCACCTCAGAAAAACTAGACCACAACATAATCCGCATTGCTACTTTCGGCTTAGTCAGCCGTGGCAAGTCAGCCGTATTAAACGCGCTTTTAGGTCACAAAATTCTGCAAACAGGCCCTCTCAACGGCGTGACTCAGTGGCCGCGTTCCGTGCGCTGGAGTGTGCCTTTATCCTTCCTGGACAGCGAGGAATCCCCCCAACCCCCCCTTGGGAAAGGAGGGGTGCAAGTAGAATTAATCGATACTCCCGGACTTGATGAAGTTGGCGGCGAAGTGCGGGGCGAAATGGCGAAACAAGTAACTCGCCAAGCTGACTTAATTCTGTTTGTCGTTGCAGGCGATATCACCCGGACTGAATATCAAGCACTGTGCGAATTGCAAACAGCTCAAAAACCGGTAATTTTAGTTTTTAATAAAATAGACCTTTATCCAGAATTAGACAGAAAAGCTATTTTCCAAAGTTTGCAAGCGCTGGCAAATTCTGAAGAGTTAGCAGCCGCTGCGGTAAAAGAGGAAACAGATAGCGAAAATTTGTCCGAACCCCCAAACAACTCCTCAGATAAATCTACTGCAAAATCACCCGCTAAAACTTCCAAATCTTTAGAAATAGTTATGGTAGCTGCCGAACCAGCGCCGGTGCAAGTGCGGGTGGAATGGTCCGACGGAAGAGTCACTTACGAATGGGAGTCGCCGCCCGCGCAGATAGACGAACTAAAAAATAAAATTCTCACCATTCTTAACAGAGAAGGTCGATCGCTCCTCGCTCTAAATGCTTTAGTTGAAGCTAGAGATGCCGAAGCAAACATTGCCCGTCACGTTCTCAAATTGCGACAAACAGAAGCCGAAGATTTAATCTGGCAATTTGCAAAATATAAAGCTTTGGCTGTCGGTTTAAATCCAGTGGCATTCTTGGATGTAATGGGAGCAAGTGTCGCAGATTTAGCCTTAATTCGCTCTTTATCCAGACTTTACGGCTTACCCATGACTGGTTACGAAGCCGGGAAACTTTGGCAGACTATTTTCTCCAGTGCTGGCGGCGTACTTTTGGGAGAATTGGGTAGCAGTTTTCTGTTGGGATTTGGCAAAAGTGCAGCGGCTGCGGCCCCGCACATCGGCTTTTCTACTTTTGCCGGAGTTGCTGTCACTCAAGCTAGTTTAGCAGCTTATGGAACCTACGCTGTCGGTCGCGCCGCCCAAGTTTACTTAGAAAAAGGCTGCACCTGGGGCCCCCTGGGACAAGATACGGTAATTCAAGAAATTCTCGCCACTATCGAGCGTAATACAATTATCGATCGCTTGCAGCAAGAGTTTAAAATTGGCAATTAAAAATTGCCCTAATAGTTGAGTAGGGTACGTCAGCAGATGGTTATTTGTGAATAATCCAAAAGCTAGGATCTGACGCACTCTACTGCTTTTATTCTTATACAATTTTCAAGAACAATGCAACTTTAGGTAAGCTTCCAACCACGATCTTCATCAGTGATTCCCAATTATTTAATCGAAAATCGAAAATCGTATTACCGTCTCGCGATTCTAACACCTTCCCTAAAATGGGCGATCGTCGCAATTACCGCTATAGAAAAGTAAAATATTCTAATCAGCCAAAAACAAACCCGCATTGACCAAGAAACAATAGTCGGAGCAATACCTGTGAACTGTACAAATCTGGAATTAACTTTTTTTTCAAAGCTGTCGAGGTCTTTCATCTCCGATTGTTTCGTCGGAATAACGGGAAACTGACCCGTATATACGTAATAACCGATAAAACCAGGCAATCCTACTTTTCTATTCAAAAATGAGTTAGTTAAGGTTGCAGTTTGCGGAGGCGATAATTTATCCGATTCTTCCACTTTGTCCAGCCAAGAATTATATCGAATGGCTGGCGTAATCATGAAAACTAAGGGAACTATAACTATCAACAAAGCAGCACTAATTTTGCGACCGTATTGAGGGTGTAGAAGCCTTGTCGCCACACCCACTCCCATACCGATAAAAGCAAATACCAATATATTTAATAGTTCAATAATTTCGATACCCCTCAACAAATCGCCGATAATCAGAATTGTATATAATAATTTGTCTGCCAGTAGCAAAGCGGCCCACTTGATGAGAATTGAAACGCCTACAATAGTAGCTACAATCGCCACATACCCGATGCCACCTAGAACGTAAAGTAAAATTGAACCGGCTTGTTTGAATGATTGCATGGAATTATTCACTAAGTGAAAGTTTAGGAGTCTGATTGACAAAAATTATTTAAAATTTAGAGCAATCTGGAGTTCCAAATTTGATTTTTAAAATAGATTAGCTTGACATCTTGAAATCAATCTAAAATCTACAATCTACACTCGATCGACAAGTTCCCGCGCGGCTGCTTTGGTGACTTGTGCGATCCGTTCCTTCACAACATCCTCTTCGATCGCCCTCGGCTCTGGCTCCTGTTCGCGATCGATCCCCAACCATAAAAGATACTCGATATTACCTGCCGGGCCAAGTAAAGGCGACCACGTTAAGCCACGTTCCTGCCATCCTAAAGCTGTGGCTGCCTTCCACACTTGAAAAATCGCATCAGCTTGAGTTGCTGAGTCTCGCACTACGCCTTTTTTCCCGACTCTCTCGCGCCCTACCTCAAACTGCGGTTTTACCAGCAACACCGCTTCTCGCGGTGGTACCAACAATTCCCACAGCGCGGGTAAAATCTTATCCAGGGAAATAAACGACACATCTACTACCGCCAAATCTGCTGGCGCAGAGTCGGCGTAAAGCTCAGTAGCAGTCATGTACCGCAAATTGGTGCGTTCTTTCAAAATTACCCTCGGATCGTTACGCAAGCCCCAATCTGCTTGACCGTAGCCAACATCTACGCCATACACTAGCGCGGCCCCGGCTTGCAGCAGACAGTCGGTAAAACCGCCTGTGGAGATCCCGCCGTCGAGACAAATTCTGCCTGCAACGGGAATCGCAAAAACTTCTAAAGCTTTGGCTAATTTGTCGCCGCCTCTGGAAACATAGCGCGATCGCTCTTTAATCTGAATTTTTGCTGCAGTATCGACCTCAGTGCCCGGTTTGTCAACTACCTGTTGGTTGATGGAGACTTTCCCAGTGCGAATCAAGGCCTGAGCTTGCTGTCTCGAACTGCACAAATCTAGGCTGACCAATAAAGTGTCTAGTCGCTGTTTAGCCAAGGTTTTTAATCTGTACGGATAGGGTTAAGAACAGTACCAGATTAGCACTTACGCACAAGCCCGACTGCTAATTTTTGCCGATTATTTTGGTTTTGAGATCATCACGGGGCGATCGCCTCACCTCACATTATGTGACTGAGATCGCTCTGAGTGTGTAGTTTTATCACAGATCTACAGTCATAGAATCACACAAAAATTTTGGCTGCTAGCAGATGATTTATCTGGAGCTAAAAGCGCTACAAATACCATCAGGGCGATCGACCATGAAAACAATTAACTTTCCTATCAGAAATCCGGGCAATTGTCAAGAAAATCCCCTCGCCTTCCTGAGCGGTGACATCATCCACATTCTTTACCCCAATGGCGAAGTAGAAGCAACAACCACCGCACAAATCGCTCTGCGCCAAACCAAAAATCCCCTTGACAAATGCCTCGTCTGGGGATGTGTTGACGATTTTTAGCACCAGTTTCAAACAAGAATGCAATTATAGGGAAGATCCAAACCCTTAATTCATAAGTCATTCCCAATTATTCAAATTTTAATCTATAATTTTTAATCGGAAATCTTTAATCTAAAATTGTATAACCCATAAAAAAAGATCGCTTGGAGGCTGTGAGGCCAAAAAAAGCGATCAATCTAACTGCTGCTAACTGCCAGCCATAAGTGCAATTTGCTGCTAAAAGAACTAGCAAATTGACTTAAATATCTTGTTCGCTCAATTCGCGAATCATGTAATCAAAAGGCTGATCCAAAAAAGGCCCCACAGACAAGCCAGCAGCTTCCACCTGAGCCTTAACCATCTCCTTCATAATGCTAATCCCCATCACCGTCGGGCCAATGGGAACGCTTAGAGAATTGTAAGTTTCTCGCAAACCTTGCAGCACGCGCTCGTCGAGCACGTCGGTACTTCCAGCCACTAGGGCGTAAGTAGCATAGCGCAAGTAGTAGTCCATATCCCGCAGACAAGCCGCGTAGCGACGAGTCGTGTAGGCATTTCCCCCGGGACGGATCAGTTCCGGCTGTTCAGCAAATAGCTGGATACCAGCTTGCTTGACAATTGCCGCAGCATTGCTGTTAATCGCAGCCGCCGCCTGTACCCGTGCCGTGCCCGTTGCAAAATAAGATTTCAACCGATCGATACCATCTCGGTCTAAATACCTACCAGCAACATCATAGTTTTCAATCAGGCTCGTCACTGCATCGCGCATAAGTTTCTCTCCCAAAAATCTTTATCAATACTTTGCTATCTGAGACAGACCGCCTATTGTAGACTACTACAAATCGGCGTTTGATTAAGATTTGAGATAGGATTTTCACGAAGGGTAGTCTATCCGTGGCAAACTGTCGTAAAATTTAGCCGTTTGCCTGGTATCTTCAGCCGAAAAATAACCCACAGGGCAAGAATCTCAAACTGCCCGGCCGCAGTGGGCCCCTATTTCAAAATTTTGTAGCCATAGATACAAAATAGTGGATACTGAAGGCCTACGATCGCCCAAACAGTCTGAAATCGGCCGATCGCCAAGACACAACCAATATCAGGAGTAAGTCATGTTCCAGACACCCCAAGAAGCCTTAAACTACATAAAAGAAAATCAAATCCAGATCGTTGACCTAAAGTTCATCGATATGCCGGGGATCTGGCAACACCTTTCCCTGTACCACGACCAAATCGACGAAACCGCATTCACAGACGGCGTACCCTTCGACGGTTCCAGCATTCGGGGCTGGAAAGCCATCAACGAATCAGACATGACGATGGTCATCGATCCGACCACCGCTTGGATGGACCCGTTCATGGCAGAACCGACCATCAGCTTCATTTGCAGCATCAAAGAACCCCGCACGGGCGAACCGTACAGTCGCTGTCCCCGCACCATTGCCCAAAAAGCCATAGACTACTTGCTTTCCACGGGTCTCGGCGATACAGCATTCTTTGGCCCGGAAGCAGAATTCTTTATTTTTGACGACGTTCGCTTCGACCAAACCCAAAATTCCGGCTACTATTACGTAGATTCGATCGAAGGTCGCTGGAATTCCGGCAAAGAAGAAGCAGGCGGCAACCTCGGCTACAAACCGCGTTACAAAGAAGGTTATTTCCCAGTAGCACCAACCGATACCTCTCAAGACATGAGAACGGAAATGCTGCTGACAATGGCAAAATGCGGCGTACCCATCGAAAAACACCACCACGAAGTCGCCACCGGCGGTCAATGCGAACTAGGTTTCCGCTTTGCCACTTTAGTACAAGCCGCCGACTACTTGCTGACTTACAAATACGTAATCAAAAACGTCGGAAAAAAATACGGCAAAACCATCACCTTCATGCCCAAACCGCTGTTTAACGACAACGGTTCCGGGATGCACGTTCACCAGTCGATTTGGAAAGACGGCCAACCTCTATTTGCAGGCGATCAATATGCTGGTTTCAGTCAAATGGGACTGCATTACATCGGCGGCATTCTCAAGCACGCACCGGCACTTTTGGCAATCACCAACCCCACGACAAATTCCTACAAGCGTTTAGTTCCGGGCTTTGAAGCGCCTGTAAACTTAGCTTACTCTCAAGGGAATCGATCGGCATCAGTGCGGATTCCGTTGTCGGGAACCAACCCCAAAGCCAAGCGGTTAGAATTCCGCTGTCCCGATGCCACATCCAACCCCTATTTAGCATTTGCAGCCATGCTGTGCGCCGGCATAGACGGCATCAAGAATCAAATCGATCCGGGCGAACCTTTGGACGTAGATATCTACGACCTTTCCCCTGAAGAATTGAGCAAGATTCCTTCGACTCCCGGTTCTTTGGAAGGCGCTTTAGAAGCTTTAGAAAAAGACCACAGTTTCTTAACTGAAAGTGGCGTATTTACCGAAGACTTCATCCAAACCTGGATTTCCTACAAACTCGACAATGAAGTCAACCCCATGCGGCTGCGTCCTCACCCCTACGAGTTTGCTCTATACTACGACTGTTAGAAAATTAAGAATTAAAAATTAAAAGTTAAAACTGGTAATTTTATCATTTTTAACCGGTGATTTTTAATTAATAAGAACGTCGCCCTTAAAAGCGGCGTTTTTTTTAAATTTAGAACTTCTGGATCAGCGCCCTAACTCTCCCGTTACCCGACACTATCTGAGCAACGCTGTGAGTAGTAGCACCCCTTGTAGCCTCAGAGACATCCTCTACAGCCCATTTAGTTGCTTTCTCATCAACAATAAATAAATCGTCAGCGGCAGTGCCTTCCTGAACCCGATATATCTTATTTAGAATGAAACGTGTCCTCGCCTCAGCTTTTGGTAGGCCCGTAACTTCATCAGGATCGATAGAGATGGCACTGCCTTCTTTTAATGTACCTTTTGAGTTGCTTAAATTGCGATCGTCCCTTTGACCAACCCGCACGCCGTGAAGCTGTAAATAAGGCTCTGTCTCAGAGATATCCCAGACAGCAGCAAGCGCCCCACTTTTTTCCAAACCGAGAACCGCTGCAAAAGCAGTCCAAATTAGCAAAAATTTGAAAGAATTCACCGTATTTATGCTCTTTTGTTTGTGAGATTCTGCACTCATTCTAAATTAGCCATTAGCAATTAACAATGACCAAACGATGTCCGATATTTTTGTGATGATCCGCAATCAAAGTAACGTCGCCATGACTTCAGTTGACGGCATTGCGTTTGTCACTTTACTGACTCAAGAAGGACGAGTGCTGGCTGAGGAGAGAGTTGACCTGTTTGAGGCAGATGTAAATTTTGATAACCTGAAGCAGGGAAAATATAATGTAGTTGTCAGGCACGAAGGCGTTGAACCTCGATCGGCAACCTGTAGTGTTACAATCACCGATGAAGATAAAGTAATCATGCTGACCTTTGTTTACTTGGAGCTAGAACGGGTGCTGCTCCGCATTCAAACTTCAACAGAAGAAAGACTATGACCGTGAAAGTTACTCCGCCAAATTCAATTAAAATGTTTCGCTATCGAGTACATTTCTTGGCAAAAGACCTCTGGAGGGAAAAAAACCCGGTTTGTCGGATGAATCTGGCTTTACAGTTAGCCGATGTGGCGACAACTCTGGCTAGGTTGGAAGTAGAAGAGGCGCGAAAATTTCAACAAGAGTCTGCTATTGTTGAGGCAAAAGACTCGACGGAACCTGAAGAGTTTTGAGTGCGTGAGATTGCTTTCTGCGATACTCGCAACGCTTGCGTGATATGAGTTTACAAAAAAATAATGTAATTGTCAGCCCGTGTTCCCAACCCTGATAGCCATCAGTCATTTTTAATCTAAAATCTAAAATCTAAAATCTGAAATTGTATGACTCGCAACTCAAAACTATTGTCATTGGTTGAGCTAGTAAAAAAATTGTCTGTATAAAATTGACTCTCCGTGCTAAACAATAACTTTCTGCCTTGCGAGGTAATTTGTTGTCGAAAAAACTGCGTTACACTTATATAAGTATCTTTACAAAACAACATAAAAGCATGACTGTTGCCTATCCCCGCAAGCTTCGCAACGCTATGGGAGCGCGCGAAATTTTAGCTAATGTAGTGCGCGATCGCGAAATTCACCTGATCACCCTCAACCGCTACCGCTTTAGCGAACAGCGCAGTTGCAAAGACCTCACCGACGTGATCGAACAGCTAAACGGGGAACCAGCCGAACTCGTGCGCGACCTTTCTCGGCACATTTCCGACGAAGCGCGGCACGCCATGTGGCTCACCGACTTGCTGGTAGACCTCGGCCAAAATGTGGGAACGCCGCCAGGAGTCTCCTACATTGACGAATTTGAAAGGTTGTATGACAGCGAACAACAAGACCCTACCAAAAACCGCGAAGACTTTGTAATTTCTTCCCTCGCCGCGATTAACGTCACCGAGAAGCGAGGATGCGAGTATTTCGGCGCGCACATCCACGCCCTCAAACAGGCTCCCCAAACCGCAGAAAACATCAAAATCCGCGAAACAATCGAAAAGATTTTTCCAGAAGAAGCTGGTCACGTCCGCTGGGGCAACCGCTGGCTGGCCCAAATCGCCGACAAAAGCCCGGAACACCGCCAAAAGGTTGAACAGGCAAAGCGCAAGTATGTGGCGATCGAACAAGCAGCTTTTGAATCGGGAATGGATATCATGCTGGGGGCAGAACTGCGCCGCGTCACCCGCCTGGTAGACATTGCCAACACCATGCCGATGTGGGAACGCCCGCAATACCTGATGGAACGCTTGCCCAGAACCCTGCTGGCCCCGGATCTGCAAATGACCAGAGTTGATGTAGCTCAGCGGGCCTGGAACCGCGACCCGCAGGCATTTATGGAGAAATTGGTGCCCATGTTCCTCAACGGCTTGAATACCATTGAGAAGAAGCCGGCGGCGACTAAGCCCAAGGCTTAAAAACGATCGCGAACCCGGTTGAAACCCTTCTGCAAGTCAAACTTGCGTCTGCCTCCGCAAACAAGCGAGATATACTGGTTCCCAGGCATAGCCTCGGAACCAGTTATTTAAAGTCATAATTTTAAGCTTTAGCAAGTAAACTGATTATTGGAATAGTTTTCCATCTAAATATAATCATGACTACCAGCGAGCCGAACATACAAACAGCTTCCGCAGAAAGCCTCTCAAGTGAAAGTGCGATCGCCTCCGAGCAGGTCGAAAAAGCCACAGCCGTCACCTATGCAGAAGAAATTGAAACTGTCATCGCCAGCATGGCTGTAGACCAAAAAGTGATGGTCGGTCAAAGTGAAGCTGGCGGACATCTTTGGAAGTTCAAGTACGGCAGTGTCGAAGTGTTCGTGCAACTTACGGGCGAAACCGAAGAGGATACTTTGACAGTTTGGGCTTTTGTACTGCAGTTGCCAGCCAAGAATGAAGCTCAATTAATGCGGAAAATTCTAGAAATGAATTGGCTGTCTACTTTAGAATCTCATTTTGCCATTGTTGATAATCAAGTTGCCGTAGTATCGACTCGGACGATGGCGGAAATCTCGGCCGGGGAAATTTCTCGGGTTATTACTATTGTCGCCACGATCGCCGATGACAATGACGATATTTTGCAAGCAGAATTCGGTCAGTAGTGATTAGTTAACAGTTAACAGTCAACAACTAACAGTTAACAGTTAACAGTTAACTAATATGCAGGCCCTGCGATCCAAGCAATAGTGATTCCCAGCCCCAAACCTACAAGCACTTGAAAAGGAGTGTGTCCCAGCAACTCTTTCAGGCGAGCCTCATTAAGGTTGTGATCTTCCTCAAAAAACTCGTCAATAATTTGGTTGAGGATGCGAGCTTGTTTGCCTGCTGCTTGGCGGACGCCTGCTGCGTCATACATCACGATAATTGCAAAGATCGCAGCGATCGCAAAATCCGGGCTTTCCCATCCCATCGTTTGTCCGACTCCAGCAGCCAAAGCGCCCACAAAAGACGAGTGAGCGCTGGGCATTCCCCCCGTTGTTACCAAATACTGAAGATTAAACTTGCGATTTTTGACCAACTCGATCGGCAGCTTCATGATCTGAGCCGCCAGACAAGCGAGCAAAGCAACCACCAGTACATGATTGTTGAATATGCTGCTGCAAATTTCCTGCATAGTGTTTGGTATTTCTAGTTACTGCGGCTGGTAATAAAATCGGCGATTGCCAGCAGCGGTAGAGCTTTGCTCCCAAACACTGCCAATTGAGCCTTAGCATCAGCAACAAGCTGCGAAGCCTGGCGCCGAGACTCGTCAATTCCCCACAAACTGGGAAAAGTGACTTTTCCTGCTTGAACATCTTTGCCAGCAGTTTTGCCCAGTTCTTCTTGAGTAGCAGTAATATCCAGAATGTCGTCAATTATCTGGAAAGCTAGCCCAATATTTTGAGCGAAACGAGACAGCCGCTGCAAATCCGCAGCCGAGGCCCCGGCCAAAATTGCCCCACAGACTACGCAGGCCTCTAACAGCGCCCCTGTTTTGTGAGCGTGAATGTAATTCAAAGTTTCCACAGAAACATCTGTCTTTCCTTCCGATTCCAAATCAACCACCTGACCGCCTACGAGTCCAGCAGCACCCGATGCCCGCGCTAAATGGGCGATCGTCTGCAACACCTGCTGGGGGGGTACGTTCTCAGTTTTAGTGGCGATAAATTCAAAAGCATAGGTCAGCAAACCATCGCCAGCCAAAATGGCGATATCCTCGCCGTAGACTTTGTGGTTCGTCAGTTTGCCGCGCCGGTAGTCGTCATTGTCCATTGCCGGCAAATCGTCGTGAATCAGCGACATCGTGTGGATCATTTCCAAAGCGCAAGCTGTCGGAATTGCCATAGATGTAGTGCCACCGGCCAATTCGCAGCTAGCCAGACACAGGATCGGACGCAGGCGCTTGCCCCCCGCTAGCAGCGAGTAGCGCATTGCTTCGTAAATTTTCTCTGGGTAGATGACCGGGAGTGCACTGTCGAGAGCTACCTCGATCGCCTCTTTTCGATTGACTAGATAAGTAGATAGGTCGAAAGAGGATTCCGGTTGGGACGAACCCATTTCTGTTGCCAATACCATCCCTTGCTCTCTTGTACTGAATAGTTATGTGGGATATTGTGAGCCGTTCAGGTCGCATCGTGCCGACTTTTACGGCAGTAGTTGCTCGAACTCCGAGCATCAATTAATCATTCTACGGGTGTTGTTGCACAGAAAATCTTTGAGTTTTGATAACTTTGTCAAATTGCCAGTCAATCTAAAATTTACAATCTCAAATCTCAAATCCGCTGATGTGTCTGGCAACTTCCAAAAACCGCTGCACCGCCGCTGTTGGATCGCTGCGCCAAATCAGAGCGATCGCGACAATGCAGGTTGATTCTGGCAGCGCTTTGTAAACAACCCCGCTGCGCTGGAAATTTTGCATCGACTCAGGGACGATCGCCACTCCCATCTCGGCGGCTACCAGACTCACAATCGTTTGCATTTGAATTGCTTCTTGAGCGGCGATCGGGCTAAAACCTGCTTGTTGACAAAGACTGACGATCGCATCGTACAATCCCGGAGCCTGGGAACGCGGAAATAAAATGAACGGTTCGGTGGAAAGTTCGCGTAATTCAAGATGCGTGCGATCGGCCGCCGGATGCGTTTGTGGAAGTGCCACGATCAGCGGTTCTCGAAAAACGATTTCAGAATTTATCCCATCTTCCTCAACCGGAGGGCGCACGAAGCCGATATCAATTTGCCCGAACCGCAGCCGCTGCAACTGTTCGTTTGTCGTCAGTTCGTGCAGTTCCAGCGTGACGGCGGGACACCGAGTGCGAAAGGTCTGCAAAATCGCTGGAACCACGTTGTGTGCTGCAGAACTCACAAAGCCGATCGTCAGTTGGCCGAGTTCGCCCCGACTGGTTTGTCGGCCGAGTTGAATTGCTCGATCGACTTGCTGCAGAATTTTCCCGGCCTCCTCGAAAAAAACCTGTCCCGCTGCCGTTAAATGCACCGTCCGCTTGGTGCGGCGAAACAGTTGAAACCCCAACTCTGCCTCCAAATGCTGGATTTGTTGGCTCAGCGGAGGTTGGGCAATGTGCAGTTTTTCCGCTGCGCGAGTGAAATTCAATTCCTCTGCAACTGCAATGAAATAACGCAAATGCCGAAGTTCCATAGCTCCCCAATCATTGATATTTTAAAAGTATAAGTGGTTAGTTAAACATATATTGGACATTTATGAAGACATTTCATACAGTGATTAATAGGCGAAGTTGAGAATAAAACAATGGCTAATTTGGATATCAAAATTAGAGAAGCAGAGCTGGCAGATTTGGAATTAATCGTAGATTTTATTTCGCAAAAAAGCGAGTTTGATGGATGTAAAAATTTGTTAGCAGCAACAGCAGATAAATTGCAGCAAACGTTGTTTTGCCAGCCTCCGCTAGTGCGGGTTTTGTTGGCTGAAGTTGCCGGAAAAGCGGTAGGATTTGCTCTTTTCTATTCCTCCTATTCAAGTTTATTGACCCAGCCGTGCCTTTGGCTTGATGATTTATTTGTGCAAACTCCTATGCGCGGTATGGGAATCGGTACAGCGCTGTTAAAGTATTTGGCACAAATTGCTGAGTCCACAAATTGCGGGCGTATGGAATGGACTGTTAATACTGGGAATGCGCCGGGAATTGCTTTTTATGAAAAGCAGGGAGCGCGCATTTTGGAAAATATTAGGGTTTGCCATATTGATGGGGATGGAATTAATTTGCTTGCTGGCAAATAATTTCATAAAGAACCGCGAAGAGGCGCAAAACGCGAAGAGATGAGAAAAGAAGAGAAAGGAAGAGAAGAGATGTCACAATATTTTTGGAATTCTGCTCTTTATGAGAAAAATCATGCTTTTGTTTGGGAGTACGGTGAATCAATTGTGGAATTACTCGCTCCGAAGGCTGGTGAACAAATTCTGGATTTGGGCTGCGGTACGGGGCAGTTAACTGAAAAGATTGCTCAAAGTGGTGCTTTTGTGCAAGGTATTGATTCATCTTTGTCGATGATTTCCACGGCAAAAGTTAACTATCCTCACATTAACTTCTCTGCCGCAGATGCGAGGATTTTTCAAGTAGAAGAGCCGTTAGATGCTGTGTTTTCTAATGCGGCTTTGCATTGGATTAAACAGCCGGATGCTGTGATTAATTGTGTGGAAAAAGCGCTGAAGCCGGGAGGGCGTTTTGTGGCTGAGTTTGGCGGTAAAGGGAACGTGGGGGCGATCGTCCGAGCCCTTTTGAGTGTTTTGTCGGAAATTGGCTGCCAGGAGCCTGAAGCGCTTAATCCTTGGTATTTTCCGAGTATTGGCGAGTATGCTGGGCTTTTGGAAAAGCAGGGATTTGAGGTGGGTTATGCGGTTTTGTTCGATCGCCCGACTCCCCTAGAAGGTGGCAGCGCGGGTATGGTAAATTGGATTGAGATGTTTGCGGGCGGGTTTTTGTCGGGGTTATCTGATGATGTGCGATCGCACGTAATTAACTCCGTTGAAGAGCGTTTGCGGCCGACGCTGTACCGCGATGGTAATTGGATTGCAGATTATCGCCGAATTCGCGTTGTTGCTGTCAAAAATTCCTATTGACAAATATAAGGCTTCAAATCGGGGAGATTTGTAGCCTTCGTCCACTCAGTATCCCCATCGCGCCGCACGCTAGTCCCAGCAGTTATTTTCTTTTCCTATTGTAACTGCGCTTTTGTGTATATCCCCATCAATGCTCCCCTGCCAAAAACTTACTAATCAGGCTTTTTGGATGTTGAATTTTACAGTCATATTTGTACGGGTAAGCCGAGCCCATAAAAAATATTGTTGGCATGATACTTAGCCTCAACCAAAATAGACTTTTCCTTAATAAATAATAATCTAATCTGGCGCTTCCATAGGGAGCAGGAAGCAAAAACGAACTCACACTTAAAAACATAGCAAATGCTACAAAAGTTACGCTCAAAGCGTTTAGCCCTTCTCGCCAGTGCGACCAATTTCCCGCAGCAAGGTGCCCCGCTAGCCATTTGTAAATTTGCTGATAGCGAAAAACTCGATCGGGAAAATGTGCGATCGTAAATTCGTATCCGCAAACACCGCAACAACTCGGTTTCGTGGATAAACCGGGTTGCTAAACACAGACCTTAGTTTAAATCTGTTCTTCCCCTTGATTAAAACGCTGAATTTCGTGATTTTCCTCGACTTGCAAAATAGCATCATTGGGAATAGTGAGGATGCCTGTAAATGAATTTTGGCTTATTTTCAAAGCTTGTTCCTTATTTTTGTGTTCGGCAAGTTCTCGCTGTAAATTGTCAATAGTCTGTTGGAACCGAGCGGCTTTTCTCAGCATTTCTTGTTCTGAAAAGTCCAGCAATTGCATCAGGGTAGCCACTTGATATTCCAGTAATTGGGTTTCGCAATTATTGTTATTTGTAACAAAGGTTGTAGGATTTTCTGAATATTCAAAAACACTCTTTTCGTCGGGGAGGGACAATGCTGTTTTGACACTAAGTGCCAAATCTTTAAACATTTCAGCCCTGCTTTGGGAAATTTTAACTTTCAGGAACATCACTACCGCAAACAAACTTCCTGACGGCAGAAGTCCCCCAAATCCCAAGACAGACTTGACCTGGTAGGGGATAATTAAAGAATTTTGCTCAGGAATAAGGGGGCTGCCTTTTGCCTCTGATACATAAAAAATATTTAATACTGCGGGCTCTAATTGCAGGAACCTTTCTCGCTCAATTCCGAGGAATGTAGGAATGTCTAAACCGAACTGCCGGATTATTTCCGAAATCGCCGGCATTTGAGCCACTAATTTTGGGCTAACTAATGGAATAGCTGTATTTTCTGCTGCTGTGTGCCGAGAATTCCACTGCGGTTCTGTGCCTGCGGCTGCTAGCAGAGTCCAACATTTCATGTCGGTGGCGGGGGAATTGCCCTTCATCAAGCGGCGGGCGGATTGTTGCAATGAGTCTTCTAATTCCCCGTAGGGATGAGTTTTGAACAAACGCACTAAGGCACAGCTATTTTCTCCTGTTTGCGAATCGCAAAAATGTTGGTAAATATAGTTAACAATCTTCTGGCTGGTGGCTTCCATACTAGCAGTATTTCTACCTAAGTGGCGCAGGACTAAGCTGCATTTAGCCATGTCTTGCGGGGTAAATAAGGTAATATCGTACATTAAAAAATGCTCTCCAAGAGCTCAAACACTCTTGTTCATTTATCGTTAAGTCCGCTACGGCATCCGGAATCCTACTGAGAGTTTTGAACAAAGTGTTAGTTAAAATATGTAGAAAATTAGCCCGCCAAATGCAGCGCTTGTATTGCAGGATACAGAAATTAAAATTAAAGCAAAAAAAATCTATTTCCTAGGGTAGGCGACAAGGACAGAAAAGCCGATGTACAATTATTAAAATGATTTTTAATGACAACTCTCCCAAAAAAATTAAAAAAACGGAGTTTTTCACCGGATATGCCTCGCGTTTTACAGGGCAATTTCGTAGATAAAAGTCGGTTTCTGGGTAAGCCATATTCACCGAACTCCTAAAAACTCAAGCTGCAATTTTTGTGGCGGGCGATCGCACGCCGATTAATCAAAAATTGGTACAATTTCCTCCGTATTGGGCACAGAAACCGGGTTTTGTTACAGAGAAAAAACCCGGTTTTTGAGGTATTGGTAAATAGATGCTGTCTCCAAAACTTTTAACAACCCCAAAGAACTCTACTCAGCAGGTTGAGACTTTGCTTCCACGGCATCTTTAGCAGACAATCCCTGATCTTGAACGCCAAAATACCACAAACTAGCAGCAGCTTCGGCACGAGTCACTGATTTCTTAGGCTGAAACAGAGTAGTAAAACCAAAAACGCGGCGAATATTCGCTAAGTCTCCATTGTTAAAATCAGCTAAAACTGCCCGCGATGCCTGGGAATCAATCTTAGAAGCATCTTGAAAACCCCACTTTTCTTTCACTCCGTCAATGTTAGCTGTCGGTAAAACTTGACGACTATCTAAAGGCACTTTCCAGAGAATCATTGTTTCGCGAGTTAAAGGTGCATCCGGGCGAAATTTCACATCTTTAGTTTCTCCAGAAAGCGAACTCGGAATTACACCCGCTTCTGCTAAACCTTGAATTGCTGAAAAATCCGGGTCTGTTTTGGGTACGTCAGAAAAGGCTGGTTCGCTAGAGTCTACTGCTAATCTAATTTGTTTGGCTTGACGACTAGCATAAATCTGATTGTTAGCTGCTACTAACCAGCGGGCGTATTCGCGGCGAGTGATAATTTTGTTGGGTTTGGACAAAGTGCTAGCTGTTTCTAAATTAGCACTTTCTGCCGATCGCACTTTCAGCACTTCCAACTGAGTCAAATCTGCCACATACTGCCGCAACTGTTGAGGAATTTGGGCGTCTAATTGGCTAACTTTTGCTGATGTTGGCGAGGCGGATGGTGTTGGAGTAGTTTTCTCGGAATTAGATGGAGTTGGTGAAGCGGTTGGAGATGCGCTAGACTCGGAATTATTAGGTTGGGGACTGGCGACAATTTCTGGGCTTTCGTTGCTGTAGTCGATCGCAAATTCTGTAGAACCTCCTACTTTCTGAGTAGGAGAAAGCGACACTGTTACCCGTAAATTATCTCGCGTCGCTACCAAAGAACCTTGTCCCTCCGCGGTGGGGCGGCTGACTATTTCCCAGTTGCGACGCCCAAACTCGGTGGAGTAAAAGTTCTGAACCGAATTAACCGGATCAGTGCTCTCCCAGCGCAGCCGCACATTTTTTTGCGACGGATCGGTTTGCCCACCAACTTCGATTAAGTCAGCATTAGGATAGAGTGGAATCTCTGTCGGGAAATCGGGAGGAAGTTTGGCGGTAGAGTTTGTCTCAATTGCTGTCGCTGGTGGGGGGGAAGAGAAAACTACTGGATTTTGTTTTAATTTCGGATCGGCGGCTAAAGATTCTTCGAGTGCCTTGCTGTTGGGGCTGTTTGCACAACCTGTTACAGCAGCAAGCAGACACACAGCCAGCCAAGTATTTACAGTAGCGAGTATATTGGTTTTATTGGTTTTATTGGTTTTAGATCGTCCTTGAGAGTTGCCTCGCCGTTGAGTAAATATAATATTCAGCATAAATCCCCCCTTTGCGGATATATTTCTAGGCTAGCGCAGATCGCTCAGGCAAATATATTTTTTACCCAAATGAAATTTTTGTATTTACTTCTAGTTACTGCTACATTACTTGTCTGGCCTGTCAAGTTGGCCCGTCCCGCAAAAGCTCAACCAGCCCCGCTGCAGACAGCCATTCAGACGCCAGAGTGGCAGCCATTTTGCTCAGCGATGGGTCAGTTTGCGATCGATATGCCGGGAAATCCCAAAATTAATTCCGAAATTTTTTCCAATCAAATTATTGCTCATACATACAGATCGAACTTAAAAAACAAAGAAACTTATTTGCTTCAATACTTTGACCTAGATTTTCGTCTGACGAACAATAATATCAATAATATCAGAATAACTTTAAATAATGCCGTAGATTTTTTCGTCGTGGCAGCGAATGCTAAAGTCTTGCAAGTGCGGGATATTTCCCTCGGAGGCTATCCGGGAAAAGAGTTTGAGTTTCAGCCGCTTTCCCCCACGGAACCTGTAGGTGTGGGCCAAGTTTTTTTGGTAGAAACGCGCGTTTACGGGCTGGTTGCCACTACCCCAGAAGCAGAAAATGCTCAAAAATTTCTCGACTCTTTTCGTTTGTTTTGAAGCCGGAGGTTCGGCAACGAGCAGTGTATGGGATTAACGGATTTAATGGATGGATGTTGAGGGAAGAAGTCCCAGCTTCGAGGAGCAAGGGAAAAATTAGTTGGGAGTGGCATTGAATTTATTAATAAAGCTTACCCTTTTAAACTTGGTTTATAAGAAAATATTGGCTTTGGCAACGAAAAATGGCTCGATCTACCGGGTTTCTGAGGAATAATGCGGTCAGAATTCATTAAGTTAAATGTGACTTAATACCTTATTTTGTTTTTTGTACTCTATCTAACGGCATAGATAAATTTTACACCCGTGGAGCGATGTAGATACTTCCTCAAATTTATATATTTGATATAAGGATTTTTAAATCGCAGAAAGCACAAGTAAAGATGCTGTCTTGCTCCATCTGGCTCCCCTCTGGCTCAACGAAGTCAGGGAAGTCAGGCTCATCGAAAGCTTACCCGGAGGGTATTAACATATTATGAACAAACTAACACCCATTCTCCTCAGCGGCATCCTATTATTTGGAGCTGCTTGCAGCGAGGGGGCTAAAACTAGCGCTGATTCTCCTAATTCTACCACAGAAAATACCAGCCCCCCCCCAGCGGACACAGTTCAAAAAACTCAGGGTGACGCAACGAGCGATATTCGCAAAAACCAAGCAAATTCTGATATCAGGGCCAGAGAACAGCGCAACAATGTGACGGGTGGCGATGCCATAAGAGCCGATGGGGATCTCCAAAGTGAAGTGCGCTCCAAGTTAGAAGTAAACATCACTAAAGGTCAGCTAACTGTTGACGCAAAAGATGGGCTTGTCACCGTAGGTGGCACAGTTCCAAATCAAACTGATTTAGCTAAAATTGAGCCACTAGCTAAAGAGATTAAGGGTGTTAAACAGGTGAATGTTACTGCTGTTGTCGCCCCCGCTGCACCCGCATCGCCTAGCAGCAATCCATAAATTAGCAGAAAGAAGTCCGAGGGAAAGAAGGGAAAAAGATGTAGTTATCTAGGAGAGAAGTTTGAGGGAAGAGGGAAAAGTTTGGCATTGTAAGATTGCTGGCGGATCGGATTGCAAGGCT
This sequence comes from Microcoleus sp. Pol11C2, assembly GCF_036701505.1. Classification (NCBI taxonomy): domain Bacteria; kingdom Bacillati; phylum Cyanobacteriota; class Cyanophyceae; order Oscillatoriales; family Microcoleaceae; genus Microcoleus; species Microcoleus sp. Pol11C2. Next base: position 92,388 of record NZ_JAUBQX010000009.1, read on the forward strand.
TAGGTGACTCTCGATGGACAGCGGGGTTTTAAGTGAAAGAGTTTAAATTGAATTTTAAATTGACGCACTCAAAACTCGCGTAATACCTGCAACTTCCCCTTCCCAATTTCCGATTTCCCATCCCCGAGAATTAGTGGGAAACCAACCTGAAGATAGAGGGGGAAGTTATTCCCACCGACCGATGAAAATTGTTGGGAAAAAATGACTAAATGTGATTGATGGCAGAGCATAAATTCTGTGGTTGTGTAAAAGTAGTATATTTTTGAGGAGAAAAAAAATGGCTTTAGGTCAACACAAGCGAGCTGTAGGAGCATTTTCTAATTACCGAGATACGGAACTAGCCCTGCTCGAGCTGCAAAGTACCGGGTTTCCGATGAATAAAGTTTCGGTAGTTGGCGAAAATCTCGATCGCAGCGAAATTGCGGGCGCTAGCACTGGTACTGGTAAGGGTACCGACGACAAAGTGGGCGGCGGCGCAAAAGCAGGCGCGACAGCGGGAGTCGTGACAGGCGGTTTGATTGGGTTACTCGGAAGCATTGGAGCGCTAGCGATTCCGGGAGTTGGCCCGGTGATGGCGGGGGGTGCGATCGCCACTCTGCTAGCAGATACTGTGGTTGGAGGCGCGATTGGCGCGGCAGCCGGCGGTTTGGTAGGCGGTTTGGTCGGTTTGGGAGTTCCCGAAGAAAAAGCTAAAGTTTATAACGATCGCGTCTCGCGCGGAGAATATTTGGTATTCGTAGAAGGAACAGATGCCGAACTTGCCACAGCCGAAGGAATTATGAGCGTGCGGGGCATTCAGGATTGGGGCATTTACGATGTGCCGGCAGATACCGGCCGCAGAGCTTCGGGTCGCCAGAAGCGCGCCGTGGGAGTATTTTCAACCCGCCGCGAGACGGAACACGCACTGGGAGAACTGAGAACTGCCGGTTTCGACATGAATCGGGTTTCGGTCATCGCTAAGGATGCTGACTCGAAAGGAGACATCGCAGGCATTGACGTGCACGACAGCACGGACAACAAATCCGATGAAGGGGCCACAAAAGGCGCTCTCACAGGTGGCACTTTGGGCGGTTTGACAGGCTTGTTGGTAGGTCTGGGCCTAGTGGCAATTCCGGGAATCGGGCCGATTATGCTGGCAGGAGCCTCAGCTACGGCGATCGCCACTACACTCGCCGGTACGGCTTTGGGTGCGGCAGCAGGCGGCTTGATCGGAGCTTTAGTCGGTATGGGAATTCCCGAAGAGGAAGCTAGAGCATACAACGATCGCGTGGCGAGAGGAGATTACTTGGTACTGGTTGACGGCAGCGAAGCAGAAGTCGCTAGAGCTGAAACCATCCTGAGCCGCGGAGGCATTCAGCATTGGAACACCTACGACTATAATCCCAGCGTCGATAGCGCTCGGGCTGATTACGGCGCTCCTGGGACTCCGGGCGTTGATACTACCGCTGATATTTACGACCCCAATCAGGGCGTTACCCACCACCCTCGGGTTTAATACTTCAGACTTTGTTTGGGGATTGTTTCTACTTTCTGCAAAGTAGTCGCACTGGCGCACTCGGATTGTGGAAAGTGCTCCAACCCACAGAGGCGAGCTAGCGGTTTTACGCTTCGTCGGTAAAATTATCTCAAAAGTCGGCTTTTTCTCTGAAAGCCGGCTTTTGTTTTGTTCTGGAAACTTAAAAAAGCTACCTGTCAAAAGTTTAATTTTGATTAGGGGTTAAATCAGTGAGCTGGGCTTTGCGCCCGAGGATCGATCGGCTCCCTGAAATTTTACAGCAGAAATCCGCAGCGGTTTTTTAGTCTGTAACACTCACTACTGCTAGATTTTAAACCTCGCAGTATTATCAAATTTAATGACCTAAATTACCACAGATATTGCCCAGTTAGTCAAAGAGCGACTATCTTTAATTATGGGTAGCTAATTTGAGCAACTTATACAGGTGAAGTAGCCAGTCCCGCGCGCCGAGTATGGCCTGCAGTGGTCGGCAACTATTAGAATAATATTGTCGTCGCCTTCCCGCAAGACTTAGGCTGGTCATTGCTTGGCTGTAGCAGCTCAATTGCTGTTGGCAAGACCTGCGGCATTAATACAGTTTTTCTGGGAATGTCTCAGGGAAGCATTTGAGAAGCCCAGGAACAGCTTTTATGTCCGGGAGCGCGTCTGGTGTCGAGTGTTCTGTAAATTAGAACCGCAAGCGCTCATGGATCGAGAAAACATTAACAGCAAGCACAGCAGCGCGAGAATACGGGAACGACTCGCGATCCATTTTTTCGCGCCATCTCAGGCTCAGCACAGCGTATTGCTTGCTTGGCCGACGACTCGCTTAGCACTCCGAGGGAAACAGCCTTCCTGTTGGTTTTCACTGGCACGGAGCACAGTGGGGGGAGATGACACTAGCTGAGCTGGCCTGGGGCTGCCGTCCGGGTTCCTCGAAGGTAGAAAGCACTTATTTAGAAGGGATTAGGGGTTGAAGCTCCGATATCTTCTTTCTTGATTGCACTCATAAATTCGATCGCCTGTACTGGCAAATTTTCGGGTGAGAAGGCGACGCGGATGCCACCCGCAATACCCCAAATATTCGATCGACCTTGACAAGATCGATCGACAACTTCTCGGTATTTTGGTAAAGAGTTAGTAGGTAATATTTAGTGGTTAGCAGTTAGTATAAATCCAACTAACCATTAACAACTAATATCAACCGCAAACTAATTACTAGCAAAATAATACTTACAGAACTTACATGTGGCGAGAAACGCGGTTTTTTTCCTAACTTCCGCGCTAGCAAACCTCAGATCATACCAGAACCAGGTTTATTTTGGTAAATTATAACTACGTGAGTAGGGTGATGGTAGGAATCAAGCAGTTTTGACAATTGTTAATGTGGCAGTATTAGTTTAAAAAACTGACTGGCAAACACGATAGTACAAACTTTCACACAACATAGAACATCGAGAAATTAAGGAAACTCACTCAATTTTTTTATGAATTTCACTGAAATTTTAAGTGCCGATGAACTTTTAATTAGACATAGAAACGGGGAACGAGATTTTCGAGGGGCTAACCTCATTGCAGCTCATTTGAGTGAAGCTAATCTCAGTCGAACAAATTTGAGCAGCGCTAATTTGAAAGGTGCCAACTTAATTAGAAGCAAACTGATTGGAGCTAATTTAAACGCCGCCGACTTGAGCGGGGCTAATTTGTCTAAGGCGAAATTAATTGAAGCTAACCTCGGGAGTTCTAGTTTAACTGGAACTGTGGCGATATCCGCAGATTTTAGCGGGGCAAATCTCAGCGGAGCAATATTGTCTCAGGCTGACTTGAGCAAAGCTGTGATGACGGGAGCGAGTTTAGTAGGAGCTTGTTTGCTAAGTGGCTCAAAACTAACTGAGGCTAATTTGAGCGGGGCGACGCTGAGCCGAGCAATTATGAGCGGGGTTGACTTAAGCAGAGCAAATCTGACGAGAGCGATTCTCAGCGAGGTAGATTTGACCGGAGCGAACCTGAGCGGAGCAACTTTAACTCGGGCTTATCTCAATCGCGGAAATCTCAGCGGCGTCAATTTGGTTGGGGCCTCTTTGAGCGAAGCAAGTCTGCGGGAGGCTTCTATTAGCGCTGCTAATTTGAGCGGTGCTGACTTGAGCGGTGCTGACTTGCAATCGGCCAATCTAAATGGCTCTAATTTGAGCGGTGCCGACTTGCAGGGAGCTAATTTGAGTAAAGCTAATTTAAATGGTTTGATTCTGCACAATGCGGATTTGAGGGCTGCGAATTTGAACAAAGCTTCTTTGCGGGGAGCTAACTTGAGCGGTGCAAATTTGGCAGGTGCTAGCTTGCTGGAAGCGGATTTGCGGGGGGCGAATTTGAGTCACGCCAATTTGTCGGGAGCGGGTTTGCTCCTAAGTTCTCTGACAGGGGCGAATTTGACAGGAACTAATTTGTCGGAGGCTAATTTGATTGGCGCGAGCTTGAATGTTGATAATTTGAATGAAGCAGCTTTGGGCGGGGCGATTTTGCCGAATGGAGCTACTCACAGCCGGGATTGATAAGTTGATTAAGGGAAAATAGTTTTGAGTTTTAAGTTAAATCATCTTTAATTTAAAACTCAAAACTTTTGACAATTTTGAAAATAAAGAATTCAGGAGTCAGGAGTCAGAAATGTTATCGGTTGTGGGGGGCGGGTTTAATAGATTGTCTGCGATCGACAATCTATTAAAATTCGGACTCAGCGATGCAGTATCAGAGGTAATTGCAGCATTGCTTTGACTAACTCATTCGCTTCGACAGGTTTTGCAACATGATGTTGAAACCCAGCAGCAAGAGCTTGTTTCTGATTAAAGTCTCCAGCATAAGCAGTCAGGGCGATCGCCGGAATTTGCCCGCCCTGCTCTGGTGGTAGAGTTCTAACTTGCCGCAGTAGCATATAGCCATCCATCTCTGGCATTCCGATGTCGCACAGGAGGAGATCGAAGGGTGTGCTTAAGAGCAGTTGCAGCGCCTCGATCGCAGACCCAACGGCAGTCACTTTAGCTCCGGCTTGTTCCGCTACAAACGCCACAAACTCCCGTGAATCGCGTTCATCATCAACAACTAACACGCGCAGATTTGCCAGATGAAGCTCGTCAGATCGAGCTTCAGCCCCAGCGGCAACTTCTTCAACCGGATTCGCGGTATGCAAGAGGGGAAGTTCAACGGTGAAGGTGGTTCCCTGTCCTTCACCCCTACTCTCAACCCAAATTCTGCCGCCATGCAGTTCCACAATTTGACGCGCGATCGCCAGCCCCAATCCTAAACCCCCAAATTTACGAGTTATGGCTCCATCCTCTTGCCGAAAATGCTCAAACACATAAGGCAGAAACTCAGGATTGATGCCTTTTCCTGTATCGGTGACAAGAATCTGGGCATAACTTCCAGTTTGGGTTAACCTAACGGTAATTTGCCCGTCTTGAGGGGTGAATTTCACGGCATTCGATAAAAGATTCCAGACTACTTGCTGCAAACGCCCGGAATCGCCCCTTACCATTCCCAGGGACGGTGAAAAGGTTGTTTTAATTTCCAGTGACTTGGCTTCGGCTGCTAGTCGAACGGTGTCCAAGGCGGCCGAGATCACCATATTCAAGTCAACGGACATCGCATTCAAACTCAGTTTGCCACTCATAATGCGGGAGATGTCGAGCAGGTCATCAATCAGTTGTAACTGGAGTTGGGCGTTGCGTTCGATCGAGGCAAGGGCGCTAGCCGTTTTTGCAGCAGCCAGTTTGTTTTGCTGCAACAGCTTCGACCAGCCGAGAATCGGGTTGAGGGGCGAGCGCAACTCATGGGACAACACTGCCAAAAACTCATCTTTGATGCGGTTGGCGGTTTCGGCGGCTTCTCGTGCGGTTTGCTCCTGCGCCAGCAGTTGTTCCCGTTGAGTTTCAGCTTGTTTTTGCTTCGTGATATCTCGTGAAATTGCAACGAGTTGGGTCACCTGCCCAGAAGTATTTCGCAGTGGCGTGATTACGCAATCCCACCATTTCAGCGAGCCCTTTCGGGTGGGAACATAGCCTTGAAACTGACCTGTATTACCCGCTTTGGCATTTGTGATCGCCGTCAAGGCATTTTCATAATGTTCGCCTTGCCAGAGATCGAGCCAACTGGTGTTCAGAATGAGTGTCGGATCGTCGAGTTCCAAAAGGCACAACCCGCCTGTATTGATATAAACGATTTCGCTATCTAGCGTTAAAACTTTAATGCAGTCATTGCTGCTATCTAAAATGCGTTGCTTTAGCTCTTCACTTTCTCGCAGGGCTTCTACGGTTTGTTTGCGATCGGTGATGTCTGCCAGTGCCCCAGGGAAAGCGCTCGGGCTGCCATCAGCAGCATATTCAACCTGACCGCGTGCAGCCAGCCATCGCTCCTCGCCCGCCGCCGTATAAACACGGTACTCAGTGGCATATTCTTCGCCAGTTTCGATCGCCTGGTTAATGGCTGCAACCACCCGTGGGCGGTCTTCTTCGTGCATCGCCTGCACAAATTGTTCGATCGGTAAGCCGATCGCTGCCACCGCTGGGTCAACGCCAAACAGGTGAGCAAAGGCTGCATTCACGATTATGAGATTCTCAGGAATCTTCCACTGCCAGGTGTAGATGGCTCCTGCTGCTAAAGCGGACTCCAATTGCACATGGGTTTCCCGTAGGTGAGCTTCAGCTTGTTTGCGTTCGGTGATGTCTCGCGTGACGCCTGCCACCGCTTCTACCGCGCCATTCACATCAAAAAGCGGGACGAAAATGTATTCATAGGCGCGCCTGCCAAATGCGATCGTGTACGGCGTTTCGTCCTTGAGCGGTTGGCGCGTCTCGATGACTTGCTGGATCTGATTTTGAAGTCGGGTAGCTAAATCTGTTGGATAATCTAGGTCAAAAAAGTTTTTTCCCAGAGCTTGGGCCGAAGTTTTCTCCAAGAGGTTGAGGAATGCCGGACTGATGTAAGTGAACCGCCCCGACAAATCGAAGGTGTATATAAAATCCGGCACCGAAGCTACGAGCGCGTCGAACTTTCGCAGTTGCCGTTCGAGTTCGGCAGACGTTTGGCGCAGTGCTGTTTCCGCTTGAATTCGATCGGTGACATTCTTAAAATAAACGGTGATTCCATGTGGGGCAGGGTAGGTGCGGACTTCGTACCAACGATCGTGGTCGGGATAAAACGCCGTCAGTGACCCAGCCTGGCGAGCGCCCATGGCGTTCCTATAGATCGGCTCAAACTCGTTACCAATCAGTCCTGGGTATTCTTCCCATAAATTCTTGCCTATCAAATCACCCGGAATGCGATCGAGCAGTTTTTCGGCGAATTGATTGACGTAGGTGAACCGCCACTTCTCATCCAGGGCAAAGAATGCTTCAGCAATGCTCTCTAGAATATTCAGGCTCTGCTCCTCGCTTTCACGCAAGGCTTGTTGGGCCCGTTGGCGCTCGTTTTCGACGCGCACGCGATCGGTGATGTCAACTGCAGCGCCGTAAATCACTTGTTCTTCTGGGTACGGCTGGGCATTCCAGAGGAACCAGCGGTAGGAACCGTCTTTGTGCCGATAACGGTTTTCAAACGTAAAGGTTTTGTTACCGGAGAACAGACTCTCGGCTTCTGAAACCGAGGCGCTGAGGTCTTCTGGGTGGACAAACTCAGTCCAGGGGCGGGATGTCATTTCGCCTGGTGTCCAGCCGAGGGTTCGTTCAAAGGTTGGGCTGACCCAGTGGAAATACCCGTTTATGCCCGTAATCACTTGCAAATCTGAACCGACGGCAAGAAACCGTTCCCGTTCCTGCTCAATTTTTTTGCGATCGTTGATATCCCGAAAGAAAATAGACAGCCCAGTCGGTGAAGGATAAACGTGAACCTCAACCCACAAATCAAACGGGGCATAATATTCCTCAAAGTCCACTGCAACCTGCTCGCTGGACGCTCTGCGATACTGGAATTCAAACTGATTGCCGATCGTCCCGGGGAAGGCTTCCCACATCGTTTTGCCCAGCATTGCTTCTAAGGGAGTTCGCGACACTCGTTGTGCGGCTTCATTAGCATAGGTCAAGCGAAAGTCGAGATCCATTGCCATAAACGCATCGGTTACGCGCCCCAGAAGGGTTCGCTCTCGCACAGTTGCTTCCTGTCGCAGCCGTGCCAGCTTCAAACTTGCTTCTACCCTTGCCAGCAGTTCACGCGCCGAGAATGGTTTAATCAGATAGTCGTCGGCCCCGGCTGCGAGTCCTTCAATACGCGCTTCTTCGCCCGCGCGGGCTGATAAGAGAATGATGGGAATGTCTTGGGTTGAGGGATTAGAACGCAGCGATCGCAACAACTCAAACCCATCTATCCCCGGCATCATCACATCTGTCAATACCAAATCGGGTGGATTCTTCTCAATTGCAGTCAAAGCGGCAACGCCATCGGCGACGGTTTGAACAATATAAGAATCGCTCAGGAGTCGCCGAATATAATCGCGCATATCAGCGTTATCATCGGCCAGGAGAATTTTAGATTTGAGATTTTGGATTTTAGATTGAGCGGGTTGATTGACGAGTTCATGAGTGGATGGAGCCATGTTCCATTCTTCTAATCTCAAATCGCCTTCTGGCAACCAGCGTTGAGCTTCTTCGATATATGGCATCGCGCCTAACGCCGTTGATGCTAACGTGCGACTCGCACCAATGCGCTCCGGCGGCAGATGAGCTGTTCCGGTGGGAATCGTCACCGTAAAGCAACTGCCCTGCCCAAAAGTGCTGCTGACATCGATCGATCCCCCATGTAGTTTGACGAGTTCTTGCACCAGCGATAGCCCAATGCCGGAGCCTTCAAAACTCCGCCCTTGAGAATTTTTGATTCGATGAAATCGCTCAAATAAATGCGGTAGTTCTTCGGAGGGAATACCGACTCCTGTATCTGCAACTGATAATTCAACACAATTTTCGACCCACTGCAATCGAACACTAATTGTTCCCGTCAAGGTAAACTTAAAAGCATTTGATAATAGATTTAGAACGAGTTTTTCCCACATTTCGCGATCGACATAAATCGCTTCTGGCAAGGTTTGACAGTCAACTATCAGCGACATTTGGGCTCGTTCAATCAGCGATCGAAACGTGCTGGCAAGTTCCGCCGTATAGGTGGCCAAATCTACAGGTTCATAAGCTGCTTGGACTCGACCTGCTTCGATGCGCGAGAAATCGAGCAAGCTATTGACGAGTTTGAGCAGTCGCATTCCATTGCGCTGCACCATTAGTAATTGTTCGCGTTCTTGAGGTGGAATTGTTGCATTCAAATTCGCGATCGTGTCTTCTAAGGGAGCCAGCATTAAGCTCAGCGGCGTGCGGAATTCGTGCGAAACATTGCTAAAAAACGTGGTTTTAGCACGGTCTAACTCAGCTAATGCTTCGGCACGTTTACGCTCTTCTTCGTAAGCTTGGGCGTTGGCGATCGCTGTTGTCACCTGCCCTGCCATCAAGTCAAAAAAACCTTTGTAATCATCATCAAACGTTCTAAGCGGACTCACTCCAGCAATCAGGAACCCGAACGTTTCTCCCGATCGAGCTAGTGGTAGAACTACCGCTTGATGAGGAGATTGGGACCACGCACCGCCCGGTAAAAGTCCAAATTGCGCCTCCAAATCTTCAATGATTCTGCTTTCGCCAGTCTCGATGACTTGCTTCAATTGCCACTGGCACTTTTGGGCGGATGTAAGCTCGATCGCCTCACAAGAGGCAAGGGTTCCGGCTGCTAACCTTGTTGTACCGGCGAGTCGTGCGATTGAGTTATCGCCATCGAGTAGATAAAACAGCGCAAACGGGATGTCATAGGCGTTATTGGTCAATACGGTGGCGGAAATCTCGCAAGCTGCTTCTTGCGTCTTGGCAGTGACTGTTTCTGCTGCTAATTCGCGCAACGTTGCCAAGCGGCGATCGCTCAACACGCGCTGAGTGTCCTCGCTACAGGCGCAGAAAACGCCCCCCACTGGGCCATCATCATTCGCCACCGGACTGTAGGAAAAGGTAAAGTAGGTTTCCTCTGTATACCCGTTGCGTTCCATGACCAGAAGCAATTCTTGATTCCACGTCGATTGTCCCTGGTTCAAAACCGCTTCTGCTTGGGGTCCTAGCGTGTCCCAGATTTCAGCCCATACCAGTGAGGCAGGCTGACCTAGTGCTTGCGGATGTCGCTTGCCGAGGACAGGAATGTAAGCATCGTTATAAAACTTGGTCATCTGCTGTCCCCACCAGACGAACATGGGGTAGCGAGAGCCTAAGATGATCCGAATTGTGGTTTTCAAGCTTTGAGGCCAGGTTTCTACAGCCCCCAGGGCCGAAAGCGACCAATCGTGCGATCGCATCAGCATCGCCATCTCGCTATTGCCTGCAAAAATCTGTTCAACGAGTTGATACTGCTCGATCATGCGCTTGTCTTTCCCTTGGGCCCACAAAAACGGGCAACGATCTTCATTATTTCTGCTGGTCGGGCCGGTTTAGCTAGGTGAGGCCAGAAAGCCAGCGGATACCGTTGGTTGCTGGTCAATTTCTCCAGCATAGGCTGCAAGAGGGCTCGCCGGAATCGGCCCTTGGGTGATCGTTTAGGATCTGTCGAATTTTACGCATGAGAGCATAGCCACCCATCTGTGGCATTTCGATATCATATCAATTCCGCCACAGCCGGAATGATCGAGCTTTGGTTTTTTTAGCCAATGGAAACCAGAGATCGCTTTAATCAAAAAAGGTGGTTTGAGAAGAACAAGGCAGCACTGAAATAATACGAATTCCGTTAGTGGCATCTGGCTGTGAGACAGTTTGACCCCACCATAGAGCCCGCGCTTGGTGGTGGGTATTTCTCCTTATATTCATTATTTCTTTGTGAAACATACTTGCAAAATTTTTGACATCGTGCTAACGTTAAAAGGTTTGAGACTTAACATCAATAGAGGTAAAACCCCGCAGAATGAAACAATTGGGAACCCATCTGGTCGCTGATGCTTGGCAGTCTCCTGGAGACTTGCTTAACGATCCGGAACGTATCCGCCGCGCCATACTCGATGCGATCGAAGCCGGAGGAGCTACTCTCATCGATTTGTGCGTACACCAGTTTAGTCCTCACGGAGTGACGGCTACTGCTACTTTGGCCGAGTCTCATATAGCAATCCATACTTGGCCTGAACACGGTTATTTTGCTGCAGACTTATTTTTCTGCGGAGCCGGCGACCCTCACCGAGCCATGAAGGTGCTACAGACAGCTTTGGAAGCTAAACAGGTAAAACTCACTGAGTTCACGCGCGGTTTCGAGCCAGGGGTGGGTATCGTAGGTTCTGCTTGTGAAGAGCAGTATGCCCCTCGTTCAGTAGAAACGAGTGCCGCCAGAGGATGATGGCCAATTAGCGTAACTTTGAACAATTTATGCTAGGTTTTGTTTAAAATCCCACGGCTGGAGTCGTGGGATTCTTGTTGGAATTTACTTTTTCATTAATAAAGGGCGGACAACTAAATAACCTGCACCGAAAGCTGCAATCACAATCAGAAAAATTGCGATCGCCAACCACAATCCGCTTAAGTCTGAGGTTTTTTTGAGTTGAGGTCGGACACGGTAAGGAGTTTCCGGCACCTCTGTAAATAATTTTTCGGGAAGTGGCTGCGGTATCGAGGCGGGTGTTGACTCCGGTTCCGGTAGTGGGAAAGGGAAAGCCACTGTCTGAGGTGGTTGAGGTACGGCAGAATTAGTCTGCGAGGTTGCAGGTTGTGGGGGCGGAGGTTGAACGCTGAAATTGAATTTGACTGACGGCATTTGAGGCATCCCTGTCTGGGTAACGCTCTGAACCGAGTTGACTACTTGCTGTAACTGTTGGGATACTTGAACTACTGTTTCTACTTCTCGCCGCAGTTGTTGATTTTGTTGGACTAATTGCTGATTGTGGGTTTTGAGGGAGTCCACCATCGCTTGGGCTGCTTGCAGCTCTGCCGTGACTTCTCGATAGAGGGAAATCGGTACCGATGGAGAGTAACTATTTGAGTTTTCAGGGGAAGTATTGTCAGATAAGGTAGTATTTTGCATAATTGTAGATGGCGAGGGTGAACTTGTTTTAGTTTAGCCTGAGAGTATTTACAATTAGATCGATCGCAACACAATTCGTCAAGATATTTGTTACAAATATTGAACGTAAATTTAATTTAATGTTACAAGTTATTAGTCAATCGCTATGAACAACTACGCCGCCGAACAAAGTATGTCGCAAAAGTCAAGCACCGAGGAAATGAAATACGGCGAACGCCAGATATTGGAAGGGGAGTTAATTACTTTCCCGAATCCGCGAGTCGGGCGGCGCTACTCAATTAACATTACTTTGCCGGAGTTTACTTGCAAGTGTCCGTTTTCTGGCTATCCAGATTTTGCGACAATTCACGTTACTTATGTGCCCGACGAGCGGGTGGTAGAGTTAAAGGCGCTGAAACTGTACGTTAACAGTTATCGCGATCGCTACATTTCTCACGAAGAATCGATCAATCAAATTTTAGACGATTTTGTGGCGGCTTGCGCGCCGCTGGAAGCGACGATTAAGGGCGATTTTTCGCCACGGGGGAACGTCCACACCGTGATTGAGGTGTCGCACCAGAAATAGGGCGGGTATTAAGCTGTTGTGGCATTGAGATTTAATTGTGGGGTGGCGTCGAAGCGCACCCCACAATAGTTTTAAGAAATAGGATTGTTAATAAAATTAGTAAGTAATTGTAGGGTGCGTCAGGCCAGCCCTCTCAAGCGAGTCAAAAAGTCGTTCAAACGCTTAAACTCTCGTAGTTTATAGGGTGTACACGGGGCATCGGTTGAGTTTGTCGCCCACCCGAGAGGACCGATTGACCGGCGTTTCAGGATTTTGATTTTTAAACCAAAACTCCGTATAGCAATTTTCATTACTTGAAATTTGAAAAATCCGAACGTGAAATAGCGGTTTTATGGTTTTTCTCAGCTTCACATTAACCACCTCGAAAAATCTGGCAAGGCGCACCCTACAAACTCAACTAATCTTTTTGATATTTATCGTTGGTGTAAGGTGCGCCTAGCGCAGCCTACGGTTAGCTTTGACTTGCAACAGAAGTCGGGGCGATCGCACTTTTTTCATCTGCTGTTTTCGATTCGGCTAACTTGTCCAAAATCTCCACAACTTCTCTTTCAAAAGTCACCTGAGCGCGATTTGTGCGCCCGCCGACGTAGAGTTTGCCGTTTTTTTCCAAAGCCCAAATCTGCGAGTGAGACAGATAGCTCATCAGCACGCTTAGCATCAGCAACCCGAAGCCAGTATAAACGATAGGAATGCCCGGATCGGCTTTAATTTGCAATCCCGTACTGCCTACAACTTCGTCAATTGTCAGCATGACTCCATTAACTTCTACCGCCGTGCCGGCGCGAACTGTAGTTAACAATTTGCCATCCGTACCGTACACTAACATCGTTCCTTGCAAGTCTTTTGCTAGCAAAGAAACTCCCGCACTCAAATCTGGTTTTGTCGGAATCCAAGCACCCCAAATCCGGCCTTTACCTTGAGTGTCTAACTGAGCCATTGGCAATTGTAAAACCGGGCTTTTGTTGAGGCGAACTCGCACGGCGGCTATTGCCCAATCTGCTTGATAAAATGTTACTCCCCGGTATCTGAGGGGCTCGTTAACGTGAATGATTTTGCGATCGACCTCTTGGCCTGATTTGTCCAAAACTGACAGGTCAGAGTAAAATTGGTCGATTCCGCCCTCGGGAGTATAATCAATCCAGAACCGATTAACTCGCATCGACCAATCCTTCGGTATTTGCGGCCCGGCCCAAGGCCCCGCATCCAGGATATTCTGCACCTGAAATGTTTCGCCGCTGGGAACAATTTCTTGACCGAGAAATCCCGTCATTGCGCCCCATATCGACCCCGCTAAAATAATTAGCATACTGGCGTGAACAATAATCGGGCCGACTTTGCCAATTATTCCCTTGCGAGCATAAAGTTTTTCGCCTTCTCGAAATATGCGGTAGTTTTTTTGCTGCAAAAGTGGTTCTAATGAAGTTAAAACAACTGTTTCTAATTCGGCACTCAGAGCTAATTTTTCAAACTGCTTTGGTTCTTCATAAAATTTCCAGCGGCGGGCGGCTTTTAATGCGGGAAATTGTCGGGTAAATGTACAAGCTGTTAAGCTGCTGCCGAACAAAATTAGAATTGACAAAAACCACCAAGTGCGGTATACGTGGTCAAGTCCTGCAATTAGCACAACTTTCCAAGTTAGGAAGCCGAACAAAGCGGGGTGTTCTGGATAGTTAGATTGGTAAAAGGGTACGGATTGACCTTGTTCGATGACGGTGCCGGAAATGCTGAAAAATGCGATCGTCAGCAGCAAGATAATTGCTAGCCGCAAATCTGCTAGCACTGGCAAGATTTCTCGCTTGAAAAACCTTTGAGGGGCAGTCGCCCAGTTTGATAGTTTAGATAGAAATACTTCTTTTGATGTCATTGGTAATTATGAAGAAAGTTCGGCAACGGATTTTGTAACGGATGTAACGGATGTCAGGAAGTTCGCCAACCAGCAGTGTACGGGATGTAACGGATGAAAGGAAGAAGGAAGAAAGAGGAAGGAAAAACAAAACATGAATAAAATATTATTATTTTTATCGAGCAAGTCTCAATCAATTTTGAATTTTTTCTGTTTTCTTTCTTCCTTCGTGTTATTCGCGTCTTCGCGGTTCCTTAAAAAAACTTAATTCACGCATTCAGTAGAGCTTGCTATATCTTTAAATAAAGACTGAAGTCCTTACTACTAAACTTAAGCGGGAAGGATGCGGGAAAGCAGAGAGAACACGCCAAATCCTACTAGCAAAACGCCGCTAACAGGCGTAATCCAACTCGACCACCGACGTAATTCTAACAACTTTTTAATGCTAGCAGTAAAAGTACCTGCTATAATCAGCGGAGCGACGTAGCCAGCAGCGTAAAACAGCAGCAACACACCCCCTAAAACTGTATCCCCCGTTTTGGAAACCCAAGCTAAGAGTGTAGCTAAAACTGGCGTGCTGCAGGGAGACGCTACCAAACCAAAAGTTAAGCCCAATAAGTACGATCGCACGCCTGCAGGCAAATCTTTCGGCACCCACCCCACAGCGTCGAAAGACGGCATTTGTAAGGGTAAAGCTTCGAGTAAATTCAGCCCCATTAGAATAGCAATAATGCTGACAAGAATCGGCAAACCCAGGCCAATTTTACCGTAAACTTGTCCGGCAAATGATGCTACAATACCTAAACCCGCAAGGGTGGTGGCTAATCCCAGGGAAAACCACGCAGACTGGGCTGCAGCTTGCAGGCGACTTTTTGCTTCGTATCCACCGATGTAGCCGATCGTGATCGGCAACATTGAAAGCATACAGGGCGTTAAGCTCGTTAGCAACCCTGCCAGAAAGATGACTCCGACGCTGACTAAACTGAGGTTTGTCAGTTGAGTATTTACTAAATTATTAGCAAATTGTGCGAGTTCGTAAAGTTGAGTTTGCAGGGTTTCCATCAGTAGATTTTAGATTTTAGATTTTAGATTTTAGATTGACTCCACAGCCGCTCGATTTTAGATTTTAGATTTTAGATTTTAGATTTTAGATTGACTCCACAGCCGCTCGATTTTAGATTTTAGAGAGGCTCTACAGATGAATCTGGGAGTTTAAACTAAATATCTAATATTTTTGCTCTTCACGACTCCTGTCGGGGGCTGGTATCCCTAGGCAGGTGACTTCAGGTTCGGGGCTGTTCTGGCTTTGTTGAAAATTGTAACAGATGCGCGCAGGTTCGGTTTGAGATTTAAGATTTCAGCGAGATTTACTGGTTCGGAGTTAAAAGGTCGATCGCACCCTGGTTTAAATTGATATCTTGACAGCATCCTCAACAAGCTGTTGGCAACGGGCGCAGCTTGGGAGTTAAAAGGTCGATCGCACCCTGGTTTAAATTGATATCTTGACAGCATCTTCAACAAGCTGTTGGCAACGGGCGCAGCTACACCGGATAATTCATTGACTGCGAAATCGGCCCTAAAGCCTGTTGTGGAAATTATTAAAACAGACTTTAATTTTACTCTACTTTAAATTAAAGCCACTTTCTTCATTAATAGACCCGTCCGGCATTATTGCCCCTGCCAGCACCGCACCTCTGAGATTTGCGCCAGTTAAAATAGCGCCTTCTAAATTAGCATTGCTCAAATTGGTGACTTGTTTGGAACCTCGGAAAAAGAAGCTGTGCAAGTCAGCACCTGTTAAATTAGTGTCGGCCAAATTAGCATATTGCAAGTCAGCACCGTGCAGCGTCGCATCCGTTAAATTAGCTTGGGTAAGATTGCTTCCCCAAAGTCGAGAATCTAAGACATTAGCATCTTGTAAATTGGCGCGGCTCAGATTTGCCAAAGTCAGATTAGCATCCCACAAATTCGTGGAGTTGAAATTAGCTTCGGTCAAATTGGCTCGACTGAGATCCGTGCCTAAAATATCAGCATTTGCTAAATTAGCGCCGGTGAGGTCTGCGTCAGAAAGATCCGCATTTTTTAAGTTAGCACCGGACAAATTAGCGCCGCTCAAATTAGCGCCGGACAAATTCGCTTCTTGGAGATTAGCTCCACGCAAATCGACAGCGCTCAAATCGCATTGCTTCCACAGAAAGCTGACGCACCAATTATCTTTTAATAGGTGACTCAAATCCTCCCCATTCGCGGCCATCACAGGAGGAGTTAAGTAGAGAGTGAACAGGACGATCGCCAACACCGCAGCGAAGAAAGTTTTCAGCCTCATAACTCTTTTCATTGACACTAATTTGCGCCATTAATTATTGATGTCTAATCAAAGCATAGCAAATAATCTGCAACTTTCCTCAGCCAGATTACTCTAAAATATTAGTGTAGTGAAAGGTTAATCACGGCTGACGCAGGTACAAACTTAACTTAGTCAGTCTTAGACGCGCTTTGAGGTAGAAACCTGGTTGCTTCACAAATGCCTCGCTGCCAAACTAATATTTTTCCTACAAACCTGGTATAAGATAACCGCAAGTTCGATCGAGGTTTGCCAGTGCAATATCGCTACAAAGTAATACTTGCAGCAGGCAGTTGCGCTCGCTCTCCCAGGGGCATACCTGCAAACAATCCCGTCAATATGGGAAGAAAGAAACCGCAAAGCTAGCCCGAAAACCTTATATTTAAAGGGTTGTAGACGCATTTTTTCTCAATTGCGATCGTCATCACTAACTAAGCCCAACTTTCATCACACAAGTCAATGCCCCAGCATCACCAAATCTCATCAAACTAATCACGTTCCTGACACTACGGATATCACTGTCAGTAGCTGAAGTATGGAGGAAAATGATAGCATACAGTTGAACACCACTCCTCCCATGCCTACTATCCCCCTTCTCCCAAGCCAATTAGTTGTCACAACTATTTTCAATTCGATCGAATCTTTGGGATTCACTAATATTGCAGGCGTATTTTCGGGGGAGCAAGCTGAATCCCGACAAGATGCAAATTTAAAAGTTAGTACCAAAAAGTTTTACACTCAGGGTTTAAAAAATCTCGAACAACAAGACTTGCACGGCGCTATTAAAAATTTTACTTCCACAATTAACATTAATCCGCAATTCGCCTCAGCTTACAACGATCGCGGTGTGGCCCGCTACAAATTAGGCTACAAGCAATCTGCGCTCGAAGATTTAACTACCGCCATCGAGCTCAATCCTTACCGAGCCAAGTATTACAGCAATCGGGGGTTTATGCTGACTCGTTTAAAAGATTATAGTGCGGCGATCGCAGATTACAACTCGGCACTGCTGCTCAACCCCAATTTAACCCAAGCTTACTTTAACCGAGGTGCTATCCACCTGCAAATGGAAAATTCCCTCGCAGCACTAGCTGATTTTGAGTCAGCAATTCGCCTCGATCGCGATTTTGGTAAAGCCTACTTTAACCGAGGAGTGACTAGATATAAATTGAGAGAGGTTCAGGGAGCATTTGAGGATTTTCAGAAGGCGGCAGGGCTTTTTAAGCAGCAGGGGAGAATGGATTCTTATCAAGAGGCCGTTTCTCAAATTACAAAGCTATGGTGTTAGTTGAATTTGGCAATTGGGAATAGGGAATAGGGAATTGGCCATTGATAATCAGGTAAGGTGCACCGAAGAGCACCCTACCCTTATATTTATTGCGTGAGTCTTGTTAAAGTTAGCCAACTCTCAAGGCGGCGTCTCCGGGGGGCAAGTTATCCACAACGAAAGGACTAAGAGAGTTAATTGCAAAAGTAGCATTTTGAACTGCTGCAGGAGTGGCATTTTGAACCACAGCCAAAGTAGCTCCTCCAAATTGAATGAGTGTGTTGCTGCCTGATTGGGTGAATGAGGTGTTGGATAAAGGGCTGGTCAAGCCAATACGATCGCCATCTCCCGGCCTAAAATCAAGAATTATATCGCTCGTCCCATCCAACTCCAGAATTTCACCCGTAACCCGAACAAAAGTATCTGCACCTGCGCCGCCGGTGAGAGTATCGCTGTCACTATCGCCGATTAAAACATCGTCACCATCGCCGCCGATTAAAATATCGTTTCCTCGGCCGCCTCGCAAAAAGTCGTTACCAGCATCACCATTGACATTATCGTCGCCGAGATTTCCGTTGATAATATCGTTGTCAACACCGCCGCTAATGGAGTCGTTACCTTTGCCGCCTCTGAGAAAGTCGTCGCCTTCTTCGCCCGTGAGGGTATCGTTGCCTTGGCTGCCGTTAATTCCATCACCACCCGTGGGTTCACCGACGATGCGATCGTTTGCGCTACCTCCCACTACACCGCCGGGATTTTGCTGATAGTCTTGGGAAGTGACTTGATAGTTGTTCGGGGTGTTGGCCAATCTGAGGGGTCGCAAAGGCAGATTTGCCAAATTGGTAAGGTTAATGGAATCGTTGAGGAAATCAACATCGGTAATGATGCTAGAAACCCGACTGGGGACGATTCCGTCAACGACTTTTGCACTCGAAATGCGATCGCCCTGCTGCACCGCATTCACCGTTTCAAAACCTCCAATAACGTTGCCAAAAACAGCATAATTACCATCCAAAAATGGCAAATCATCCAAAGCAAAATAAAACTGCGAAGAAGCAGAATTCAAAGCATTAGAACGAGCCATGGCCACAGCCCCGCGAGTGTGCTGCAACTGTGGCGTCTGGGTTACAACTTGGTTGTAAACAGGTTGCGCGGCCCCTTGCGGCGTAATTTCCAAAGGAATAAAACGCGGCTGATTGGTATCCGGGTCAATAAAACTACCCGTTCCCAATTGACTGGCTGGAATTGTAGTATCTCTGCTGCGCGGATCGCCTCCTTGCACCACAAAAGGATCGGGATCGCGCACAACTCGGTGAAACATCACCCCGTCGTAAATACCGCGTTCAACTAAGTCTACAAAGTTTCCCCCAGTAATCGGGGCATTAGTGCCGTCTACTTCGATCCCAACGGGTTGACCGTTAATTACCTGGACTACTATAGCTTTGCCTGTTAACGGGAGTGCAGCGCTCATGGGTAAATTGCTATTTGAGTGAGTGATATTGGGGTTTTAGAAGCAATCCGCGAATTGCCCCTACTCATTTAATCAGAAAACTGTAAACTTGTGTTAAGTACAGTTCTACTTCTAAATTTATGATGTCTCGCCGCAAGTTTTTTACCACTTTATTTGCAATTTGTCTAGTTTTTCTAAGTTTCAATTTTGCCACACCTGCATTTGCCCTCGGTGGCAAGCTTCCGACGGTAAATCAACCAGCGCCGGATTTTAGTTTGCCGACAAACAGCGGCGACGGACAAGTGTCCCTCTCCGATTATCGCGGTAAGTGGCTGGTAGTCTATTTTTATCCGAAAGACTTTACATCCGGTTGTACGATCGAAGCACGGAGATTTCAGGAAGACTTGCCGAAATACTTGGCAAAGAATACTCAAATTATCGGCATTAGCGCTGATGATGTCGATTCTCATGCGGAATTTTGCGATTCCGAGGGTTTGAAGTTTCCGCTGTTAGCTGATACGGATGGTAACGTGAGTAAAGCTTACGGTTCTTGGATGAGTTTTATCTCGGCGCGCCACAGTTTTATTATTGACCCTGAAGGAATTTTGCGCGAAACTTTTGTGAAGATTAATCCGGCGATTCACTCAAAAGAAGTGTTAGCTCGTTTGGGGGAATTGCAGGCTAACGGGTAATACCATTTTAGATTTTAGATTTTAGATTTTAGATTTGAATAACTGGCAATGACTGATGAAGCTTTTGTTTGTAGTGAAGAGTAAAATCGTCTGAACTTTAAGATAATTTTAGTCCTCACTACAAACGTTATCAGGTTGATTTGAACTCACATCTTGCACCATTCTCAATAATCATTTTTTGGGCGGGTTCTCCTGCCCACCCCACAAGAAAATCTACTGTGTTGTGGAACGGGCCGGAGAAGCCGTTCTTGACAATGGTGCAACATCTCAGTTTTACTGGAAATGATGGCTGGTAACGTGACAAGCAAGATCAGAGTAAATCTAAAATCTAAAATCGCCTGTCCCGCCATACTCAATGAGAATTAAACTTGCTATTGATTGCAACAGAATCGGAAGAAGATTCCTGCTCGTAAATTTTTCTATTTCTGCTAGCAAGGCGGCGTTCCGGGTCAATTCCCTCGAAGGTTGGCGGCAACCAAACTCGGACTACCAACAACACTCCCAAAACCAGCAAAAATGCGCCTGTTGATAATATTTGAACCCAGGGAGTTTCTAGCACTCCCCGCACTATCACTTCTCGCAAAACTGATACAATACAAACTTCCACAGCCACACCTATCGAAACCCGCTGCTCTTGCAAGTAAATAATTAGCAACCGAAATAATTCCACTAAAACCAATAAAAATAGAATGTCGGCAGTGACTTCCTGGAAATTCAAAGGAGGTAGCAGCGAGAAGAACATTTCTCGCAGTTCTAGCACCATGAAACAAAACAAACCAATACATAGGGAAATTACAATTAAGTCTTGGACTGTTTCCAAAGCGGTGACGATTAATTGCAGATTCAACCATTGAGCGGGGTTACTGGACGAGTTGTTTAAACGCTTTTCCATTGACAGCTCCTGCAACTTGTTTGACTTTCTTACAGCTTAATTGAACTTAGGTTAATCTTTGACAATTTACAGGTTTAATCTATTTATCAGTCTCATAAAATTTCGATTGGTTGAAAATTTCACACACACTTTTATTTGTCTCCCAGGTAGCTTGACATTTAGTGATGCTTTATGCTAGTTGAAGTCGGCAATAAGTAGCTTTGATCTCTAAAAAATAGAAGTCTGAATCCTAAAATGCTGCAACTGCTATAAAATAGGAAAATTGTAAAGAATTATTTACCACAGCTTGATAAACTCAAGCTAGTGACTCTCGGCTTTAATCATACAAAAGCCACCAAGTCAACCGAAAAACCCAAAGTAATCCAGAGAGGATTGAACACCATGGCATTTGAACTCGCACCATTACCCTTCGCCGCTGACGCCCTAGAACCAGCTCATATGTCGGCCAACACGTTTTCGTTCCACCACGACAAGCACCACGCTGCTTACGTCACCAATCTGAATAAACTGATTGAAGGAACGGAAATGGCGAGCAAATCCCTTGAAGAAATTGTCAAGGAATCTGCTAAAGACCCATCCAAAGCCGGCATTTTTAACAATGCAGGTCAAGTTTGGAACCACAATTTTTTCTGGAATTCCCTCAAACCGGGCGGTGGCGGCACTCCGACAGGAGCTTTAGCTGACAAAATTAACGCTGACTTCGGCAGCTTCGACAAATTCAAAGAAGAATTTAAGACTGCTGCGACAACTCAGTTCGGTAGTGGCTGGGCTTGGCTAGTTTTAGACAACGGCACTTTGAAAGTTACCAAAACTGCTAACGCTGACACCCCGGTAGCACACGGCCAAACTCCGTTGCTGACTTTGGATGTGTGGGAACACGCTTATTATTTGGATTTCCAAAACCGCCGTCCCGACTACATTACTAATTTCTTGGATAATTTGGCTAACTGGGATTTCGCAGCAGCAAATTTGGCTGCGGCTTAGTAGCATCTGAGTTTGAGGACTAAAGTCCTCACTACAAACTTTATAGGTTTGTAGTGAGGACTTTAGTTGTGATGAATGAGAATTATTTAACAAAACTTGCTATTAGCAGACAAAAACAGCTTTCAACATTCCTTCGCCTCGGTCTGGTTGGAGTTCAAATCCTAGTTTTTTACAGAGGCTCTGCATCTTGTAGTTGCTATTGAGAATGTAGCCAACGATCGCCTCTAATTTTTCTTCCTGACCAATTTGCAGCAGCCGCCTCAATAATTCTGTTCCCAAACCGTGCTGCTGATAGCTATCGCTAACGATCAGGGCAAATTCGGCTTCGTTTTTGCCGTGGAGTTTGCTCAGACGCGCTACTCCCAAAATCCGGTGTTCTGAGGTTTCCGGGTCTTGACGATCGGCTACTAACAGCATTTCGCGATCGTAGTCAATAAAACAAATCCGGGTCAAACGTTCGTGAGCGATGCGGTGCTTTAACTTTACCATGTGAGCGTAGCGCAAATACACGCTCTCTTCCGAAAGTTCTTCATGGAACAGCACCATCAGCGGCTCATCTTCTGGACGAATCGGACGGATGGTGATGGGACGATCGCCATTAGTTGACCATGTTTGAACGTATTGCGTAGGATAGGGGCGAATCGCGGGTGAAATGGGGTTTTCCGTTGTTTGCAGAACAACGCGGGCATCAAGAGCGATCGTACCTTGAGGAGAAACCAACAGTGGATTAATATCAATCTCGGCAATTTGAGGTTGCTCTACAATCAGTTGACTGAAACGAACTAATAACTGTTCGAGTTGTACCAGGTCAATTGCCGATCGACCGCGCACTCCTTGCAAAGCTTTATAGATGCGCGTTTGCTCCATCATCCGCCGCGCTAGGGTGGTATTTAAAGGCGGAAGTGCCAGCGATCGATCTTGAAATACTTCCACTAATTGTCCGCCGGAACCAAACAGCATCACCGGCCCAAATTGTGGGTCAATACTGCTACCTAAAATTAGTTCATAGCCTTCCAAATGCACCATCGGCTGCACGGTTACGCCGAGAAACGCTGCAGGATCGATCGCCCTTACCCGCTGGGCGATCGCCTCAAAGGCACTAATTACAGCCTTAGCATCGCCTAAATTTAGTTTTACGCCCCCCACATCGGTTTTGTGAGTAATCGTCTCAGAATGGAGTTTTAGCACCACAGGATAACCGAGGCGATCGGCAATTTCTACAGCTTCGGCCGCACTCGCTGCAATTTCTGTCGCTACGGTGGGAATGCCGTAAGCTGCCAGCAACTGTTTTGATTCGTACTCGGTTAATAGAGTGCGATTGTTTTGGCGGGCGGCAGTCAAAATTTTCGCAGCAGTCGCACACCCGGAAGTCTCGATTTCGCAATCAGCGGGGAGAGATGGCGTTTCGTAGATAGCGCGCAGGTTGTATGTGTACCGCCACATATAGTTGAATAACCTGACGGCGGTATCGGGATAAGGGAAAGTCGGAATATTTGCCTGATTGAGAATTTGCGTTCCCGCTGACACTTCCACACCGCCCATCCAGCTTGCTAATAAGGGCTTTCCGAGTTTGCTGTAAGACTTGAGTTTTTCTGCGGTTTGGGTGGGATTTGTCATCGCTTGTGGCGTTAGGATGACCAGCAATCCGTCACTATTGGGATCTGGAGCGACAACTTCTAGAGTTTGGGCGTAACGATCGCTACTAGCATCGCCCAAAATATCGATCGGGTTGTGATGACTCCACTGAGGCGGCAAAAACTCATCAAGCTGCTGCACAGTCTCCGGTGCCAGATCTGCCAGCGCACCGCCGTCGCTAATTAAGGCATCAGTGGCGATCGCCCCAGGGCCTCCGGCATTGGTGACGATCGATAGGCGGTTGCCCTGCGGTCGCGGTTGCTTGGCCAGAATTTCTGCCATGTCGAACAAATCGGAAATCGTATGTACCCGCAACGCGCCACAGCGGCGGAAAGCAGCGTTAAGCACGTCATCGCTACCGGTCAAAGCTCCCGTATGGGAAGCGGCGGCTTGGGCGGCGGCGGCGGTACGTCCTACCTTGAGAATGATGATCGGTTTGTCGATCGCCACTGGGCGGGCGGCGGACAGAAACGAACGAGCATCACCCATAGATTCCATGTACAAAACGATACTGTGAGTATGGGGATCGTCCCCGAAATACTCGATCAGATCGCCCCAACCGACATCGAGCATAGAGCCGATCGACACAAAGGCGCTAAAACCGACATTTTCCCCCAAACTCCAGTCGAGAATCGAAGTACAGAGGGCGCCGCTTTGACTGATGAAGGCGACATTACCCGGACGGGCGATCGTACCTGCAAAAGTAGCATTGAGCCCAAGCACAGGATTCATCACCCCGAGGCAATTTGGGCCGATAATCCGCATTCCGCCCCGACGCGCCTCGGCCATAACTTGCTGTTCTAAAGCCTCCCCAGCCGCACCAATCTCTTTAAACCCAGCAGAAACAATAATTGCCCCTTTCACCCCAGCAGCGATACATTCGCGGATCACTTGCGGCACCCCAGCAGCAGGCGTAGCAATCACCGCCAGATCCACTACTTCCGGGACGCTAGCAATGTCAGGATAAGACTTGAGCCCCAAGACGCTGCGGCGCTGCGGATTCACCGGAAAAACTGTTCCGCCAAACGGACTCCGAATCAAGTTCCACAGGAGAGTACGTCCGACGCTTCCTTCTCTCTCTGTTGCGCCGATTACAGCCACTGACTGAGGCGCAAAAATCCGATCGAGCGGATGGCGCTGTTCTTTCCAAATATCGTGAGCCGGATCGCTCGCAGTGCTTTGATTTCTTGAATTTATCTGCATAATACCCTACTTCAATTAATCAGCAATTAATATTGCTCTGCTTTCGATAACTACCGCATCCAATCCGAACTCTTTTTCTACTTTTTTTCTGCTTTTTATTCAGCTTCTTCGGCTGTTCGCGGTTTCTGAAAAAAAATCTCATTGCGCGTTTCCGACCCACCCACCCTTAAACAACATTTCGGTTGTCAAAGTGTTAGTTCGGGAACCAATTTGGTCAGAGCTTCCTTAACAATTCAAGAGGATGTTCTGCCTACTATCTATCTTAATTCTTTCCACGGAATTAACAAGTCAACTTTTGTAACAAATAGCGAACCGGGTAGTTAAAATATTGAAATTAAATATATAGTAGATGTAGTGGTCGAAGAATAAAAGATCGATCGCTAACAAAAGATTGAGGTGAAAGCAGCTATGTTTGCAGAATGGCACAGCTTTACTGAAGGCAACTGGACAAACGAAGTCAACGTTAGAGACTTCATCCAAAAGAATTACACCCCCTATGAAGGGAATGCAGAATTTCTCACAGCACCAACCGAAAAAACCCAGCAGCTTTGGCAAAAAGTTCTGGAATTAATGAAGCAAGAGCGCGAAAAAGGTGTATTGGATGTTGATACAAAAGTTCCCACATCTATCACGGCTCATGCAGCAGGATACATCGCTCGCGACTTAGAACAAATAGTAGGTTTGCAAACAGATAGACCGTTGAAACGCGCGATTATGCCCTTGGGGGGAATTCGCGTGGTCAAGGCCGGTTTAGAAGCTTACGGCTATCAGCTCGATCGGCAAACAGAAGAAATATTTACGAAATATCGCAAAACTCATAACGATGGTGTATTCGATGCTTACACGCGCTCGATGCGTCTGGCGAGACGTTCTGGTATCATCACAGGTTTGCCAGATGCCTACGGACGCGGGCGGATTATCGGTGACTACCGGCGCGTTGCTTTGTACGGTGTCGATCGCCTAATTGATGATAAAAAAACACAGCAAGAATCACTCGAACTAGAGGCGATGGACGAGGCAACAATTCGTTTGCGCGAAGAGTTATCCGAGCAAATTCGGGCTTTGTTTGAGTTAAAAGAAATGGCTGCTAGCTACGGCTTTGATATTAGCCGTCCGGCGTCAAACGCACGAGAAGCTGTCCAGTGGGTGTATTTTGGCTACTTGGGAGCAGTGAAAGAACAAAACGGGGCAGCGATGTCTCTCGGCCGCGTATCGACGTTCTTAGACATTTATTTCGAGCGGGATTTGCAAAGTGGCGCGAGTTCCGAACAAGAATTGCAAGAACTGATCGACCATTTTGTAATGAAACTCCGCATGGTGCGGTTTTTGCGAACTCCCGACTATAACGATCTGTTTTCTGGCGATCCAACTTGGGTAACAGAGGCGATCGGCGGTATCAGCGATGACGGTAGAACATTGGTAACTCGTAACAGTTTCCGATTCTTACACACTCTCTCCAACCTCGGTACTGCACCCGAACCAAATCTTACCGTGTTGTGGTCGGAAAACTTGCCGGAAAACTTCAAACTCTTCTGTGCGAAGGTATCCAGCGAGACGAGTTCGATTCAGTACGAAAACGACGATTTGATGCGTCCTCAATACGGCGATGATTACGCGATCGCCTGTTGTGTCTCCGCGATGCGAATTGGCAAGCAAATGCAGTTTTTCGGCGCGCGAGTTAACTTGGCTAAGACTTTGCTGTATGCGATTAACGGCGGTAAAGATGAGAAGTCCGGCGACCAAATCGCGCCGCAGTTCGCACCAATTACTACCGAATATCTCGATTATGAAGAGGTAAGAGCGCGGTTCCATGACATGATGGCGTGGTTGGCAAAAACGTATATCAATACGTTGAATGTCATTCACTATATGCACGACAAATACTGCTACGAACGCCTGGAAATGGCATTGCACGATCGCGATGTTTACCGGACAATGGCCTGCGGAATTGCTGGATTGTCCGTGGTGGCGGACTCGCTCTCGGCGATTAAACACGCGAAAGTTAAGGTGCTTCGCAACGAGCAAGGTTTGGCAGTGGATTACTCGATCGAAGGAGAATATCCAAAATACGGCAATAATGACGATCGCGTTGACAGTCTAGCCATCGAACTTGTGCAAAGGTTCATGAACGAAATTCGCCAGCACAAAACCTACCGTGGCGCTGTAGCAACTCAATCGGTACTCACGATTACTTCTAACGTAGTGTACGGCAAAAAAACTGGTAGCACTCCCGACGGACGTAAAGCAGGCGAACCATTTGCTCCCGGTGCTAACCCGATGCACGGCCGAGATTCCTGTGGGGCGATCGCATCCTTATCTTCTGTAGCGAAACTGCCTTACAGTGATTGTCAAGATGGCATATCGAATACTTTTTCGATTCTACCGCAGGCCTTGGGCAGAATGGAGGACGATCGGACTAATAACCTAGTTAGTCTTATAGACGGTTACTTCCACGATGGCGGCCATCACATTAATGTTAACGCGCTCGATCGGCAAACATTACTAGATGCGATGGAACATCCAGAAAACTATCCCCAGCTAACAATTCGCGTCTCCGGTTATGCGGTTAATTTCATCAAACTTACCCGCGAACAGCAATTAGATGTGATTAAACGGACTTTCCACGAACGGGTATAGCTTCGACTTCGCTCAGCTACCAACCTAAACGCTGTCTGAGCAAAGCCCAAACTCAAACTTCGACTTCGCTCTGTTAACGATTTAACCGCTGGCTGAGCGGAATCGAAGCCCAAACTCAAACTTTAACTTGACGGCTGACTGAGCGGAGTTGAAGCCAAGCAAAATTCAAAACCAAATCAATGTCTGGAATTGGTCGCATTCATTCAATCGAAACATTTGGTACCGTAGACGGCCCCGGAATTCGGTTTATCGTCTTCACCCAAGGCTGTCCGTTACGCTGTCTTTACTGTCACAATCCCGACTGCCACAATTCCCACGATGGTAAAGAAGTAACCGTTGATTATTTAATCGATCAAATTACAAAATGTAAATCCTACCTGCGAAAAGGAGGCGTTACAGTCAGCGGTGGCGAACCGTTGATGCAGCCGGATTTTGTCAGAGAAATCTTTAGTCGCTGTCATCAAATGGGATTGCATACAGCCCTTGACACATCAGGATTCTGTCTTTTAGAAGTTGCTAAACCGGTTCTGGAAATGACCGATCTGGTTTTATTGGACATCAAATCCTACATTCCCGAACTGTATTACAAAGTCACCAATGTCTCGATCGAGCCTACTTTAGCAATGGCAAAATATCTCAGCGAAATTGGCAAACCGACGTGGATTCGGTTCGTTCTAGTTCCTCATCTCACAGATGCCATCGAAAACGTAGAAAAACTAGCGGATTTTATTGCCAATCTGAACAATGTGGAAAAAGTAGAAGTATTACCATTTCATAAAATGGGAGAATACAAATGGGAACAATTAAAACTGGATTACGAACTCAAGGATACACCTCCAGCTTCACCGGAACTCGTGCAACAAACTGTTGAAATTTTTCACACTCGGGGGGTAAATGCGATCGGAGCTAGCGGTATATAATAATTAAAAGACCGCGTTCCCAACTCACCAACAATCTTGAAATTATCTGCGTCGATCAGCAGGTTCCCTACCAATCAAAGATTGAGGCAATAATTTTACCGAAATAAACATTAGGAAAAACAACATGAAAGTTACCAATGTAGATGAATTAGAAGCGCTCATTCAAAAAGTAAAAGCAGCCCAAGCTGAATTTGCCACCTACACTCAAGAACAGGTCGATCGCATATTCAAGCAAGCAGCTTTAGCCGCTAATGCCGCCCGCATTCCCTTAGCCAAGGCAGCAGTCAAAGAATCGGGAATGGGAGTCATAGAAGATAAGGCAATCAAAAATCATTTTGCCTCGGAAATGATTTACAACAAATACAAAAACGACAAGACTTGCGGTATCATCGAGTCCGATCGGCATTTTGGCTACGAACGCATTGCCGAACCCGTGGGAGTGTTGGCGGGAATCGTTCCTGTAACTAACCCGACTTCCACCACCATCTTCAAGTCTTTAATCGTGCTCAAGACGAGAAATGGCATTATATTTTCGCCCCATCCCCGGGCAAAATCCTGCACGGCTGCGGCGGCAAAAATCATCCTCGATGCTGCTGTAGCAGCAGGAGCACCACCGGATATTATTGGGTGGATTGATGAGCCAACTGTGCCGCTTTCCCAAGCTTTGATGCAGCACCCCGATATCAAACTAATTTTGGCAACTGGCGGCCCGGGAATGGTAAAAGCTGCCTACTCTTCAGGACATCCCTCCCTCGGCGTCGGCGCAGGAAATACTCCCGCCATCATCGATGAAACCGCCCACATCCAAATGGCTGTCAGCTCAATTTTGCTCAGCAAAACTTTCGACAACGGCACGATTTGTGCTTCGGAACAATCGGTGGTTGTTGTGGATGAGGTGTACGATGCAGTGCAACTGGAATTTATCAAGCGCGGTGCTTATTTCCTCAATGCTGAAGAACGGGAAAAAGTGCGGCAGGTAATCTTAATTGATGGTCGATTGAATGCCGAAATTGTCGGACAATCGGTGCAAAAGGTGGCGCAGATTGCGGGTTTTGTAGTGCCGTCAAACATCAGGGTTTTGATTGGAGAAGTGGATGGGGTTGGTAAAGAAGAACCCTTTGCTTGTGAAAAACTTTCGCCGATTCTCGCCATGTATCGCGCCAAGGACTTTACTGAAGCAGTAGACAAAGCTGAAGCATTGATAATTTTTGGCGGCCACGGCCATACTTCTGTACTCTACACCGCCCCCCACAATCAGAAGCACATTCGTTATTTTGAAAGCAAACTAGAGACTTCGCGGGTGCTGATTAATACGCCTTCTTCTCAAGGTGCGATCGGCGATTTGTACAATTTCCGCCTCGATCCCTCCCTTACCCTCGGTTGCGGTAGCTGGGGCGATAATTCGATTTCTGTCAACGTGACACCCCATCACCTGCTGAATATCAAAACCGTAGCAGAACGGCGCGAGAATATGCTGTGGTTCCGCATTCCTCCCAAGATTTATTTTAAGTCGGGTTGTCTTCCTGTAGCTTTGAGGGATCTTGCAGGTAAGAAACGTGCTTTGATCGTGACGGATCAACCTTTGTTTGAATTGGGATTGACTAAGGAAGTCACAGATAGTTTGGAAGAAATCGGCATCGATCACTACACATTTTACGATGTGGAACCCGATCCTTCGCTTGCTACTGTTCGCAAAGGTTTAGAAATCTGCAATAGTTTCCATCCAGATGTGATTATTGCCTTTGGTGGGGGCTCGCCGATGGATGCTGCTAAAGTAATGTGGCTGATGTACGAACATCCAGAAATTGAGTTTGAAGGATTGGCGATGCGGTTTATGGATATTCGCAAGCGGGTATACGAACTGCCACCTTTGGGATCGAAGGCAATTATGGTGGCAATTCCAACTACTTCGGGAACGGGTTCGGAAGTCACCCCTTTTGCGGTTGTTACGGATGAACGATCGGGGATTAAGTATCCGCTTGCAGATTATGCTCTGACTCCGAGTATGGCGATCGTCGATCCAGAACTTACCCTGAATATGCCCCGGAAACTGACTGCTTACGGCGGCATTGATGCGCTAACCCACGCTTTAGAAGCTTATGTTTCTGTGTTGGCTTCTGAGTATACAAATGGTTTGGCTTTAGAAGCGATTCGTTTGCTGTTTAAATACCTGCCCAGCGCTTACAAAAATGGTGCTAACGATCCGAAAGCGCGCGAGAAAGTACATTATGCTGCTACGATCGCCGGGATGGCATTTGCCAACTCTTTTCTGGGGGTTTGTCACTCAGTAGCTCACCAATTAGGTGCAACTTGCCACGTCCCTCACGGTTTAGCGAATGCGCTGATGATTTCCCACGTAATTCGCTACAATGCAACGGATGTTCCGTTCAAACAAGCGATTTTTTCTCAAAACAAGTATCCTAACAGCAAGTGGCGTTATGCTCGAATTGCGGACTATCTGAATTTGGGCGGCGATACAGAAGAGGAGAAAGTTGAGAAGTTGATCGCAGCGGTGGAAAATCTCAAGCGTGAGGTAGATCTTCCTAGCACGATTCAGGAGGCTCTTGCCAGTCAGGGAATGAGCGATGATTTCTTTTTTGCTCGAGTTGAGGAAATGGCCGATCGCGCTTTTGACGATCAGTGTACCGGAGCTAACCCCCGCTATCCACTGATTGAAGATTTAAAGCAACTTCTGCTGCAAGCGTATTCTCACGGCGGCGACACTTCTGAGGTCGATCGAGTGTTAACTTTAGTTTAATCGGCGCAGTGCAATAGATTTCTCCAGAAAAGCCTGTCAATGGGGGACAGGATGCCTAACCTTTACTCCCCACAGTTTCTGGAGAAATCTAACGCAGGGCCTGGCTGTGAAAATAAACCCCGAAGCGGATCAAAATACCAAGTAGGGGTTGAAACATTTTGAAATTGTGTTATAATTTTAGAGGTAACTTTTTTACGAATTTTGTAGTTTTAGTGGCTGTTCGCGCGATGACCTCTTCACCAACCATAGCACCCGTTCGATCGAGTCAAGTTACCCGCAAACCTTATCCCAACTATCGGGTAATAGTCCTCAACGACGATTTCAACACATTTCAGCACGTTGTGGAATGTTTGACGAAATACATTCCAGGGATGACTAGCGATCAAGCTTGGAAACTCGCCAACCAAATCCACCACGAAGGCCAGGCCACCGTCTGGGTTGGCCCGCAAGAGCAAGCAGAACTTTATCATATGCAATTGAGCCGTGCGGGGCTGACAATGGCTCCGCTAGAGTCAGCTTAACATTTTTTAACTGACAGTTACAATACTTACTTTGAAACTTGCCAAAATGGCAACATCACTTCATCCTCTTGATTTAGATTATGGGTAAACAAGCCTAATCTTTTACTCAAGTAGGATAATTTTATGAATCATCCTTTTGATCTAGATATTGCTGATCTGGAAGCAATTGATTTGGATTTTGAAGAGACGCTAACTGATGAAGAGTCCACGCGCATCGGAGGTGGATTAAGGGCTACCACTCTAGCTATAGGTGAAGAAGGTGGTGGTGGGATACAGTGTATCTCAGCTCCCTGTCCGGGAAGTGAAGGAGGAGGAGGATTTCCTCCCAAGCCTATTCCCATTGACCCTCCGATGACCACTATGGCTCTAGGTGAAGAGGGTGGAGGATATTACACGAAAGCTTGGTTTGAAGGCGGTGGAGGCCCTATTTATTGGTAATTTCATTCGTGCCGACAATGGTAGAGATTCTGCCTAATTCCTGAACTATTCCGCTTCTTTCTGTAATAAGACTTTCAAAGATTCAGCCTCATTCGAGTGTTTTTTTACACTATAAAAAAAGTTGCAACACTCTCAAAACAAGTGATGCGACTTTTCATATTTGTACTTGATTTTAGCCTATTTTTTATTTTCAAATTTCCCATGAACATTTTAATTCTGGGTAATGATTCCGATGCTCATGCTGCTCATATAAAAGATGCTCTCACCCAAGCCGGTGCAGAAGTAGATTATTTAGATACCTATCAGTTTCCAAGACAGTTACGTCTGTCTTGGCAACCTGATACCCTGGTAGGGTGCTTGACGCTACCCGGAGGTCGCCAGTTGAATTTTCAAGATATTCACAGTGTATTTTGGCGCAATTTTTCCGGTGTTGGCGTTGCACCTTTAAAAGATGCAAATCAACAGCAAGTTGCATTGAACGATTCCATGAGTACAGTGCGATCGCTCATACAAGCTTGTCCGGCTCGCTGGATTAATTCCTGGCAGGCATACCAATTTCATAAAGAAAAACCCCTACAACTAAGTCGGGCAAAGCAAATAGGAGTGACAATTCCTGCAACTTTAATCAGTAACAATCCAGAGCAAGTTAGGGAATTTTTCCAATCTCACAAAAAAGTAATTTTTAAGCCCGTTTATGGTGGCGCTCATACCAAGTTGGTGACAGAGGCACATTTAGAACCTAATCGGCTGGACTTGGCTTTGAGTATTTCTCCAATCACAATACAAGAGTATATTCCTGGGACAAACATTCGCAGTTATGTGATTAGTGAATCAGTTTATTCTGCGGAAATTCGCAGTCAAGCTTTGGACTTTCGGGAAGATTTAGAGTCCGAGTTAATTCCGGTAGATTTGCCCGAATCAGTTTACCAACAATGTTTAGCAATCTTAAAGGCATTTATGCTCGATTGGACTGCTATTGATTGGCGTCTCAAGCCAACCGGTGAGTATGTATTTTTAGAGGCAAATCCTAGTCCGATGTTCAGACATTTTGAGCGTCAGACTGGTTTTCCGATTACACAAAAATTAGTCAATTTGTTAATGTATTAACTCGGACTTAAGAGGCGATCGTAATTTTGCCAATCATCCCCGCTTCCGTATGTCCGGCTACCGTACATCGCAGGTTATACGTTCCCGATTTCATCGGCACAAACACCCATTCTGCCATAGCGCCCGGTTTAAGTTCCAATTCGTGAATCGCTCCTTTAATTTCCACTTTCCCAGCTTCAACTTTTTGAGTCCAACTCTCATCAGCAAAGTTTTTAGCAGTAAAATAATGTTTCTACGAACTGGGATTTTTTAGCAGTAATTTATAGCGCTTGCCCGATTCAAATTCTAGCAAATTGGGAAAGAATTTGAGTTTCCCAGCTTCGTTACCTAAATTAATAGTAATTTCGGTGACAGGTTGCCGAGACAAATCACCTGCCGCACTAGCAATTGCCGCCGGCATCAAAATTGTACTAAAACATAAAATTAGTCCCAAAATCACCTTGAAAGTTTTTTCTAACCGCTGGCTGGGGTAGAATTTGGCTAATTGCCAACCGAGTAAATGGAGCATGGCTGTTCTCACTACTATTAACTGACTAATCACTAATGACTAATGGTTTAATTCGATCGCCAAACTTCGTCCCAAGGCCCGCCCCCAACTTCCAAACCCGATAAAGAGCTTTGAGCCTCTAAGATAATTCTAGAACGCTGCTTGCCATTTTTTTCCACATTTCCCCCCAACAACTCTCGCAGTTGCAAGCGCAATTCGCCGTGCGTCGTATCCCGGCAGCAAAAAGCCATGCCTTTTTCTGTGGGAGTTCGCACATAAGTACCAGGACTGTTTGTAGTGCCAATCAACTCAACTTCAAATTGGCTGTTTCTAGCCTGCATTTTCCAGCTTCCCCAAGGTTGAATAGTCCAACTAACTTGGGAATTCCAAGGCACAAATTCGTAAAATTTGCCTCGGTAATGCAGACAAATCATTGCTACCGATTCCATCCACCACAGCACGCCCCGCTTCCCACCACCTGCAGTTAAAGCTAAATCCTTTTCGCCTTGAAAACAATTGCAATTAATCCAAAACCACTTTTGCGGGAAAGCACCGCCCCAGTTTTTTTCGCTGTAAGCGGGAGCATCTTTAAATTCGTAGCGTTGGTCATTCCAATCGATCCAGCCCGTGGCTAAACCGTGCGCCATTAAAATTTGCCATCCAGGCTCAAATACGGGCAGAAAAGATAGCATTCCGGCTGTAGATCTCTGGATTTCTTCTGAGTTTCCCCAGCCATAAATAGGTTTAATTTCGTACTGCCAAAAACAGTGGCTGCCGCTTCCCGGATCGTGCAGATAACCTTGATTCAAAGTAGCAGTAGCTTGATAGCCTTCTTCGACGTGGCTGTCGAATACTTGCGGCTCTAAATATTCGGGTTTAATTTGTAAATCTGTTTTGCCCCAATGTCCGAAACCTAAGCTTTCTCGGTGCGCCCAAAACTTATTTACATCGGGGAAGGTGCGACACAAATAGCTATCTTTCGGGCCGAGAATTTGAGCGGCACCGCCACTGTAAGGTAGACCGCCTCTGGGGTCTTCGATGGAATACATGAATGCAAAGGATTGTCCGTGAATTGGTAATGTTATTCGGTAGTACCAGCCTTCAAAAAAGCGCCGGGAACTGCCGTCCCAGTGGTAGCCGCTGTGGGGAGTTTCAATAGTTTTGAGTTTTGAGAGTGAATTTGACATAAAATTACCAATAGCAAGATTTTAAAAGTTGTAAATTGTGAGTTTAGGGGAGAGAAGCAGGAGGCAGAAGGGGAAAATGCACTAATTACCCATTACCAATTACCCATATGATAGGTTATTAATTATGTCTTTAGCACTTTGGCGATCGCCCTTAGCTCGCGCGCTCCACCGCAACCGCAGTCTTGCTTTTGCTCGCTACTTGCAATTAGCGACTGTTCGGGGTACCGGGCGTCCGGCTAACCGCACTGTGGTGTTTCGAGGCTTTTTAGCAGATACTAATCAGTTAAAGTTTATTACAGATATTCGCAGTCAAAAGGCAGAGGAAATTAACCTCTATCCTTGGGGGGAAATTTGTTGGTATTTCCCGAAAACTCGCGAACAATTTCGGATTGCTGGAAAGCTAGTTTTGGTAGGGGCAGATTATTCAGAGGCAGAGTTGTGTTTATCGCGGTGCACAACTTGGCAAGAGCTTTCTGAGGCGGCTAGAGCACAGTTTGCTTGGCCGCATCCGGGGGATGACAAAGCCGAGGCTAGTGCTTTTGATTCTGCTTCCCCAAATGCGATCGACCCGCTGCCTAATTTTTGCTTGCTGTTGTTGGAACCGGAAACGGTGGATTTTTTGGAGTTGCGGGGGGAACCGCAAAATCGGTCGCTTTATCGGCGCGACGGGGAGGGAAATTGGTCTGTGCGATCGGTTAATCCTTGAAGTCAGTTGACTGTTGTCAGTAGGAAAGTTTTAAGTTGAAAAATTCCCCATGAAAAACTCAACACTCAAAACTATTTTTAGATGCCGCTGCCGTCGAAAAATTCTTGAATGGCTTTATCTTTTAACTTGCAGCTAGGGGTTGTAACTAGCTGTGTTTTTTCGGCTAAGGCTACATTGCTGGCTTGGTTTAAAGCTTCTGATACTGAGTGGAAATTGTGCGAATGGGGAACAGAAGTTAAGGAGACAGATGCTTGAGGAAGCAAACTTTTTACTTGCTGTTCGAGGGATTCGATACGATCGAGCAAAGAGCGAATTACCGCAGCTTCCGAATCCGGCAAACTGCCGTGTTCTAGCGGATTGACGCGCACTCCCGATCGATAGACGATGCGGCCGGGAATCCCTACCACTGTACAGTCAGATGGTACGTCGCGGAGCACGACGGAACCGGCGCCGATGCGGACGTTATTGCCAATTTGCAGATTGCCGAGTACCTTGGCGCCGGCACCGACAACTACGTTTTCGCCGACGGTAGGGTGACGCTTGCCGCTTTGTTTGCCAGTACCGCCAAGGGTGACACCTTGGTAAATTAGGGCAAAATCGCCGATAATCGCTGTTTCGCCGATTACAACCCCCATACCGTGGTCGATGAATACGCTTTTGCCGATGGTTGCCCCTGGGTGGATTTCAATTCCGGTCAAAAAGCGAGCAATGTGGGAAATCAAGCGGGGGATGAAGGGAAGCCCCAACACATAAAGCCAGTGTGCGAGGCGGTGCAGCACTAGGGCCTGAAGACCGGGGTAGCAAAACAAAACTTCCAGCCAGTTGCGAGCGGCAGGGTCGCGATCGAAAATTATACTGAAGTCAGCTCTAAGAGTCTTTAGCACTTTCGGAGTTACCTATTTTGGTTAAACACGCCACTTTCGATTTTACATTTTACTCGATGGGGGAAGTGAGCGGTTGATCGGGAGGGGGGAGAGTGGGGTAGAATTTGACGACATTTTATTGTGGTTAGGCCACAGCGTCGCTGCGTTCTATTCCTGCACTGAGATTGTATAGTTAGACTTGACTCCGGGTTCGACAGTACCTACCCAAATCCTGTAAGAGCCTGCTTGCCAGTCAGAATCAAGTATGCCAGCATCTTTATTCTGACCTATATCGTCTCCGCAGCGCACCGCATTACCGGGGCCTTGTACGAGTAAGGTTGTGTCCTTGCCTCCGCTGTTGACTTGGAGTGTGAGTTTTGAAAATTTTTGTTGCAAGACTATGATGTGGTCTGGAGTTGGGGTGGCAAAACCCAAACATTTGTTTTTGTGGCGATCGGCGTTGGCTAGGACAGATAGAGAGTACGATCCGCCTGTGGAACCTCTCAAAACTGCTGTTGGGGCTGCAAAACCTCGCGATAAAGTTAAAGTGCCGAAATTGGCTGTTTCTGCTAAAACTGGTAGGGCGGCGATCGCGGCGATCGCCGCCAAGAGCGCACCGTTTTTGAAATTGGCTCGCTGATTAAACAACATGGCAATACTCCTCGGTCACAACTTAAAATCACAACTCAGAATTTACCCATCGCAGTCCCTCGAATACAAACTCTGGAGGAAGAATAATTTTTAAATTAGTTCAAAACCTCCTGGCTTCTCTTCCTTATGTCTATCAGGACAATCCCTGTACGATCGCGCTCGCTTGTGCCACTCGGATTTCTGCCACAGGCGCTCGACTCATATCCGAAATGGTACGGTGTCAAGATGATAAATTTGATACTCCTAGCCTTGCTGTTGGCGATCGGTTCCCTATTGACACAGGCCTTGGTATTGTTACCTATAGGTCTATCTGGCTGGCTCCACATCCCTAATTGGGTGAGCCTGGCCTTGATTTTTCTGGCTATTTCTTGGTGCTTGGGGGATTAGTCAACAGTCAGCAGTCATGAGTGAGGAGTTCTTAGTTATTAGTAAAAAGTTAATTATCAATCATACCGCTTCCCCCAATGGTCAAGGCCCGATCGGCCCCGGTTTGATGATGTATACTTCACAATTGACAATCAGCAATCTAAAATCTAGGATTTGACATCTACCTATAGAATGATGCAACGACAAGTTTATTCGATCTCAGGATTTCACTCTTCTGACAAAACCCTGGGGGAAACTCCTAAAAAACAGGATCGTCCGATACACCGGGCGATCGTGTTAATGCTGGTGGCAACAGGTTTGCTGGGCCTGCACGCTAGTCGGCTGGTGGAATTGCAACTGATACAAGGGAAGCAACACCGGGAACGAGCCGAAAACAATCGCGTTCGCCTAGTGCCAATGCCGGCGAATCGCGGACATATTATCGATCGCAAAGGCAAGTTGCTAGCGGCAAACAATTTAGCTCGATCGGTATATTTGTGGCCTAAAGAACAAACGCCGGAAGAGTGGAAAGCGACTGCAGAAAAGTTGAGTCCGCTGGTTAAAATCCCAGCACCAGAAATTTTAAAAAAATTAAAAGAGGTCGATCCTCTATCCTACAGACCGGTGCGGCTCAAGCAAGCAATGCCGCCAGAGGTGTTTGTGCCACTAGCAGAACAGGTGGGACAAATGCGGGGAGTGGAAGTGCGGCCAGAAGCGAATCGCTACTATCCCGAAGGCAGTTTGGCGGCTCACGTGATCGGATATATTGGCGAAGCTACCGCAGCAGACTTGGAAGATCATCCCGAATATCCGATGGGGATGATTGTCGGTCAAATGGGCATAGAAGCGAGCTCTAACAAGAAGATTGCCGGAGTTTGGGGCGATCGGCTGATCGAGGTAAATGCCCAAAATCAAGAATTGCGGCTGATGGGAGAGACACCGCCCAAACCCGGTGAGGCGGTTCAGCTAACAATAGACTTGGAAATGCAAAAAGCAGCCGAAAAAGCCTTGGGGTACCGCCGGGGAGCAGTAGTGGCGATGGATGTCAAAACCGGGGCGGTATTAGTTATGGCCAGCCACCCGACTTTTGATCCCAATCTGTTTACGCGAAAAATCACTAAGGATGAGTGGGAAACTCTTCAAGATCCGGAAAATCCATTTTTGAATCGGGCCATGCAAGGCTATCCCCCCGGCAGCACCTTTAAAATTGTGACTTCCGTCGCGGGCCTGGAGTCGGGCAAATTTTCGCCGGACTCAATTCTCGGTACTTCGTCTTACATTACTGTGGGGGGAATTGATTTTAACGAACACAGTGGCGGTTACGGCGACATCGGCTTTCGGGATGCTTTGGCTTTCAGCAGCAATACATTTTTTTATCAAGTGGGGATTAGTACCGGGCCGGAGCAAATTTCTAAGTGGGGACACCGCTTGGGAATTGGCAAGGATACGGATTTGAATCTTTTGGGGCTAGGCGGCGGCGATCACGGTCAAATCCCGACGCCGGAGGAGAAGGAGAAACTTTATAAAGAACCTTGGTATGCGGGTGATACGGTAACGATGTCGATCGGTCAGGGGTTGGTGTTGGTGACTCCTTTGGAGGCGGCGGTGATGGTGAGTTCGATCGCTAACGGCGGCTATCGCGTGAAGCCTCATCTTTTGACTTCTATGACCGGCACGCCGGAGACTCAACGCGTACATACGGGGATGAAACCTTCAACAATTCAGGTGGTTAAGGAAGGACTGATCGCGGTGGTTGCCGAGGGTACGGGACAGGGGATGAATGACGGTACGATTCCGCTGACGGCGGGCAAAACAGGGACTTCGGAGGTCATCGGACAGAACGATCACTCACTGTATGTGGCGTTCGGGCCCGCTGAAAAGCCGGAAATTGCGATCGCCGTGGTTGTGGAAAATGGCGGTTATGGTTCTGTTGCCGCAGCCCCGATCGCCAAAGAGGTATTTCAAGCTTATTTTAGGCAATCGAAAAAGGTGAAGCAGCCAGTAGTGATTAGTCCTTAGTTATTGGAAATTGGGAATTGGGAATTGGGAATTGGGCATTGGGCATAGTTTCTTCCTTCTTCCTTCTTCCTTCTATCCTTTACATCCGTTACATCCGTCGAGCGAATCCGTTTCCGAACTTCCTTCTTCCTTCTATCCTTTACATCCGTTACATCCGTCGAGCGAATCCGTTGCCGAACTTCCTTCTGACTAATTCAGCCGCATAAATATTGTAGCTTTGCGAATTCCTGTTATTTCTCCCGTACTGGTGACAGTGAGCGATCGCAAGTGATCGAACAATGGTCTTGCCGAAAGTTCAATTAACCTCAACAGCGGGATTTGTTTTTCCCAAATTGCCCTGCTGGAGGGCCAGTCTAAATAAAAATAGCCGTCGTTAGATGGCGGTAGCGGTTCAATGCTGGTTTGAAAATCTTGATTGGCAACTAAAGAACCTGTTGCGGCTGCTTCTAGTGCTGCGTCCATTGCTTCTACTGAGGTGGTGAAAATTTCGTATTTGCCGACGGTGGCTCGGACTCCTTTTGCCTCAGTTTCGATCGCACTTTTTCTATTATTTTCTATTCCATAATTTGGGTTCGTTGTCAACTGCGTCCAAGCGGTAATTTTCTGGTTTCTGAGAGTGAAGCTGCCGATGCTGTATTCTTTGCTGCGGGCAATTTCATCGAGTTGGTTGATCGCCTTTTCGGAATCAGCAGATTTTTCGGCTGCAAAAATCCAGTCAGCACTATTTGACGAATTTGGAAGCACTGCTAAAGCGTATTCTCCTTGTACCCAGTCAAATATATCCTGGGGCAAGTTGACGCCCCAAACTTGCTGAATATCTGCGAGAGTGCGATCGACTAATTTTGAGACTTCTGCATTAGTGGACACCGCCGATGACAAATCAGCCCAAAAATTCCTTAAATCGGTGCTAGCGACCGCGAAAGGACTGGCTGAGGGAATGTACTGCAAGGCTTGCACAGGTTCCGAGAGTGTTGGAGAAGCTGTGTTTTCTCGCGATGTCACTAAAGCAGTTTGAGCCAGCAATCCCCGTCGGTTGACTCCGACAGCAACTGCGAGAGAATTAAGAGAAACTTGGGGATTTTGCTCGGCTGCTGACTGCGGGAGATTGACAAATGCTAAAGCAATTCTGCCTTGAGTTAGCTGCTGCAAAGCTTTTTGATATTCCGGGGTATTATTGAGATTTAGAGTTGCTGCTTCAACGTTATTAATTGCATCTCGAATCACATTCGGGCTATTGGCAAATAAAACAAAATTTTGGTTATTTCCCGAATTTAAATTACCACCGATTGCTGCTGTTGCGAAGCTGGGTGGCAAAGTTGAGTTCGGCAGAAAAAACGGGTTGAAAGGTGAAAGCGAAGCAGATTTTTTCTTGGCTATTGGTGCTTGTTTATAATTAATTTTCACGCCTTTATATAGTTCGGAATGAACTGTTTTATCGGCACGAGATTGTTGGCCCCAGTAGGAGTCGAGAAATTGTTGGCTGCGATCGATATTTCGGGAAGAAACGGCTAGCAAAAACCCTGTTTCTTTGCCGTTGCTGCTGTCGCCATCCAAATCGGGCGTTGTGACGGCGAGAGTAATTTCGTCACTTATCCAAGGTTGGATATCTTTACTGTAATCGAGGTCTGTACTGGCGAGGAAACTATTTTTGATTTGCTCAAATTCTGCGTGCGATCGACTTCTTTCTTCGGGAGTGGCAAAAACTTGTCGCAATGCTTCGAGGCGATCGGGATTTACCAGCATTGAAGCTAACAAAGGTGCTTGTTTCGAGACAAACACAGCCGCAGCCGGAGTAGTTGTCGGCCCGCCAGCGAGCAAATTCAGGGGAGTTTGAGTTGTCAGCCAGTAAAAACCACCGGCACTCAAGCCTAAGAGTGCCAAGACGCCAGCAATGAGGAAAGAAAAGAACGATCGCAACTTCATCGGCAAATGACAAATTACCACAGTCTCTGATTATACACGCAGAACCCGGACTTGTTTAAGAAGTCGGGGTTCTCGCCACATTGTTAGTTTTCAAGTGTATTGGGTAATCTAGCTATCACATTTTCCAGCGATAATTGAGGCAATTCTGACAGCAGTAATGATAAATTTTCTGGGGATAAGCCGAGCAAATTGGGGATGAGATTAACCGGGGGTCCTTCTTGTCCTGATTCGCTGAAGCGGTTGTTCAAAACACTTTCCGCTAGCAAATTGTGGACTTGTTGGCGATCGATTTGTGCGATCTGCAGCATAGATAATGGGACTAACAACATAGCAAACTAGGCAGTAGGTAGAGCCGATACCGGGCGCAAAAAGGTGACAGTTAGCGGGTCTAACTCCCCAAATCTGACCTGCAAGAAACTCTCTAAAATCAATCGCTGTCCTTCTCTCTTCCTTCTTCTATTCCTCGTTCAATACCTCGTTCAAGACTTTGTTCAAGACCTTGTAGTCGTGCTTCTTGTAAATGTTGTTGAAAAAGGGGTACGCTCGCCATAACTAACTCCTGATCTTCATCATCCATTGTGGGATTAGTTGGTGTATTCGCTTGCAAATTTGCTTGCAAGGTGTAAAGTAATTGTAGCGCATTAGCTCGGAGCG
Organism: Microcoleus sp. Pol11C2; assembly: GCF_036701505.1. Lineage (NCBI taxonomy): Bacteria > Bacillati > Cyanobacteriota > Cyanophyceae > Oscillatoriales > Microcoleaceae > Microcoleus > Microcoleus sp. Pol11C2. Next base: position 134,057 of record NZ_JAUBQX010000009.1, read on the forward strand.
GAGCGTTGACGGGAAATGCTGTTAATTCTGTGATCGCCCCTTGCTGCACCCGGCCCCTACCCAACATCCGCAACCACATAATCTCTGGAGTCCTCGCTAGCTGGTGAATAGCGATTAAGCCAACTCTCCAAACCTCAGATAAAAAATAAACTCCTCTCCCCCAGCCCTCAGACTCTTCAGGAGTCCGAAAACCAAAACTATTTAATAAAGCTTCCGAAGCAGTAGGAGTGAGAATCCACAACATCGGTAATTGTCTTTCCTCAAAACGTTGATCTTGTCGATTAGCGCGCCGCTCCAGTTCTGCCCTACTATTTAATAACTTAACGACACAGCTAAAAATTCCCTCAGCAGTCACAGGATTGCGAAACGGTTCAATTATCGCCACCGTTGCAGCCATTTTACCTAACAAACCCCAACTTTGGACATATTCGCCCTCAAAAGAAGTTGGTTGAAACCCAACATCAATTTCTCTAACTTCAGCAGTGACATTTTTGCTCGTTTCTACTTCTCCAGGAGGCGACAATAACTCTTGCAGGTATTCTTTTGCAAACTGATCGTAGGGAAACTTAGTCATCTGATTTTAGATTTTAGATTTTAGATTTTAAAAGCAGGTTGTCTACCAGGGTACTCCTCGCGCATCGGAAAAATCTGCATCTAGAACCGCCCCCGGATCGAATACAGCATCAGTTAAATCAGCTTTTCTAAACGACGTTACCGACAATTTTTCTATTTCTTCAACAGCAATAAAAAAGCCGATCGCAGTTAACCCAAGAATTACCCCAGAAACCAAAAATAAGACAATTCCCCTGATAGTATCTCCGCCCAAAAATGTCACAATACCGCTAGCCCCGATCGCAGCAGCAGCCCCAGCCACAGCCCCCGCCACAATCCCAGCCTCGCACCGAGTCGCAGCAATCGCCGTAGCAGCCGTTCCAGCCACAGCCACAGCCCCCGCATCCGCCCCGGCGATCAGTCCAGTCAAAGCCCCAGCCGCGGTCACTGTCACCGCCGTTACCCCAGCCCTAGCAATCAAATTTCTCACCCGCCTCCGGCTTTGTCCGGTTCTGACACCCTGAAAATTTGCCCCTCTCAAAATCGCCCCGGTGAAATTGCAGCCTCGAATGTCGCAACCGCTGAAATTCGCGCCAGACAAGTCAAGCCCTTTAAAAGAACGGTTCCGCAAGTTTTGGTTAGCAAAATTGAGATTTCGAGGTAAAGTCATTCGATTTTAGATTTTAGATTTTAGATTTTAAATTAGCAAACCAAAAGCTTGGGATTTTAGATTTTAGATTATAGATTGTAGATTAACCAAGCACAGGGCATTTAGAATAAAGCCTGTGGTTTATAACGAGTTTCCATGTCTCCCATCTCCGAATCCCCATTTTCCCCCGAACAAATTGCCGGTGAAAGACTCACACCTGAAGAATATGAAGAAATCGTTCAGCGTCTGGGTCGCCATCCTAATAAAGCTGAATTGGGAATGTTCGGCGTTATGTGGAGCGAACACTGCTGTTACAAAAATTCGCGGCCACTATTAAAACAGTTTCCCACAGAGGGCGATCGAATTCTCGTCGGGCCTGGAGAAAATGCCGGCGTCGTAGACTTGGGATACGGCTTGCAACTCGCCTTCAAAATTGAATCCCACAACCACCCGTCAGCAGTCGAACCTTTCCAAGGTGCAGCAACCGGTGTCGGGGGGATTCTCCGCGATATCTTCACAATGGGGGCTCGTCCGATCGCACTTTTAAATTCCCTGCGTTTCGGCAACTTAGACGACGCTAAAACTCAGAGATTGTTCAAAGGCGTAGTATCGGGAATTTCCCACTATGGAAATTGCATCGGCGTGCCCACAGTTGGCGGGGAAGTTTACTTCGATCCTGCTTATTCGGGCAACCCGCTAGTTAACGTCATGGCCTTGGGTTTAATGGAAACTCAAGAAATCGTCAAATCCGGGGCATCCGGCATCGGAAATCCAGTGCTTTACGTCGGTTCAACTACCGGGCGAGATGGCATGGGAGGAGCAAGTTTTGCCAGTGCAGAATTGACCGACAAATCAATGGACGATCGCCCCGCAGTCCAAGTAGGAGATCCATTTTTAGAAAAATCCTTAATTGAAGCTTGTTTAGAAGCATTCAAAACCGGTGCAGTCGTCGCCGCCCAAGACATGGGCGCAGCGGGAATCACCTGTTCCACATCAGAAATGGCAGCCAAAGGCGGGGTCGGCATTGAATTCGATTTAGACAAAGTTCCCGTTCGAGAAAGCGGTATGGTTCCCTACGAATACCTGCTTTCGGAATCCCAAGAACGGATGTTGTTTGTTGCCCAAAAAGGACGGGAACAGGAATTAATCGATATTTTCCACAGATGGGGATTGCACGCGGTAGTAGCGGGGACAGTTATCGAAAAGCCGATCGTCCGAATTCTCTTTAAAGGCGAAATCGCTGCCGAAATTACCGCAACTGCTTTGGCAGATAACACGCCAATTTATCACCGAGAACTGTTGACAGAACCGCCAGAATATGCTATAAAAGCCTGGGAATGGACGGCGGATTCGCTGCCACAATCCACAGTTACAGGTATCGAAATTAACGGTAATGTCCAAACTTGGAATCAGATTTTGCTGACGCTTTTAGATACTCCCACCATCGCTTCTAAACGCTGGGTTTATCGCCAATACGACCATCAAGTACAAAACAATACTGTTGTTTTACCGGGAGGCGCTGATGCTGCAGTTGTCAGATTGCGTCCGCTAGAACCTTGCCAATCTTCACTTGGTAACGGGCTAGAAGTACACCCCCTTGCTAAGGGGGATCTACAGAGAGAAAATGCTGTTTCTCTAGCTTCCGAAATCAAACAGGAAGAAGAGGTAATTCCTCTATTTAAAAAGGCACAAGGTAGGGAAACTCCAAAAGTTTCTCCCCCCCTTAGCAAGGAGGAAGCGCCCCTGGGGATTATTCCCGGAGTTGCTGCAACGGTTGATTGCAATTCTCGTTATGTTTATCTCGATCCTTATGAAGGTGCAAAAGCAGTCGTAGCGGAAGCAGCGAGAAATTTAAGTTGTGTGGGTGCTGAACCTCTCGCAGTTACTGATAATTTGAATTTTGGCAGTCCCGAAAAGCCGATCGGATATTGGCAGTTAGCGTCAGCTTGTCGCGGGATTGCTGATGCTTGTCGCGAGTTGGGAACGCCTGTGACTGGCGGCAATGTTTCTCTTTACAATGAAACTGTTGATGCTGAGGGAAATCCTCAACCAATTTATCCGACTCCGGTAATCGGAATGGTGGGGTTAATTCCCGATTTGAAGAAGATTTGCGGCCAAGCTTGGCTAAAGAAAGGTGATTTAATTTATGTGCTGGGAATTGGTGAATCATCCCAAAACTCAGAACTTTCATCTGAAAGCTCAAAAATCGAAACTTCTCCTACTTTGGGAGGTTCGGAATATTTAGCGGCAATTCACGGAATTGTAGCTGGGAAACCGCCAAGGATAGATTTTGAGTTGGAAAGAAAAGTGCAATCGGTTTGTCGCGATGGAATTCGGCAAGGTTGGGTAGGTTCTGCCCATGATTGTGCGGAAGGTGGAATTGCGATCGCCCTCGCGGAATGCTGTATCTCTGCTAAAATGGGTGCCGAAATCCATCTCAGTTTCAATTCGGCAAATGTCAGGCGCTGGGATGAAATTTTGTTTGGTGAAATGGGCAACTGCATTGTAGTTTCAGTCGCACCGAAAAATCAAGAAATTTGGGAGTCTTACCTGCAAGAACATTTGACCCAAATGTGGCAGAAAATAGGTTTAGTTTGCTGTGCTGAATCACCTTTGCGGGTTGTGAGTGCTGACAATCAAGTGTTAATTGAGGTGGCGATGGGTGAGATGGGCGATCGATTCTATAATGCGATCGAGCGTCGGATTGCATCTGTCTAATCGCAGTCCATACACCCGGCGGTTGAAACCGCTACACAGACGAAACCCGCCGAGGCGGGTTGAATTTCTTCAGTCCGCGTCGGCGGAGTTTGTTTGTGCAGAAGCGATTTCAATCGCCCCATTATTGCCCAATTCATCGGCGAGCTAATCGCCAAGTCAATCGGCTCTCCTGAGTTTAGGGTGTAAAATCTACCTAATAATACATTTACCGTTATGAGCTTCCATCTAGACTATCTATTAGCCTTGCCTGGAGTCAGGGTTGAAACTTGTACTCAAGTTGAGGGAAAAATTTTATTGGGACTGAGCATTTTATCAGAAGGAATTGTTGGTCATCCGGAGTAAAAATCCTACCGAACAACTGCATCAAAATCGACCAATTCTAGTAAGAGATTTGTCTGTTTTTGGTCGTCCTGTGTATCTAAAAATCCCACGACGGCAGTTTTACTGTCCTATTTGTCAACGGTATCCCCCAGAAAGAATAGATTTTTTGGACGTTAAAAGGCGGCATACTCAACGATACGAACAAAATATTTATGAGCGTGTAAAACAATCGAGCATGGAACAGATTGGACGAGAAGAAGGACTGAGTTATGATGAAATAAAAGGAATATTGGAGCAGATCAACACAATCAAAAAAAAACGAATGGGAAACGGGTTAAACGCATTTGTCTCGATAAGCTGGGGGGGTAACAAGCAGGCTCAAACCCAGATTTAGTAAGGATTGAGCCAATGTATGCTAAAAAAAGATAGGCAGCAAAATTGTTATACGCTTGCCTATCCAAAAAATAATGATACCAACATTCTACCGCATTCATTTAGAGTAATTGCTCAACTAGGGGAAAAAATGGAGCCATCAATAGAAAGAGCTTGTTGAATAGATTGATAAGCAGTTAAACCTTGACGCTTCCCAGTATTGACAACTGAACGAACGGCAGCAAACAAATCTCTGCGCCATTCCGAACGAAAGCCATTAGTCACACGGCGAAATATTACACTCATCCGAATCGCCTGCTCACTACTATTATTCGTTGGTGGAATCGTCGCATCTTCCAGAAATAGAAATAAATTGTCAATTAGCCCACCATAGCGTTTTCGTAACCGGATACCATCCCGATGATGTGGGGCTAAATTCAAAATCCCCGTTAATCTTTCCTGTAAATTTTTTCGATATCGATTGAGTCTAGTATCGTCTATCCTTTCTCGCCGTCGATGGATGATAAAAGCCCTTAATAATAACCTCTTCATCCCTGGGGCAAAAATCCTGTCTCCAGCATCAATCGCATATTGACAATCCCGCAGTTGATGGGCACTCACATACTTGCCATTGTGGTGCTGGATGATTTTTTTGAGCGCGGGAGAAATCTGACACCCAAATATCGGGACGATGTTCTCCTAGAACCTCGTACATTACTCCACTGGCTCGACTGGGGCGGATGAGGTGTAAACAAACGTCCTGGTTCTGAAACACCCACTCCCACTGATTTTGTCCGTTAACTCTCGCACTCGTTTCATCTGAACAAATTAATTTTGCCCGCCGCAACCGTTGTAGTATTTGAGTTACAAAGGTCATCTAAACTGGTTTTTACTTTTGCCAACAGGTTTGCGATTGCTCCTTCGGATATCTTGAGTCCAAAGACTTCCCCAAATATCGACGACAGCCGTTCGTAGCTGATGGCATGAGTGTAACTGAGGTATGTAACTAAGCTTTGAATTGAACTGCCAAACGGTGAACCTGGTTCCATTCCCAATGGTACAGGTGCAACATACTCGGTCTGACAGCAGGCACACTGACCGCCATAACGTTCGATGCGGGTGATGATGGGGCGAATTGGGGGTAGTTCGATTTTGTCGTAGACGGATTGCAATTTTTGGGTGGCGGCGGTGACTTGCTCTCGACATTGGGGACAATTTTTGACTTGGGCGATGATTGTTTGGTCGGGATGAGGATGTAGTTGTCTGCCCCCTCCTGCTCTTCCTAGGCTTCTTTGTCTTTTTATCCCCTCAATTTTTGAGGGCTTAATGTTGGGCTTGAATCCTTTAGAGGATGGAGTGCTGGAATTCTTGCTAGTTTTTTTGGGAGATGAGTCGGATTTTGGTTCGTATGTGGCTAATGCTGCGCTGAGTTTTTGGATTTCTTCCCATAGCTCCACTATCAAGGCTTCTTTTGCCTCGTTCGATAGTTGGTTTAGGTCGGGGAGTTTTTCCATTCCTTTATCTAATGTCTATCTCGTCTTCTTGTCAAGGAGGTTGAGCAATTACCATTTAGAAAAAAAACTAACGTTAGCTCAGTTTAAGGTGATTGAAATATTGTTACCCGTGATACAATCCGAAAAACAAATCAGATTAGAACCGCTATCCCGCGTATTTCCCTCTCTAATTACAAGCGAAAGTCGGCGACGTAAGTTACAAAGATTTTTGGATTTGCCCAACTTAACTATTTCATTAATTTGGTTCCCATTAATTACTTATTGGTTGACAACTTATTGTCGTGTTGGTCAAAGTTTATCAAGATCAATTGACCGCAGTCAATGGGGGCGCATTAATCTTTTTATGGTTAGCCTAATCTGGGAAAAAAGAGCAATTCCATTATACTGGTCGCTGTTGCCAAAATTAGGAAACAGTAACCTGGAGGAACAAACAACAAATCTACAGCAAGTTTTACCATTATTTTCAGAATATAAAGTGATCGTTTTAGGAGACCGTGAATTTTGTTCGGTTGATTTGGGAAACTGGCTTAAACAAAAGGGTGTGTCTTTTTGTTTGAGACTGAAAAAGAATCAATGTATTGAAATGGAACATTTAATTTGGCAACGGTTAGATGAATTGGGAATAGTACCAGGAACCTCTTTGTATGTTCAAGGTAAAAGAGGGAGAAAAACTCGACCGGCTACGGGATTTGATGTCGCTGGTAAATGGAAAAGAAACTAGGGAAAATATCAAGTAAAAGAAGCTGGGTTTATTCTCACAAATTTAGGTTCATTAGCAGCAGCGGTCAATGCTTATAAGCAGCGGATGGGCATTGAAGAAATGTTCCGAGACTGTATGTAAAAAAGGAGGCTACGAGCTTGAAGGCACTAGCCTCAAAGGAAACCGACTTATTAACATGATTCTCCTGATGACGCTTGCCTACACTTGGGCAATATTTCAAGGCAGTGAATTGACGAAAAAGCAGGTACAAAAATATGTATCTCGTCGCAAAGAACCCAAGAAAAAATATCGCAGACGGAGTACATTTGGTGTTGGTGTAGATGCCGAAAAGTGGGTTAATTATCTTGAACAATATGCTGAGCAGGTGCAACAGTTAATGAAGTTAACTCCTTCTAAACGTCGCTTTTATGAACAAGGTCTGAGGGCTGCAACCCTATACATGATTTATAATTTACAAACCATTTGCGCTCGCTATAGAACTTACGCAAAAAAAGGTTGGGCGCGCCAATTATAGTCATAGGGTGCGCTAGGCGCACCTTACATAATTAGATTCTTGCCCAAGGAGCGAACAAGTTTAACGTGCAGGTATAGTAGTCGCCAACTGTAACTGGCTCCAATTTTCTTCAGGCGGAACATCCATGTGATAGCTGAGTGCCGAAGGAATCCCGAGTACGCAGCAGGGAAAATTATTGCCTAGTTCCCTAACCAGCCGATGGTTGGCAGAACCACAGCCCAAGAACAGTAAATTTGCTGATTCTAATTCAACCACATTTCTCAGTTCTGTAGCAACCCCCCCGATGCGTAAATGAGCTTTGAATAAACCGCGCCACTCCTCAGCCAAACAGCGCGCTTGCCACAGCAACTTATCTGCTACCTCGTACTCATTATTTTGACCATAAATTGCTTGGAAATAATGCGGATCTATCCAAGTTTTTGGCTGGGATACCAATGGGATTTCGGTTGGTAAAGCGAGCGCAGGCGCGGCACAACTAAGGGCGAATGTTTCCTCTAAATCAGACACTTTCTGCTGTGCAGCCAAGGCATTTGCGACAGCAACTTTGCAAGTATCTTCGCGGTAACTTTTTGACGATTCGTCGATCACGTAGACGACTTGAACCGTGACTTCTTTAGTTGTTACGAAACGAGTTTGATGCGCCATCCAAAGGGTAATATCCAGAGCTGTTTGACTTTGGGGAGAACTGTTGTAACCGACAATAAAATTGATAGTTTTTGCCTGTTTTGGGGATTTTGATTTCTTAGAAACTGGTAATGTTGGCTCCGGCAGCAATACCATTTCTTCTGCTAAATTTTGGTATCCCAATGCACTTTCAAAACGCGCTAACATTGTTTTGAGATTCACAGGCTTAACCTCTCTTAAGTGAATTGTTATGTCGATCCGTCGGGTGTTATTCGTCTTGAGTAAAGTAGCGATCGAGAAAATTCAAAGCATAGTTGCGGAGTTCGTAATACTCCTTCGATTCCCGCAACTCCTGGCGATTGCGCGGGTGCGCGAACGGCACTGACAAAATCTCCCCTATTGTCGCCGCCGGGCCGTTTGTCATCAGCACAATGCGATCGGACATATAGATAGCTTCATCAACATCGTGAGTAATCATCATTGCAGCTTGTCTGTGATTTTCCCAAATATCCAGCACTTGTTTCTGCAACTTGCCGCGAGTTAGAGCATCCAGCGCTCCAAACGGTTCGTCCATTAATAACATTTTTGGTCGAATCGCCAAAGCTCGCGCAATTCCTACTCGCTGTTTCATGCCCCCTGAAATCTCGTCTGGATATTTATCTGCTGCCGATGTTAAGTTTACCATTGCTAGATGTTCGTTGACAAGACTAATCTTCTCCGGGCGGCTAAGACTTTGCAAAACTTCATCAACTGCCAGCCGAATATTTTCTCGCACCGTCAGCCAAGGGAGCAATCCGTAGTGCTGAAATACCATCATGCGATCGGCTCCAGGTTTGCGAATTTCTTTTCCTTCCAGTGTCACCATCCCCGCGCTCTGTTTTTCCAAACCTGCCACTATTTTTAGCAGCGTTGATTTGCCGCAACCCGAGTGACCGATTACCGAAATATATTCGTTTTCTCCAATACTTAAATTGATATTTTCCAAGACGCTAAATTCGCTACCGTCAGCAGTTTTATACGACTTGAACAAGTTGTTAATTTCCAGAAATTCAGGGTGCTTCTGGACTTGGCTGCTGGCTTCCATAGAAGTAGAAAAGTATTGAGTCACGGTATTCTCCTAAAAAGTAGTAAAGTGTTAATTAAATTTCCTTACGGTTGCGTAATTTCTAAAATCTTTTAGTCGGTTTCAACCGACTTTAGCTATTAGCCAGGGACTTAAGTGCCTGGGGGGACGGTAGGAAAAGCGCAAGATTTGAAACATTAAGACTGAAAAAAAGACTGAGGGCGGTTTGCTCGAATTTCAAAACTATTCAAATAACCCACGGGATCGCTAGGATCAAATGCCTTTTTATCAATGAAAACTTCCGCAGGTTCCACTTGGTAATCCTCCTGGGGACAATCGATCCCCATTTCGGCAACAATCTTGCGGTAAAGGTCGGTTCTCCAAGCTTTTTTAGCTAATTCCTCAGCATTTTTTGGCACCTCCTTAATCTGTCCCCAGCGAGCGGCTTGAGTCATCAACCAAATACTCTGAGACTGCCACATAAATGTTGAATGATTTCCGGGTATTTGAGGCAAATTCTTAGGAATGTCATAGAAAATAGTTGCATCTTCCGATTGTATGGTGCGCTCTTTTTCGTCAAACCCTCCATAGTTGTAGTCGCCAACTATTGCCGGTCGCGTAAATTTGTCGATCGCGCCTTTTTTCGGTCTCGCCCCCGTAAACGATCGCTCAGTCAGCAGCGCCGATATTTCACTGCGATTTTCCGGCTTGCTGCAATACTGACAGGCTTCCACCATTGCCTTAACCAGCGAGTAATAAGTCTTCGGATTTTCCTTAATGAATGATTCCATTACTCCCAAAAGGCGATCGGGATGTCCCAGCCAAACTTCCTTGCCTTGCACGAAGGTAAAACCCACTCCCAAATTGCCTTGAATTGCCCGCGTATTCCAAGGTTCGGCCACCATGTAAGCCTGCATGGCGCCAATCCTGATGTTCGTTACCATCTGCGGCGGCGGCACAATAATTACCCGAAATTCTTTGAACGGATCGACACCGGCAGCCGCCGATATGTAGCGGACAAAGTATTCGTAAATAGCAGAACTCAGAACCACGGCCCAAACCCTGTTTTCCGACGGCTGACTGTCAAAAAAGGCTCGAAATTGTTTGCCAAATTCTTCCAAATTGCCGTTGTATTCGTGCCACGGACGTAAACCGGAATCCCACATAGCTTTGTTCATCGTCATGGCGTTGCCGTGGCGGTGAATTGTCATTGCCGCGCACAGCGGTGCGTGGCGCGCTCCTTCGGCGCCAATTCGGGCGTTTGTGACGGCGCCGGATACGACTGGGGAGGCGTCGAGGCGGCCGAAGATTACGCCGTCGCGGGAGGTTGCCCAGCTTGCTTCGCGGTTGAGTTGGACGTTTAAACCGTATTTGCGGAAAAAGCCTTTTTTCCAGGCGATCGCAAATGGTGCACAATCGTTAACCGGCACGTATCCTACGGTTAAATTTGGTTTTTCTAAGGTTCGGGAATCGACAACCGGCTTTACGGCTGAGGCTTCTTCTGTGAGTCCTTTTGCCGATCGATCCGCGCTAATTGCACAACCAGATAAAGCCATTCCCGCCGCCGCCGCTCCCATTCCTTGCAAAAACTCTCGGCGGTTCCATTCATTGGAAAACTTGTCACTCATATTTAATTTGACTAATGACTGTTAAATGTTGACTGTTAACTGTTGACTGTTAACTGTTGACTGTTAACTGTTGACAACAGACAACTGCTTTCCTAACAACTGCCAACTGACTAATGACTAATGATTAATGATTGATCGATGCGTTACCAACTCCTGAACTTTGTCAACAGCAGCGTCGAGCAACAATCCAGTTAAGCCAATTACAAACACCGCTAAAAATACCGAACTCAGGTTCAAACGGCTCCACTCATCCCACACAAAAAAGCCAATTCCCACACCGCCTGTCAGCATTTCCACCGCCACAATCACCAGCCAAGCAATCCCCAAACTAATCCGCAAACCTGTAAAAATGTATGGCAAACTCGCCGGCCAAATTATTTTGGTAATCCGCCTCCATTGCGGCATTTCCAACACTCGCGCCACATCCAGATAATCCTGGGAAACGCTAGAAACTCCCAAAGCTGTGTTGATAATTGTCGGCCATAAAGACGTGATGAATATGACAAAAATTGCCGACGGCTCTGCTAAATTAAAAATCGATAAAGCTATCGGCAGCCACGCTAGGGGCGACACCGGTTTAAAGATTTGAATCAGCGGATTGAGCGCCATCATTGCCGGTTTCGACATCCCGATCATAAATCCCACGGGAATCGCCACTGCTGCGCCCAGGAAAAATCCCACCAACACCCGTCGCAAACTCGCTAGCAGCAGCCAGCCAATGCCTAAATCTCCAGGCCCGCGCTGATAAAATGGATGGAATATGTAATCTAAATTAGCGATTAACGCCTGATACGGAGTGGGAATCAAATCGCTTTTGAAGCTGGCAACAATCCACCACAAGCCAAGAATTCCCAAAAAACCCGCAGCAGGTAACAAAACAGCATCTCGGATGACAACGGGTTTTACACGCTTCCACGTTGCAACTCCTGCAAGTGCGATCGCAGATAAATTAAGCTGTATGAACATTTCAATCTCCTTCAGAGTCAGGGCAGGTACAAGAATCTTGAACAATACCAACCTGAGACACTGACGAAGCCAAACTATCTTGTTCAGAACATTTGGCTTTTCAGTCTCTTCTCAATGCCTGCGAAGTTAGCTGACGGGCTAGGACTGAGAGATGTCCTTCTCTACATAATTAAAGGTTAAAAATTACACTCACTCAAACTTGGCAATTTTTAACTTTGCTTTTTAATTGTGTAGAAATTAGCCCCGAAAATTGGTTCCTCCGCTCCAGCCACACGCTTGGTTTGATCGCGCAGTGCTGAATTAGGCTTGACGTTTTAAGCCAATTTAAAATAAGCTAACACGACCATTTAATTTTGTCAATATGTCTTTAGGAGTAGCCATTGGCGATCGACAAAGCCCAAAAGTTGGCCAACAATTCAAAAAGTTAATTCTTAAAGTAACCTAGAGAGATAAAATGCGATTGTTGACTTGATTTATATATTAAGGACCATGATTGATTTTAGCCAAGCGCTACAAGATCAAATTGACATAATTACCGAAAACTGGATCGAAGCTGTTCGCGCCGACGAGCAAATCGGAACCGCCAAGCAACTCACCTACAATGGCGTGCGCGACAGCCTTCCCATTGTACTGCAAGCGATGGTAACTATGCTGTCCCAATCAGAAGACAGTGACATTGGGACAATCATAGAAGAAAGTTTAGACCACGGAACTGTCAGGGCAACACAAGGTTACGATGCCGAAGAAATTGCGCGGGAATACCGCTTGCTGCGGAGGGTAATTTTCGAGGCTTTAGAGCCAGAATTGCTAAAAGGCTCAGCGGCTGAAGTAAACCGAGCTTACCGCTTAATTGACAGTGTCCTCGACGAAGGAATTGCTAAATGTTTCCAAACCTATACCCAGGCAAGATTGCAAGAACTACAGGAGTTGCAAAACCAATTGCAACTTACAAATCAAGAGCTGAGTCGCTTATTTCGCGCCAGTCAAGAGAATCTATCTCACTTAGCTCACGAATTGAAAACCCCCCTCACCTCTATTATTGGCTACTCAGAATTGTTTTTGCGCCAAATAAACAATTCTGAACTTAAAGATTCTGCTCCCAACTTGGCACATATTGATAAAGTCCTCAACAACGGCAGACGGTTACTTAGATTAATTAACGATACTCTCGAAATCTCGCGGTACGACGCGGGACGCATAAAATTGCAGCTAACGGCCACAAAGGTGCGATCGGCGATCGGCACTGTTGTCGAAATACTCGATCCTTTGGCTAAAGAAAAAAATCTAGAGATCGTCGTTGAGTGCGCTCCGGTTCTCGATCAAGTTATGACAGATTACTTGCGCTTGCAGCAAATTATCACTAACTTGGCGAGCAACGCCATTCGCTACACCCAAGCTGGTACTATTACCATAAAAACCGAATTATTGTCAGACGAACAGTGGAGTCTCTGCATCAGCGATACAGGAATTGGCATTGCTTCAGAAGACTGCGATCGGATTTTTCAACCCTATTTTCGAGCCAACACCTCCCTGGGTTCTAGCATTCCTGACACTACCGGCTTAGGGCTAGCAATTGTCGTTCGATTAGTCAACCTCTTGCAAGGTAAAATCCAATTAGTTTCTGAAGTAGGAGTTGGCTCCTCTTTCACGGTAATTTTTCCCTTAGAATTGGATGGAGTTTAGATTAATGTTAACTGTGGACTGTTGGCTGTTGACTGTTGACTGTTGACTGCCAACTAATGACTAATGACTTCTTCAAATCAGAAACCGAAGAGTTACATAAATAGCCGCAGTTATTAATTGCACCGCCATCACAGGCAGCCCGTAACGCAGAAAAGTTTGAAAAGAAATCCGACGCCCGTGCAGTCAAAACCAGCCGCCGGCAACAAAACTGCATCTCGGATGACAACGGGTTTTACCCGCTTCCACGTTGCAACTCCTGCAAGTGCGATCGCAGATAAATTAAGCTGTATAAACATTTCAATCTTCTTCAGAGTCAGGGCAGGTACAAGAATCTTGAACAATACCAACCTGAGACACTGACGAAGCCAAACTATCTTGTTCAGAAATTTGGCTTTTCAGTCTCTTCTCAATGCCTGCGAAGTTAGCTGACGGGCTAGGACTGAGAGATGTCCTTCTCTACATAATTAAAAATTAAAAATTACACTCACTCAAACTTGGCAATTTTTAACTTTGCTTTTTAATTTTGTAGAAATTAGCCCCGAAAAGTGGTTCCTCCGCTCCAGCCACACGCTTGGTTTGATGGCGCAGTGCTGGATTAGGCTTGACTTTTTAAGCCAATTTTAAATTGGCTGGCACGACTATTTAAGTTTGTCAATATGTCTTTAGGAGTAGCCATTGGCAATCGACAAAGCCCAAAAGTTGAGAGAAAATTCAAAAAGTTAATTAATTAAACTCACCTAGAGAGATAAAATGCGATCGCCCACTTATTTCTCTACTTAAGCCATGAGAGACTTTAGCCTCGCGCTGCAAGATCGAATCGACATAATTATACAAAACTGGATCGAAGCTGTACGCTCCGACGATCAACTCGAAAGCGCTAAAGAACTCACCTACAATGGCGTGCGCGACAGCGTTCCAATGGTACTGCAAGCGATCGTAACCATGCTTTCCCAATCCCAAGAGAGCGACATTCGCACACTCGTAGAAAAAAGTTTAGAACACGGAACTCTCAGAGCAAAACAAGGCTACGACGCCGAAGAAATTGCGCGGGAATACCGCTTGCTGCGCTGGGTAATTTTCGAGGCTTTAGAGCCAGAATTGTTCAAAGCCTCTGCCACCGAAGTCAGCCGAGCTTATCGGTTAATTGACACTGCCCTCGACGAAGTGATTGCTAAATGTTTTCAAACCTTTACCCAGGAAAGATTCCAAGAACTAAAAGATTTGCAAAACCAATTGCAACTTACAAATCAAGAACTGACTCGCTTAGTTCGCGCCAATCAAGAGAACTTATCTCACTTAGCTCACGAATTAAAAACTCCCCTCACCTCTATTATCGGCTACTCAGATTTGTTTTTGCGCCAGCAACAAAACTATTCCGAAATTAAAGGTTCTGTTCCCAATATAGGACATATTGATAGAGTCCTCAACAGTGGCAGACTGTTGCTGAGATTGATCAACGATACTCTGGAAATTTCGCGGTACGAAGCCGGACAAATAAAGTTACAGCTAGCTCCAATCAGACTGCCAGATGTACTCGCCACGGTTGTTGAAATAATCGAGCCTTTAGCGAAAGCCAAAGGTTTAGAGATAGCTGTGGAGTGCCATCTCTCAGACGATCAAGTGGTGACAGATTGCTTGCGCTTGCAGCAAATTATCACTAACTTAACCAGCAACGCCATTCGCTACACCACAGCCGGTACTGTTACAATAAAAAGCGAACTTTTGCCAGATAAATATTGGACAGTAACGGTCTCAGATACAGGAATTGGTATTGCTCCTGATGACTGCGATCGGATTTTTCAACCCTACTTTCGAGCCGACAACTCCCTGATCTCTGGCATTCCTGACAGTACCGGCTTAGGGCTAGCAATTGTCGCTCGATTAGTCAACCTCTTGCAAGGTAAAATCGAATTAGTTTCTGAAGTAGGAGTTGGCTCCTCCTTCACTGTAATTTTTCCCTTAGAATTGGATGGAGTTTAGATTACTGTTAACTGTTGACTGTTGACTAATGACTGTTGACTGCCAACTGCCAACTGCCAACTAATGACTTCTTCAAATCAGAAACCGAATAGTTACATAAATAGCAGCAGTTATTAATTGCACCGCCATCACAGGCAGCCCGTAACGCAGAAAAGTTTGAAAAGAAATCCGGCGCCCGTGCAGTTCAGAAATTCCCGCAGCGACTATATTAGAAGAAGCTCCTACCAAAGTGCCGTTTCCGCCTAAAGTTGCTCCGTACATCATCGCATAAAAAAGCGGCAGCACAGCAGGTGGAAACTGCCCTGCAAAATCCGGAGCCAGCACCTCTGCCGGTGCGAGTCCGATATTGACTACATACTGTTTTAGCAGCGGCACCATCGCTACTACCAGCGGAATATTTGGCACCACGCTCGACATCAAACCCACAAAAAATAACAAAACTAAAGAACCCAGAAAAATATTCTTACCTAAAATTACTGCTAATATTCCAGATATACTGCCGATTACTCCCGTTTTTTCCAAACCGCCAATCAGCACAAAGATAGACATAAAAAATAGCAGCGTGCTCCAATCTAAATCCCGCAAAATATTATTAACAGAATCAATTTGGGAATGGTGAGCTAAAAGCATTGCCAAAGCAGCCCCCAACAAAGCAACCGCTGCCGGTGAAATAGGCACGGGCAGAGACTCTCCTATGACAAAAAATGTCAGCACGAAAGCTATAATTAAGCCACCCACTGCTAAAACTCGGGGGTGATTGATTTTTGGGCGCGGCAAATGTTCCAAATCATCTAAGTTTTTGTGCCAAATTTCGCGGAACAGCCAAGGTAACATAACTAATATGACTGCTACGGCAATTACCCCCCCAAAACTTAACTTTACCAGGTAATCTGCAAAGCTCATGTTAATAGCATCGCCGACAATGAATGTCGCCGGATCGCCCACGATGGTCAGCAGTCCCGAACTGTTAGCTACAAATACCATTAAAATCAGTAACGGCACAAAATCTACACCGA
The DNA here is from genome assembly GCF_036701505.1 of Microcoleus sp. Pol11C2. NCBI lineage: Bacteria > Bacillati > Cyanobacteriota > Cyanophyceae > Oscillatoriales > Microcoleaceae > Microcoleus > Microcoleus sp. Pol11C2. The sequence continues at coordinate 150,378 of NZ_JAUBQX010000009.1, forward strand.
GTTCTTCTGCCATGGGCGGAATTAATGGTGCTAGCAGCATGACTGTCGTGGCATTGGGCAAAACAGAACAAATTGGCGTAGTAATTGCGACAATACCCAGCAAGAGATTTTTGCCTTTGCCTTTAGCCAAAAGCACAATTTGAGTTGCCAAGTATTCAAATACTTTGGTAGGCTCAAAGGCTCTCACCATTACCATGACGCCGAAAAATAAGCCCAGCGTGGCGTGACTCCGACCGATATATTCGATCGCGTTGTTTAACGTCATCACGTGGGTAAAAACCAGAATCACCGCTCCCAGAAATGCCGCAACTGTGAGGTGTATCCATTCTGTAATTATTAAGAAAACTACACATATAAATGTTGTTGCAGCGATCGCAGCTTGCACTGTTTCCATTTAGTCCCCTGAAAAAAATAAAACTTAAAAATTAAAAACTCTTGGTTCGAGTGAATATACTACTTTCTGGCTATTCTGTCAATAAATTTAAGTGCTGATTTTGCCAGCAACAAGCTGGGAGCGACTCATCAAGAGCTCTCCAGCACAGGGAAAAATCACCTCAAAACTACTTCTTTTGGCAGGGTCGCCCTTGCCCAAAGTTTGGTATGGCGCTCGGGCGAGCGCTCAACTACAATGAAGCATGGGCAATCTCTGCCAAACTCAACCCCCACGCAGACATTATGGACTACAGCCAAGTGCTCGCCGAAAAAACCGATATTATCGTCCAGAACTGGATTGAAGCAGTTCGTCAGGATCGGAAAATTGAAAGCGCTGACGCCTTACCGCACTCAGCAATCGAAAATCACATACCTCACCTGCTGGCGGCGATGGCCACAGTGCTTTCCCAATATCAAAACAGCGAAATAAAACTATTAATTGAAGCTAGTTTAGATCACGGATTTCTCAGAGCCGAACAAGGCTACGACGCTGCAGAAGTAGCCCGGGAATACCACTTATTACGTCAAGTAATATTCTCGCAGTTAGAATCAGAATTGCTAGCAGGAACCACTGCCGACGTATTCAGAGCTTTTAGGCTGATAGATGCCGTAGTAGACGAAGCAATTGCTCAGTGTTTCAACAGCTACGTCGCTCAGAGGCTGCAGGAACTTCAACAAATCCAAACTCAGTTACAACTCACCAATCAAGAACTCTCTCGCCTGGTCAGCGTCCATCAAGAAAACGTCTACCATTTGGCTCACGAACTTAAAACTCCTCTCAACTCAATTATTGGTTATTCCGAACTATTCCTGCGAAAAGAAAAATGGCAATCTCAAGTCAAAGATACTCTCCCCGGCATCGAACACATCGAGCGAGTATTGCGTAACGGCAGACACTTGCTTCGCATGATTAATGACACACTAGAACTTTCTCGCGCCGATGCGGGAAAAATTAAACTTAACCTGCGGCCGACTAATGTACAATCTGTAATTAACGCCGTAGCAGAAATGATGCAGCCAATTGCTGATGCTAAAGGATTAAACCTCACTGTTACCAGCGACTGCGCCCCAAGACAAGTAATCGCCGACGCACAGCGGCTGCAACAAATTCTGACTAACCTGCTGAGCAATGCCATTCGCTATACAGAATCTGGTAGCATCGAATTAAGTTGCCACCCTGCTGGAGACGGAAAGTGGGCGATCGCAATTACAGATACCGGCATTGGCATCGCCCCGGAAGATACAAAGCGCATCTTTGACCCCTTCTTTCAAGCAGGAGAAGCAGCCAAACAGCTCTTTCCCACCGAAAGCACTGGTCTGGGATTAGCAATAGTATCGCGGCTCGTCACGCTGCTGCAAGGCAAAATCGAGTTAGTATCAGAAATAGGAGTCGGCTCAACTTTTACCGTGATTCTGCCGCAAGAAGTTAAAATACTCCAAGAAGTAAGCTAAACATTAAGTTCAAATTTTTACATCCGAAAATCCTATGCCCGCAGCCAACCTTAGCCCTTCCACCACAGCCTTTCCCCTAACCGCCGTAGTCGGGCAAGAAGCAATCAAATTAGCTCTGCTGTTAGCAGCAGTCGATCCCGGATTGGGAGGAGTTGCGATCGCAGGCCGCCGCGGGACAGCAAAATCAGTAATGGCCCGCGCCTTGCACTCATTACTGCCACCCATTGAAATTGTTAAAGATTCTTTTTGCAACGCCGAACCTAATGAAATTGTTGCAGAACAGGCATCAGGCTTGTTAGCAGAAAATGGCCGCTCAGATGCCCACACCACCGATACTAATTCCTTAACTACTGAAATAATTCCCACACCATTCATTCAAATTCCTTTGGGTGTCACCGAAGACAGACTCTTAGGTTCAGTCGATGTCGAACAATCAGTGAAATTCGGTCAAACCGTATTTCAACCCGGACTCTTAGCCCAAGCAAATCGAGGCGTACTTTATGTAGACGAAATTAACCTCCTCGATGACAACATTTCCAACCAATTGCTAACAGTATTAACCGAAGGGCGCAACCAAATAGAACGCGAAGGCATTAGCTTTCAACACCCCTGCAAACCTCTATTTATCGCCACCTACAACCCCGAAGAAGGGCCGCTGAGAGAACATTTGCTCGATCGCATCGCGATCGTACTTTCAGCCGACGCAGCACTCGAACTAGAAGAAAGAGTCTATGCAGTAGAACAAGCTTTATCCTACTCCAGCTCCCCCCAAGAATTTCTCAATCAATACAGCGAAGATACCGACAACCTCAAAACCCAAATCATCCTAGCCAGAGAATGGCTCAAAGATGTCAGCATTAAACGCGAACAAATTGCCTACTTAGTAGAAGAAGCCATCCGGGGTGGCGTTCAAGGACACCGCGCCGAAATATTCGCAGTCCGCGTCGCCAAAGCCGCCGCCGCCATCGAGGGACGCACAGAAGTTAACGCCGAAGATTTGCGCCGCGCCGTAGAATTAGTTATCGTACCCCGCGCCACCATCATCCAAACTCCCCCAGACGAAAACTCTCCTCCTCCTCCCCCCCCACCGCCTCCCCAAAAGCAGTCAGAACAAGAACAAGACGAACCAGAAAACGAGCAAGAAGACGAAGAAGACCAAGAGGATGAAGACAACCCGGAACCTGAAGAAGAACCAGAAAAAGATACCATTCCCGAAGAATTTCTCTTCGACCCCGAAGGGGTAATTCTCGACCCCAGCGTGCTTTTCTTCGCCCAAGCCGCCAGCCGCCAAGGCAAATCGGGCAGTAGAAGCACCATTTTCTCGGAAGATAGAGGCCGTTACGTCAAGCCAGTATTACCCAAAGGCCCCGTCCGCCGCATCGCCGTTGACGCCACCCTCAGAGCCGCCGCACCCTACCAAAAAGCCCGCCGCGACAGGAGTTCTAACGCCCCCCAACCCCCCCTTAGCAAGGGGGGGCAAGAGGGGGTTCAGCGCCGTGTATTTGTGGAACAGGGAGACATTCGAGCGAAGCGCTTGGCCAGAAAAGCTGGAGCTTTAGTCGTATTTGTCGTCGATGCTTCGGGTTCGATGGCCCTCAACCGGATGCAGTCGGCCAAAGGCGCAGTCATGCAGCTACTCACAGAAGCTTATCAAAGCCGCGACCAAGTTGCTCTCATTCCCTTTCGCGGGGAACAAGCAGAAGTGCTGCTACCGCCGACTCGTTCGATAGCCTTGGCCCGCAAGCGTTTGGAACGGTTGCCCTGCGGAGGCGGTTCCCCCCTGGCCCACGGTTTGACTCAAGCAGTGCGGGTGGGAGTCAACGCGCGGCAGTCTGGAGATATTGGTCAAGTTGCGATTGTCGCCATTACTGACGGACGCGGCAATATTCCTTTGGCTCGTTCTTTGGGCGAACCGATTGTAGATGGAGAAAAGCCTGATATTAAGCAGGAATTGTTAGAAATTGCTGCCAAAATTCGCGGGTTGGGAATGCAGTTGCTGGTGATTGATACCGAAAGCAAGTTTATTTCGACTGGCTTTGCGAAGGAATTGGCCAAGACTTCTGGAGGGAAATACTATCACTTGCCCAAAGCTACCGAACAGTCGATCGCAGCTATGACTAAAAATGCTCTGCGCGACGCGATCGGCTAAAATCCTGATAGCCACATTTATCTGCGTTTATTCGCGTTTATCTGCAGTTAAAAATCCAAAAATTAGACTTTTGGCCAAAAGTCTAATTTTTAACTCTCACTCTCCGGCGACTCAGCGCCAGCGAACCCGCAACTAAACCCAACCCTACCACCGTCGAAGGCTCAGGAATTCTTACGGGAAGAGGTACGCGGTTTGCCGTCCCCCGGTTCGGCGTTGAAGAAGTTGTACCTTGGGGGAGTTGACCGGTCTGAGCCAGCAGCAAATTTTCTGAACCCTGCCATGAAGCAGCGGTAGAAACGGCTCGGACATTAGCTGCAACTGCAGCTTGACCGCTGGAAATAACGGCGGCGGCAGCCAATAAAATCCCGGCTGTAGGGGGCAATAATTTGCGCTCAAAAAATCTGGGCATTGGACATTACCTATTTAGCAGTTTGTCGATAGAACTCGAGCTTTTCATTAATTTTATCGGTATCCTCTGTCTGAGCTACCTTAGCAATTAACGGAACCGATTTTAGATTTTAGATTTTAGATTTTAGATTTTATTTATATTTTAGATTATTGAAGTTTCTGGTCCCTAGTTTCAACTAAGTCGCAAATCAAAAACCTAAAATCAACTGTGGCCCCTGCCTCTAGCATATACTCCATGATCCCCAATCGTAAATCCCCCCTCCAAAATTGATTGACTTCAGCTATCTGTGATTTGATCGACTTTAAGCTAGCCCTTGGCAGCAGATAGCGCCGGCCCTTTAAACTCTATAGCTTTGCAGCGAGGCGCAACGGTGCGAGACAGCGACACGGCACAGACCTGTACGCAGTCGATTATAAACAATCGATCCCGGGTTTGGAGTGATTTCACCCCCGTTCTTTATCAAATCTTTAAACTATTTCAGATTTTGCAAACTAAGTGTAAAGCTGTCAAAATGATAGATAGCAATTCTCAGCCAAAATTAGGTAAATCCTCGTGAGTAACACTAGCAATTTCCGCGAAGCCGTGCGCGAGGCCAAAAACCACGCGCTGGTAGGCCCCAACGTCATCTCCAACGCTCTCCCCTTCGTGGGCGGCGGACTTGTCTTAACTGCTGTCGGCACCTACGGGGGCCTGGGAGTGATCCGCAACTATCCTGGGATCTTCTTTCCCACCTTCATTGCTGCGATCGTCGTAGAATTAATTCTCTTCTTCATCGCCCGCGGTGCCGCCGAACAAGGCAACAAAAACACCGCTTTGCCCCTGCTGGCAACCTACAGCCTGCTTTCCGGCTACACTCTCAGCGGATTGGTATTTACAGCCCTCAGAACCCAAGGCGTCGGCATCTCCGGCATCGCTTTTGCAGCCCTCGGATGCGGCATTACCTTTATCGCCGCCCGCCAAATTGGCTCCAACCTTTCTGAACAAGACGGCATGGCCCTCACCAAAACTATCAGTTTAGGTGTGATTGCTTTGTTAGTCGTCGTTGGCGGTCAGTTTCTGCTCTCTCTATTTGGCATCTACACCCCAACCTGGTTGGAAATTGGCATTTCTGGCATCGGCGTGTTTATATTTGCCGGCGCTGCGATCGTCGATTTTTACATATTACCCCGCAGCTACCGCGACGATCAGTATTTGCCCGCCGCTCTGTCGATGTACTTGACCTACATCAACTTGTTCATTTTCATTCTGCGCCTGCTGATTGCTATCAACAGCCGCGATTAATTGAAACTTTAGCTTAAAAAAAACCGCGGCTCGATCGACATCCGGCCGCGGTTTTTTTTTATTAAGATTTGGAATTAAGATAATCGTCATCGCCTCCTCTGTCCCTCATACAAAAAACTTATATCCTATTCACAGTCGGCCGACATAAGGTATAATTTTAGTTTTTAATCACTCAATCAAAACTCTTGCTATCTAATTGTGTCGATCGCGATTGCAATATTAATCACAAATTAATTGGGGAAAACTCATGTACTTAAAATATGAAGATATTAGGATAGTCAGTGTAGAAATTACCTCCAGGTGCAATGCAGCTTGTCCGCAGTGTCCCCGCACCGACAACCCGATTTTGCCGGGGGCGGAATTAAAGATGGAGGATATTGAGAGAATTTTCCCACAAGAGTTTTGCTCTCAGTTGGATTTGGTGTATATGTGCGGCAACTACGGCGATGCTATGACTAGCAATACCACAATTCCGGCGATCGAGTATTTGCACCGCATGGGAGTTCCTCATATCAGCCTGTACACCAATGGTAGCGGACGAAACCCCGACTGGTGGCAAGCCCTGGCAAAGGCGATGACAGGAGAACACGATCGCGTAATTTTTAGTATCGACGGGTTGGCCGATACTAACAGCATCTACCGCCAAAATACCAACTGGGACAGGATAATGCAGTCGGTTAATGCCTTTATCCAAGCAGGCGGAAAAGCTGTATGGCATTACTTGATATTTGAACACAACCAGCACCAAGTAGAAGCAGCACGGGATTTAGCCCAACAACTAGGATTTGTCGAGTTTGTACCGAAAGCTACCTCTCGTTTTGTGGCGAAAGAGATTTATGACAAAGAGTCCGCAAATCAACAACCCCCGAAGGCAGAAAACTCTCAGGTAGATGCTAAGAGCGAGCGCCCCAACCAACCAGCAACAACTAATGCGTCAGCCCCTCAAAATCAAACACAGACCGCTGTTGGGTTGCACCGACAAGCTGAGGACTGTTTGAAACAAGGACAGCTCTCAGAGGCGATCGCAGCCAGCCAACAAGCCCTGAAAATTCAGCCTAATTTTGCAGCAGCCTGGAAAACTTTAGGCAATGCTGTTCAAGGTTTGGGGAAGATGCAAGCAGCAGCAGATTGTTACGCCAAGGCACTCAAAATTCAGCCTAATTTTCCAGAAGTTTATGCTAATGTAGGCAGTCTTTATGCTCAACAGCAACAGTGGCAGCCAGCTAGTGCTTATTACCAAAAGGCGATCGAGCTTAAACCCAATTTTGCCGGAGCTTATCGAAATTTAGCTAAAGTTTTGACGCAGTTGGGGCAACCAGAAAAAGCAAATTATGCTTGGTATCAAGCTATAGCTATCGAAACCTCTCAAGCACCAGCTCAAACTCCGGTCGTCCCATCAAAGCCAGCCAGCGAAGAACTCCAACCCCCATCCTTGGAACAATATAAAAATCCCCAGGGAGACCAATTTATCCAAGCTGTAGAAAAATTTGGTAGCCTAAATAATTACTACCGCAATGTAGAAATTAGCTGTCAAACTCAAGCCAGCCAAGAAATTTTCATTAGTTTTGAAGCGGAACTCTGGCCTTGCTGTTGGGTAAGCCATACTAAATACGCTGTTTACAACCACACTTACCGACCGCAATTTCTGGCTTTAATTGAACAGTATGGCAAGGGGTTTAATTCTCTCAGAACTCAATCGGTGAAAGATGCGATCGCCAGAGATTGGTTTCGCGAAGACCTCACAAAAAGTTTTTCCTGTTCTAAAAGGTTGGACGTATGCGCTCACGAATGCGGTAAAACTTTCAATTCAACAGGTTCGCAGTATATATAAGAAGGAAGGCACGACACGGATTTAGACACAGATACACGGATTAATTGCTGAAATGTCGAAATTTCAGCTAAAATCAACAATACACCCCACAACTAGGAGAACTCACAGTGGAAGTTCTAGACATCAAACACAATATCGAAACATTGTCCGATCGACTGGGTACAACCCAGGACTATCTTTGACATCCCCGCACTTACAGCCAAAATTCAAGACTTAGAGCAAATCTGCGCCCAACCAGCATTTTGGGACGACCAAGATCGAGCTCAAGAAACTCTCCAAGAACTGAATGACTTAAAATCTCATTTAGACCAATATCGCGGCTGGCAAACGAGCTTGGAAGATGCTAAAGCTATTTTAGAACTGCTGGAGTTAGAAGCCGACGAGTCCCTGTTCCAAGAAGCCTCATCGAGTCTTTCTCAGTTAACCCGCGAACTTGACCAGTGGGAACTGCAACAATTACTATCCGGGCCCTACGACGAAGGCGGCGCTGTTTTGACGATTAACGCCGGGGCCGGCGGCACAGATGCTCAAGATTGGGCCGAAATGCTGCTGCGGATGTACACCCGCTGGGGGGAAAGTCAAGGTTACAAAGTACATTTAATGGAAATTTCCGAGGGAGAGGAAGCAGGTATTAAATCTGCTTCTTTGGAAATTGTCGGCCGCTACGCTTACGGTTATATGCGATCGGAAAAAGGCACTCACCGCTTGGTCAGAATTTCGCCTTTTAATGCTAACGACAAGCGTCAAACCAGTTTTGCTGGCGTCGAAGTGATGCCAATTCTCGATCGATCCGTACAGTTGGACATCCCCGAAAAAGATTTGGAAGTCACTACTTCCCGCGCGGGCGGCAAGGGCGGGCAAAATGTTAACAAGGTAGAAACCGCAGTCCGCATCGTTCACCTTCCTACGGGTTTGGCCGTCCGCTGTACAGAAGAACGCAGTCAGTTGCAAAACAAGGAAAAAGCTTTGGCATTACTCAAGGCGAGGCTGTTGGTGATTGCTAAGGAACAGCGGGCTTCGGAAATTGCCGAGATTCGCGGCGATATGGTGGAGGCGGCTTGGGGCAACCAAATTCGCAATTATGTTTTTCACCCATACCAAATGGTCAAGGATTTGCGTACTGGGGTGGAAACAACCGCCATCGCAGATGTAATGAACGGCGAATTAGACCCGTTTATTCAAGCTTACCTGCGGCAGGAAAATCAGTTGATAGCCCAAACCGATGGAACCGCGCGAATATAATTGGCGCCTTGACATACAAAGTCCACCTGCGCGGACTAAAGAATCAAGAGCAGTGATGGCAGCGGATTTGCTATAATTTTGGGGTTTTGGCCGATCGCCCGACCTTCAACAGGTCGCGCGGTCAAAAACCTTGATATGATAAAACTTGATCTGACAAACACTAAGGAGAAATAATGACCCAAGTTGTAATAGGCGAAAATGAAGGGATTGAGTCAGCCCTACGACGGTTTAAGCGACAAGTTTCTAAAGCGGGTATTTTCCCCGACATGAGAAAGCACCGCCACTTTGAAACTCCGTTGGAAAAGCAGAAGCGCAAAGCTATTGCCAGAAGGACTAAGAGACGCTTTCACCGCAATAACAAGCCCTAGAATTATTAGCACTAAATTGATTCGGCAGATATAATGCCTTGCGATTCTAGTACCGCAGCGACTCGGAGAATCACCGCTTCGCTGTAGGGAGCACCAATAATTTGTACCCCCAAGGGCAAAGCGCCGGGCCGCTGTACGGGCACGCAAAGAACGGGCAAGCCAATAAATGATAGGGGTTGGGTGAAAAGTCCGAGATTGGGACGCACTAAGATTTCTTGTCCGGCTATTACCATTTTCTCGACGCCAATTTCAGGGGCAGCTATCGGGGTTGCGGGTGCGAGGATGATGTCTGTGTGTTGGAATATTTCGCGAATTCGATCGCGGTACCACTGTCTGAACCTCTGGGCTTGCAAGTACCAAGTCGCAGGGATCAGGGTTCCCGCTAAAAAGCGATCGCGCGTCGCCGGATCGAAGTCTTGAGGGCGCGATCGCAAATTGTCTAAATGCAAATTTCCCCCCTCGCAAGCGGTAATGATAAATGCCGCAGCCCGGGCGCGATCGGATTCCGGTATGCGGACAGTTGCAAGCCCCCCTATTTTTGGGGGGTTTGTTGTTTTTTCTGTACCATTACCACAATCCAAGACATTTGTCAAGGCTTTAGCAACTATTTCTACAGCCTCCATTGCTTCCGGTTCGGCCCCTGTGGCGAAATACCCGTCAGCAACAGCAATTCGCAATCCTTCGATGCCTTGATTTAACTGCGGCGAACAAAGTTCTGGCGGGCGTTGAGTGCAAACTGGGTCACGAGAATCAGGGCCTTGCAGGATATCGTACAGCAGCGCCATATCTCTGATCGATCGCCCAAACGGCCCGACACAATCCAAACTACTCGAAAATAAATAAGCGCCAGCCCTCGACAAACGGCCGTAAGTAGGCTTAAAGCCAAAGACACCACACAAAGCAGCCGGTACGCGGATGGAACCGTTAGTATCAGAACCGAGAGTGAAGGGTACAAAACCGGCGGCGACTGCTGCTGCGGAACCGCCGCTGGAACCGCCGGCGATGCGCGCAGTATCGCGGGGATTGCGAGTCGGCCCGTAGTGGCTGTTTTCGGTGACGAAACCGTAGGCGTACTCGTCCATGTTGAGAGTACCTACGAGGACAGCCCCGGCTTGTTTGAGTCGGGCGACCACCGCCGCGTCCTGGGTAGCCGGAGGATTGTCAGCGTTGATTTTTGACCCTGCTAGGGTGGTAATTCCGCCGATGTCGAACAGGTTTTTAACAGCGAAGGGAACGCCTGCTAAAGGGCCTGGGTTTTCGTTATTTGCGATGGAATTATCTATTTTTTCGGCTGCTGCGAGTGCGCTTGATGCAGTGATTGCAGTAAAGCAATTAAAAGCTTTATCCTTAACAGCAATCCGTTCCAAAGCAGCATTTACCGCCACTGTAGCCGTAATCTTACCAAATTTAACCGCCGCTGCCGTAGCAACCGCATCAGCCTTCTCTAAAAAACATCTGCGTTCATCTGCGTTCATCTGCCCTCATCTGCGGTTAAAAATCTAAGGTTCAAACACCGGCGCGACTTCTACTTCTGGGGGTAAAGGAAACTCAGTAACGAGTCGGGCGATCGCAGCTATTCTCTCGAAGTTTACCACAACACCGGGGCGGTGTTCCGGGTCTAACGGTAAGTTTATCAGTTCAGCGGTGCGATCGACATAATCTTCTACATTTACCATGAGTCCCTCCCAAAAAAACATCAGCGTACATCAGCGTACATCCGCCCCCATCTGCGGTTTAAAAGCTCAGGTTCAGATATAAGTGCGATCGATTATTGTATTGTAATCGCGATCGGGCTGTCAGTTGTTATTGCTCAGTTTTTTGTATTCCTCGGATTGCCTGATATCATCTAGAGGCGATTTTTGCTCTGGTGGTTCATCAGGAGCAAACTTTATACAGACCTGCGTTTGCCAAGACTGCAAAGTTTGATTAAGTTCTATTTGAAGCTTTCCTTTTTGCCAACCCTTGGAACCAATTTTTAGAATTTGACAATCAATTCCTTCTTGAGGCGATTTCCAGTTTATATCCCCTCCCATAATTTGTGTTTCTTCGTTAATCGACAGATATTGTATCCACTGAATTATCGATTTCTCACGTTGGTTAGTTTCTGCTACATAAGTCTGAAGCATTACCTTGTTAAACTTACTGGAGGCTAGCTCTTTAAATCGGCGTACCGTAAAAGTAGCTTGACCCAATAACAAAACATCATCATCGCCGTCTAGTGTCTCATAGGTTCTATTGATTTCAACTTTTTCGTCCATTTTATTTCACAAGATTCTGCTACTTGATATTTTATACTCTTTGGAGGTGTGTGAGTCAAGCTGGTTAACAAAATCAATTTACTATCCCACTTTCCCAACTCAAACACTGACAGTTTCCCGCAACCTCTCAACGGCAACATCCAGCGGAGGCCAAGCAAAATCCTCCGCATCCCTCAATTCCTTAACCTTCTCAAAAATCTCAACCTCTGCCTCTTCCCTATCCGTCAGCTTATCATAAAAACAAGGGTCAGTAAACCACTGCTCAAAAGCAATCTCTAACCGCCCATTCGGTGCTAGTTCAAACCGCCAATACTTAGAAACCCTACTATCAAACACCTCAAACAGCGGTGCAGGATTGTGCATGGGATAAGAGGTGTAGTTATCGTCACAAATATAGTACCAAACATTACCCTGCGATTGGTAAAGAGCGTAGACAACATATTCCTTGCCAAGTGTTAGGGGAAATTCCACTTCTTTCGTAAAATAGAACTCAGATTTGAGGTAACTTTCAGGGAGTTCATTACCTGTATTGGCAATACAGCGAACTTGCATGGTGTTTATAATTATAGACAGAATCAGGAGTTACGCTCGCTTTGACAAGGAAATCAAATTGTAGGGTGCGTCATAATTTCGTACTTATAACGCTTATTTAGGGTTTGGCTTCTCACCCACCTTAGTCGTAATTGCTCAACTAGGGGAAAAAAGGGAGCCATGAATAGAGAGGGCTTGTTGAATAGCTTGATAAGCAGTTAAGCC
>NZ_JAUBQX010000095.1:0-10366 GCF_036701505.1 Microcoleus sp. Pol11C2
TTGGTTAATATTAAGCACTTTAAAAACTGGTTTACAAGCTGCTGCTACTGTACTTCATAAACCTGGAATCCGCTGTATCTCCTAGAACCAACTCTACCGGAAGATTTACCTAAAATTATGCACTGGTTAAATTGGTACACTGCTATGTGTTTTAACCGGATGCTCAACCGTACAGGACATTTCTGGGAAAAACGCTATCACAGTACAGGTTTTGCTAATACTGACAAGCGTAGAGCTTTAAATACTTTGCGCTACATTCATGCTAATCCGAAAGCGGCCGGAATGCAGCAAGGATTTTTTTATGATTTCAGCAATTATGGCATTCACGACAGGCTTAGTGATGATGGGATTACTCAATGGCATCCGGCGTTTTTGGCTTTGGGTAAAACTTTAGATGAATGTGCCGCAGCCTACCGCAAATTTTGCAAGAAGTATCGCCCAAAACCGAAACCTGAGTCAAAAAATCATTGGGGAAGTCGTTTGTTAGTGGGGTTGAAAGTTAAGGGAAAGTCGAAAAAGGCTTCACCGGGACAGATGAGTTTGCCTTGGGGAGAGTGGGAGGCGGAAGACCCAGAAATTTTGGCGGTGGCAGAAAAATTTATCTTCGCTAATTGTTACAACCCACAAGTTGCTGGTAGCATTTTAGCCGAGTCCGGTCAGCAGTGCCAGGTATCGGAAACGTAGAACTGGCGTGGTTTCGTGGTTTTTGCCTTTGTAATAAATCTTTATGAAAACCTGAAACGCTTAGATGTTAAACTCTACAAGTATCGAGGCGCTTCCGTAGAGTGTGGAACCTGTGACAATCAACGTTTGCTGAATTATCCGTCCCGCTACGGCAGTATGTTGGGAGGTGTCCTTCCGCGTCCGGGAGGTGTTCCGGAGGTGTTCCCTCCTCGACCCGGGAGGTGCAAACATCATACCAAGGATGCCACCAAACCCAACCTAATCCTTGGCCAAAAATTTCCTCAATTTCCTGCTCATCATCCGTGGGATGCCTCCGCTCCCACAGACTTTCATAGATGCGTTTCTGCACCGAAAAGCCGAAACTTCCGTTACTGTATTTTACCCAAAGTTGGTCAATAGTTCGTAAGTCTTCACAGGGGAATCGATCGAGATATGGACCCCCCGCTGCTTCCCGCATTTTTATTTCCGTTTCCCGATTCGCCTCTTTCCATTTTCGAGTTGCCAGTAAATCGCGCAACTTAGTGTAGTCTACTCCCCGCTCAGATTTGAGGGGAACATCCGGCTCAATTTGAGGCGACTCGCCCGGAATATCGCTGGTCACAATCCTAATCGTTTCATCTGGCATAACTGCTGAAAACTCCAAAGTATTTATATAATTTTGTCATATTCTAACTTATATTCTAACGAGAAATTGCAGCCAAAATCTTCATTAACCTATCTTCGCGTTCCCGGTGATGCCTGCGTAACACGACGAACCCAACCGACATCATGTGAGTGGGAGGTAGGCGAGCATTTTTATCCCAATTCCTAAATCCCAAAACCTCTTTGTCCAAACAGACCCTTTCTATGGCAACCTGAAAAATAGGAAACAGAATTTTATAGAGCTTGGTAACAGAACACTAGCAATCACTTATGCAAACTCTACCAAATCCAACTAAAAGCGCATCTAGCCAACCGATTTTCGACACCACCATCAAACGCCGCAAAACCCGACCAGTCAAAGTCGGTAGCGTCACCATCGGCGGCGGCAACCCCGTCGTCGTACAATCGATGATTAACGAAGACACCCTCGACATCGACGGTTCAGTCGCAGGAATTCGGCGCTTGCACGAGATAGGCTGCGAAATCGTCCGCGTTACAGTGCCCAGCATGGCCCACGCTAAAGCATTAGCCGAAATCAAGCAAAAATTGCACGCCACCTACCAACCCGTGCCCCTCGTCGCCGATGTCCACCACAACGGCATGAAAATTGCCCTAGAAGTCGCCAAACACGTAGACAAAGTGAGAATCAATCCCGGACTTTACGTGTTCGAGAAGCCGAAAGCCGACAGAAGCGAATACACCGACAGCGAATTCGCCGAAATTGGCGAAAAAATCCGCGAAACCCTGGAACCTCTGGTGATTTCCCTGCGCGACCAAGGCAAAGCTTTGCGAATCGGCGTCAATCACGGTTCCCTCGCCGAACGGATGCTGTTTACCTACGGCGACACCCCCGAAGGCATGGTGGAATCGGCCCTGGAATTCATCAAAATTTGCGAATCCCTCGACTTCCGAAACATCGTAATTTCCCTCAAAGCCTCCCGCGCGCCCGTGATGGTTGCTGCTTACCGCTTGATGGTGCACCGGATGGACGAACTCGGCATGGATTACCCGCTGCATTTGGGCGTCACCGAAGCAGGAGACGGCGAATACGGCCGCATCAAATCCACCGCAGGCCTCGCACCTTTGTTAGCTGACGGTATCGGTGACACCATCCGCGTCTCCCTGACAGAGGCCCCTGAAAAGGAGATTCCCGTTTGCTACAGCATTCTGCAAGCCTTGGGACTGCGGAAAACGATGGTTGAGTATGTCGCTTGTCCTTCCTGCGGTCGCACTTTGTTTAATTTAGAGGAAGTGTTACACCAAGTGAGAGAGGCGACGAAGCATCTCACGGGTTTGGACATAGCAGTAATGGGCTGTATTGTCAATGGCCCGGGAGAAATGGCTGATGCTGATTACGGCTACGTCGGGAAGCAACCGGGTTATATTTCGCTGTACCGGGGCCGGGAAGAAATTAAGAAAGTGCCAGAAGACCGAGGCGTGGCAGAATTGATTGACTTGATTAAATCGGACGATCGCTGGGTTGATCCTTAGCCCCCGAAGAACAGGCAAGATGCCTGTTCCACAAAACATCAAGTTTCTTGTGGGAAGTAGGGGTTGGGCTTCTAGCCCGCCCTGAATAGAACTCGGCCAAGTTGAATAATATATGTACGTCAACTGCGAGCCGGCCTTGCCTGTGTTAGATTGAGCGTAATTATTCTGAACTCTTTTCCTCCCGCGCGTCAGACAAATGGTTATAACAAAACGAGGGCTTGTTCTAAGTGCAGCAGCAGTGGTACTCACTGCTGTAACTCTTGCGAACACTGGTTGCAGTTCTAAATCTCTGGCTTCTTTTCGGGGAAGCCCTAAAGAGTTAGTTGATGAAGTTTGGCAGATTATTGACAAAAGTTATGTGGATGGCACTTTTAACCAGGTTGACTGGAAAGCGGTGCGGAATGATTATTTGAACCGGACTTATACCAGCGACGAGGAAGCTTACAAAGCAATTCGGGAAATGCTGAAGAAGCTGGACGATCCTTATACGCGGTTTATGGACCCTCAAGAGTTCAGAAATATGCAGGTTGAAACTTCTGGGGAACTGACAGGAGTTGGGATTCAGTTGACTCAAGATGAGGAAACTAAGAAGTTGGTGGTGATTTCGCCGATCGAAGATACCCCTGCTTTTACTGCTGGGATTCTAGCAAAAGATATCATTACTAAGATTGACGGCAAGAGCACAGAAGGCATGGATACGAATCAAGCAGTAAGTTTGATTCGCGGTCAGGTGAATACTGAGGTGACGCTGACTATTTTGCGGGGAAGCAAGGAATTAGAATTTAAGCTGAAACGCGCTAAAATTGAAATTCATCCAGTGCGGAAGTCGGTGCAGAAAACTCCCATCGGAGAAATCGGCTATATTCGCTTAAATCAGTTCAGTGCGAATGCTGCATCGGAAATGCGATCGGCAATTAAGGATTTGGAACAGAAAAAGGTGACGGGCTATATTTTAGACTTGCGTTCCAATCCAGGCGGGTTGCTGTACGGAAGTATTGAAATTGCTCGGATGTGGCTCAAAGAAGGTACGATCGTCTCTACGGTCGATCGAGTCGGTGAAGCCGATAAACAAACCGCAAACAAGGCAGCGATCTCAGACAAACCGTTAGTTGTACTGGTAGACGGCGGTTCAGCAAGTGCTAGCGAGATTCTATCCGGTGCTTTGCAAGACAACAAACGCGCGGTTTTGGTGGGAACAAAGACGTTTGGTAAAGGTTTAGTTCAATCAGTACGCGGCGTGGGAAATGGTGCCGGTTTGGCGGTGACAATTGCCAAGTATTTTACTCCCAACGGTACTGATATCAACCACGCCGGGATTGAACCGGATTTTAAGGTAGAACTCACCGACGCTCAAAAACAGGAATTGAGGCGCGATCGCGATAAAATTGCTACGACGGCCGATCCGCAGTACGCGAAAGCTATGGAAGTTTTGACAAAGCAAGTTACTGGTAAAACAGGGAACAATAAGGCGGAGTCGAAACCGAATGCAGCGCCACCTAAGCCGACTGCAACGCAAGCAAAACCGAGTGCGGCACCTTCTAAATCTAAATAGAAACCCTGTGTAGGGTTTCAGTCAAACAAAAGCATTCGGGGGAAGATTTACGGCTCAAAGCCCAGATTTTAAACTCGAATGCTTCGCTGTTTTTGGCAATTCGTCCGGTGCAACCGAAATTGATCTAATTCATCTGCGTTAATCTGTGTTAATCTGCCCTCATCTGCGGTTAAAAAAAGAGAATGTAAACCGCAGATGACAATGGATTAACGCAGATTCACGCAGATGATGAGAAGAGAGATAGGAATAATTCCGATGCTAACAGATTTGATATCGCGTTAGCTTTCGCGATGGGGAGGAAAGTAATAGTAATTCGTCATTGCGGCTGGCATTTGCCGGCGCGAATTAATCCGATGCGGCGGGCGATGGCATCTTCGGCAGAATCGTAAGGCCCCCACTTTTCAATAATACTCTGGTTTTGTTCTTCAAGTTGCGCGATCGTCTGCGAGGACTCCGCCAACGGCAAAATTTCGCAATTACCCGCAGGACGTTTGACAATATAAAATTTTGATGTTTCTGTCATAGCTAAATTCGTCAAATAAAAGGTGGATACTAACTAGGCAATGGGATAATTATATCGGCGTTGCTGATTTACGGTATAAACGGCTAAATATGCAAATCATAAAAACCATTTTCCACAAAGCTTCGGGATTTTTGCCTGGTTCTTTTTCATACCCTGATTAAGCAAAGCCAAAAATCTTTAACTACAAAGCCAATTTATGAGTTCTATTGTTCAGATTACCGCCTTAACACGCTTGAATGAATGGCTGGCTGCACAGAAAATCAGCCTCGCCTTCACCACCTATCAAACCAATCGGTTATTTCTGATCGGATTGAAACCCGATGGCAGGTTGTCAGTTTTCGATCGCGAATTCGATCGCCCGATGGGACTATTTGCCACCCCAGAAAGCCTCGTGATGAGTACCTGTTATCAAATCTGGCAATTTGACAATCTTTGCCGTGAGGAAGTGGGCGATTATTTAGAGTACGACAAACTCTACGTTCCCCGCATCGGCTACACCACCGGTGATATCAATACTCACGACCTCATCGTAGATAAATCGCAAAACTGGGTATTTGTCAATACCCAATTTAGTTGTCTGGCAACGCGCGATCGCGACTACAGTTTTCGCCCCATCTGGCAACCGCCGTTTATTTCCTCCCTCGCCGCCGAGGATCGTTGCCACCTCAACGGTTTAGCAATGGTAGAAGGCGAACCCGCTTACGTTACTGCTTGTTCCCAAACCGATATTCCCGCAGGTTGGCGATCGCATCGAGAAGGCGGCGGCTGCATTATCGATATCCGTTCTAACGAAATCATTTGTAGCGGCTTAACCATGCCCCATTCGCCCCGATTTTACCAGAATAAACTGTGGGTACTCAACTCCGGTACTGGCGAATTAGGCTATGTAGAAAATGGACAATTTCAGGCGATCGCCTTCTGCCCCGGTTTCGTGAGAGGGTTGGCATTTCATAACAACTATGCGATCGTCGGACTCTCCAAACCCAGACATGAAAATTTTCAAGGATTGGCATTAAGCGATCGCTTATCCGCCCAACAGCAACAACCTCAATGCGGATTGATGGTAGTGGATTTAAACACAGGCAATATCATCCACTCGCTGATATTTGAAGAAGTCGTCAAAGAATTATTTGACATTGCTGTATTGCCCGGAGTGCGGCAGCCAATGGCATTAGGATTTCAAAGCGACGAAATCGAACGTTTAGTTACTTTCCCAGGTTCTAGTATTATATCAATCAGACCCGGCATTCATCAACCCCCCGAAACATCTGTCAAAGTCAGCGAATCCCTCGTGCCTGCCGTGGTTAGCACAGAAAAATTAGAAACCGCAGCCGCAGCTTTCGAGCGCGGCAGGGACTTACAAAAACAAGGAAAATTGGCAGAAGCAGCCGCATATTTTCAAGAAGCCATTTCCCTCGATCGCAACTATATCCCAGCCTACAATAACTTAGGAAATCTCCTGCAATTACAAGGAAAAATCCCAGAAGCGATCGCCCTGCTGCAACGCGCCATCGAGATTAATCCCAATCTAGCAGCCACCCGCTGCAATCTCGCCAGCGCTTACCTATTGCAAGGGAATATCGCCGCAGCCAAAGCTGGATATGAGGAAACAGTACAACTCAATCCGAATTTCTATCTCGCCTATCTCAACCTCGGAAAATTGCACGCCTCGCGCCAAGAAACTGCCATCGCTGAAGGTTATTTGAGAGAAGCGCTGCGCCTCAAACCCGACAATGCCGAAGTGAGAACAGCCCTTGAAAGCCTGACTTCTGGAAAACCAACCTTGTTAAACCCACCGCGTCAACCAGAAGAAACGCGCTATCCCGTCAAATACCAAGCTGTTTACAATCTCACAGCCGACAATATTTCCGCCTACGATGCCTTCACCTTTCCCAGCCTGCAAAAACGCTGGCAAACCCGAACTAAACAGGGCGAACTTATAGGAATTTCCGCCGCCATTTCCCATCAAATGGTAGGAATGGCGATCGCAGAAATCCTTCCCGAATCCCAGAACCCGCCCTCCTTATCTGCCAGCATCATCTCCTGCTACGTCGTTCCCAACCATCGCCATCAAAACATCGGCACAACCCTGATCGGGAATTTGGAAAAAGAACTGAAAAAAGTCGGTTGTCAGCGAGTCGAAATCTCCTACAAAAGCAGTGAATTAACAGCACTAGCCCTCGAACCCCTATTAAAAAACAGGGGCTGGCTCCCCCCTGAAACCACTTTTTTATTAGCCCAAACCACAACCAAAAAAATTGCCGAAGCCCCTTGGCTGCACAAATACCCCTTACCCGATTCATTTACCGTTTTTCCCTGGAGCAAAATCACCGCCCAGGAGCGCCAAGCCATTCTCCAACAAGGGGAATATCCCAACCCATTGAATCCCTTTAGCGACGAATCCAGAATCGAACCGCTCAATAGTTTAGGATTGTGCCATAATGGAGAAGTCATCGGCTGGATGATCACCCACCGCGTCGCCCCAAATACTATTCGCTACTCCAGCTTATTGGTGCGAAAAAAGTATCAAAAATTAGGTCGAGGAATATCCTTGTTAGCCGCATCAATTAAACTGCAAATCGACAGTGAGATAGAGAATTGCACTTTTTCAGTGGCGGCAGACAACGAGCCAATGCTCTCCTTCCTTAATCGGCATCTGCGCCCCTATTTAACGGGAATCGGCTCTTCGCGCATCGCCGTTAAACTGTTACAGAAGTCTCTCGGTTTTACTAAAGCTTCAAACAGCTAAAGTATTACTTCACTTGGGCGCGATGCCTCTCCTTAACCCTTACCCCTAGCTCGGTTTTCAAAACCAAACCGAGCTAGGGGTTGACACATTTAAAGTTAACCTTCTATCATAGAACAATATAAAAAAAATGTCATCCCCCTGCGGGAATAGCCGCACCAAAAATTCAAACAGCCTAAAATCAAGCCGCTCTGAAAGTATCCAAAACTCAGGGTAATAGCCCAAATCCCCCTGACCCCCTACCCATTAAAAAACTATGCCCGCCTTTGCCGCCCCCCAAACAAACCCCTTCAACCTCACCGCTGTGGGGACTTACGCCTCTCCCACCTTAGTCGATATTGACGGCGACGGCGATTTAGATGCCTTCGTTGGGTCAGGTGACGGCAACACTTTCTACTACCGGAATACCGGCACCGCTAGCGCCCCAGTCTTTGCCGCCCCCCAAACTATCCCCTTCAACCTCACCGATGTGGGGAATTACGCCTCCCCCACCTTAGTCGATATTGACGGCGACGGCGATTTAGATGCCTTCGTTGGGGAACTTGACGGCAACACGCGCTACTACCGGAATACCGGCACCGCTAGCGCCCCAGCCTTTGCCGCCCCCCAAATTAACCCCTTCAACCTCACCGATGTGGGGTATACTGCCTCCCCCACCTTTGTCGATATTGACGGCGACGGCGATTTAGATGCCTTCGTTGGGAGTAATGACGGCAACACTTACTACTACCGGAATACCGGCACCGCTAGCGCCCCAGTCTTTGCCGCCCCCCAAACAAACCCCTTCAACCTCACCGATGTGGGGAATAACGCCTCCCCCACCTTTGTCGATATTGACGGCGACGGCGATTTAGATGCCTTTGTTGGGAGAAGTAACGGCGACACTTTCTACTACCAGAATACCGGCAACGCTAGCACCCCAGCCTTTGCCGCCCCCCAAAATAACCCCTTCAACCTCACCGATGTGGGGAGTTACGCCTCCCCCACCTTTGTCGATATTGACGGCGACGGCGATTTAGATGCCTTCGTTGGGGCACGGGACGGCAACACTTACTACTACCAAGATTTGCTTCCCGGTGTCAGCATTGCCCCCGGCACTACACCCAGCGAAGCCGAACCCACTGCCCCCGTCAACGGCAACTTCGTCGTCACCCTCTCAGCCGCCGCCACCGCCAACACCACCATCAACTACACCGTCAGCGGTAAAGCCACACCGGGCAGCGACTACACCGCCTTATCGGGTAGCGTCACCATCCTCACAGGGCAAACCACAGCCAATATTAACGTCATTCCCCTCTTAGATAACGTCAGCGATCCCAGCGAAACCGTACAAATCACCCTCACTGCTGGCACAGGATACAACCTAACGAAGACTAAAACTGCCGTACTGCGAATCGCCGATAACATACCCAAAACTTTTGCCGCCCCCCAAACAAACCCCTTCAACCTCACCGCTGTGGGGACTTACGCCTCCCCCACCTTTGTCGATATTGACAGCGACGGCGATTTAGATGCCTTCGTTGGGGCACGGGACGGCAACACGCGCTACTACCAGAATACCGGCACCGCTAGCGCCCCAGTCTTTGCCGCCCCCCAAACTAACCCCTTCAACCTCACCGATGTGGGGTATTCTGCCTCCCCCACCTTTGTCGATATTGACGGCGACGGCGATTTAGATGCCTTCGTTGGGGCAAAGGACGGCAACACTTTCTACTACCGGAATACCGGCACCGCTAGCGCCCCAGTCTTTGCCGCCCCCCAAACTAACCCCTTCAACCTCACCGATGTAGGGAGTTTCGCCTCCCCCACCTTTGTCGATATTGACGGCGACGGCGATTTAGATGCCTTTGTTGGGGCAGTGGACGGCAACACGCGCTACTACCAGAATACCGGCACCGCTAGCGCCCCAGTCTTTGCCGCCCCCCAAACTAACCCCTTCAACCTCACCGATGTAGGGAGTTTCGCCTCCCCCACCTTTGTCGATATTGACGGCGACGGCGATTTAGATGCCTTTGTTGGAGCAGTGGACGGCAACACGCGCTACTACCAGAATACCGGCACCGCTAGCGCCCCAGTCTTTGCCGCCCCCCAAACTAACCTCTTCAACCTCACCAATGTGGGGTTGGTCGCCTCTCCCACCTTTGTCGATATTGACGGCGACGGCGATTTAGATGCCTTTGTTGGGGCTAATGACGGCAACACGAGCTACTACGAAAACGCCCCCATTGTCAGCATCGCCGCAGGCATTACTCCCGCAGAAGGTGGCGCAAGCGGCACTTTTACCATCACCCTCAACGATATTGCACCGGATGGTTTTACAGTTGCTTACACAGTAGGGGGAACCGCAACCAATGGCACTGACTACACCACCTTATCGGGAACCGTCACCATCCCAGCCGGACAAACCACTGCCACTATTAACGTCGTTCCCACCGACGATGCCATTGTCGATCCCAATGAAACCGTTACTATCACCCTCATAGACGGTGCAGCTTACAACCTCGCCGCTGCCCCCAACAATACCGCTTCGCGAACCATTACTGATAACGACATTGCCGGAGTCACAATCACTCCCACTGCTACCCCAGCTACAGAAGGCGGTGCAACGGGTAATTACACAGCAGTTTTAACATCACAACCAACAGGCAATGTTACTCTTGCCATTGGTAACACTTCTCAAACAACTACTGACGCTGCCACACTTACTTTTACCTCACTTAATTGGAAT
>NZ_JAUBQX010000010.1:0-54694 GCF_036701505.1 Microcoleus sp. Pol11C2
TTCATCTTTTTATTGTCACAATCAAGTATTGCATATAATTGTATCCTAGTCTTGATAATGATTTAGGATTGCTATATATGAAAATGCCAGATAACGAGATAAATTTTATGCAGCGAGTTTTGGAACCGGAAGTGATGGATTCCTTGGAAGAGGCGATCGAATACGATTCGATGGACTTTGCTGAGGTTAATGCTGCTTTTGCTCAGAGTGCGGCGGCGTTGGGACCGGTTTTTGGAAACGTTTTGGATGTGGGGACGGGTACGGCGAGAATTCCGATCGCCCTTTTTCAACTCCGGCCAGCATGGAAATTGACTTGCATCGATTTGTCGGCAAATATGCTGAAAGTCGGGGCCCAAAATGTGGAAAAGGCGGGCGCGCGATCGCAAATTAATCTCGAATTAATTGATGCTAAGGCAATGCCTTACCCTGACAACTATTTTGACATGGTGATTTCCAACAGCATTATCCACCATTTGCCCGATCCGCTGCCCTTTTTGCAGGAAGTCAAGCGGGTGTTGAAGCCGCAAGGAGCAATTTTTTTGCGGGATTTACTGCGGCCGGAAACATCAGAAATCAGGGATAATTTAGTCAATCTGTATGCGGGAGATTGCAACGCCCATCAGAAACAGTTATTCAGCGATTCGTTGCAAGCAGCATTTACGCTGGATGAAGTTGAGGAGATGATCCAAAATGCCGGATTGGATGGGTTGAGGATTTATGAATCTTCAGACAGACACTGGACGGCAGAACGTGCTTGGTGCGAGTCTTTGTAGACTGGGTACGATCGCCCGATAACAGTTCCAATGAGAATAGAAGCGAGCGCCCCTTTCCAGCTATGCGCCTTACCGTTGCGTGATCGCTTCTATTCTCCAAACTACTCTACGAGCGATCGCCCGGATCGAACACGACTATTAGGCTCGCCTCCGGCAGTAACTGCCGCAAAATGCGGATCTGACCGTCTGCATCCGACCAACTGCGAAACCGACCCACAACGCTTCTTTGTAAATTGGGAAGCAGGCGAACAATAATCCAGGAATTCAGACGCTGTTTGTAAGGCATAATCGATTCATGCTCCTTTCCAAAGGGGTTTTAGAGCCAGTCCTTGTACTTTCCACGGTTCTGGGCTGGCTATTAAACATATTGTCTAATCAATTTATTGTTTAGTCAAGATGCTTAAGCATCTTATAGAAAAAATGTGCGCTCAAAGTTATGCCGAAAAAGCCCGTTCCGCGACCAGAAGATGAAGAGTCGCATTTGAAGAAGCTCAGGGAAGAACTGGAGATGAGTCAGGAAGATTTGGCGCGAGAGCTTGGCGTTTCGTCGCAAACCATCAGCCGTTGGGAGTTGGGGAAAAACGTACCCACGTTCACCGTCAAGCAGATGAAAGCTTTGGAGAAATTGCTGTCTAGCATCGGGAGGTCGATCGGCGACTTGCCAGACAATCTGTGATCGAAACGATTTTCCAATCTAAAATCTATCGGCATCTAAAATTACTCGATCGCGCCCTCGGTTTTTAGCTTGATAAAGCGCGCGGTCTGCCGCTGCAATCAAGTTTTTTTGTGCTGCCGACGATCGAGGAACCGTACTCGCTACCCCCAAACTCAGCGTCACGAGAGAACACACCTCTGAATTAACGTGTTCAATTTTTAGTTCTTTGATCCACACTCGAATTTGCTCTGCAATCCAGACAGCTATTTCAGGCGAAGTCCGAGGCAAAATCACTGCAAATTCTTCGCCTCCGTAACGGGCTACCAGACTCTCGCCCGAAACTTCGCCTGTTGAGTAATTTACCGCTTCCAAAATAGCTTGGGCTACCTGCTGCAAGCAAGTATCTCCCGCCTGATGTCCATAAGTATCGTTGTATTTCTTAAAAAAGTCTACATCGCATAAAATTAAAGATATTTCTGCCGCTGCTTCCGCCAACTCTTGCCACTTTTTCTCTAAGTATTCGTTAAAACAGTGACGGTTGGCAACCTGAGTTAAGCCATCTAAGTTGGCAAGGCGATACAATTCGGAATTAGCTGCTTTTAATTGAGAATTAGCTGCTTCTAAATCGGATTGCGTGAGGGATAAGTTGTAATAAAGTTCGCTCATAGACCAAGTAGCTTGTTGGTGAATTTGGGATAAAGCTACCCACAGTTGATGCACGTCTAACAATCGGTAAACTTGAGGTTCTAACTGCACAACAATTGGCTCGTAAAGCAGTTCCGGCGGTCGCTGTACGGCTCGCTGAGCTGCCATGACAATTAAGGCTACTCCTGGTAAAATCAAAATATCGGTTTGAGCTATTTGATACAAGGCTATAATCGGTCTGCAAGCAAATATATCTACTCCGTAAGGGCGGCTCATGCGTTCCATAAATCGCCGACGCGATATCATCCCTAAAAATTCCCCATTTACGGTCAAGATAACTCCCGGAAGCAGCGGGTGAGCTTGAAAAAACCGAGCTACTTCTTTGGCGAGATATGAGGAGTCAACCTTAAAATTGAATAGATCTAGATCCTTAAGAGTAGACTCTAAAGATAAATTTTTGGGTGAGTTTTCTGCCGAGTTAGACGGCTCAATAAATTCAACAGACACAGCGCAGATCCGAATAAATAATAAAGCAGCAACGAAGCTAGTGTCAACTATTAACTTAGATTAGTATTTATTTGTTACCATTGGTTGTATTATTTACTACACTATTTTTTATAAGGGAAGAAGCTGCTGCGTTATTTTTTGTAGCTGCACTGCCTTGATTCATGCTCACTAAATTAAAGATTTATTGAATAATTCTCATTATTTACTCAATTTTTTACTATGGGCTTTTTACGGCGTAAAAAAAACGATTTCTGCGCCAGTCCTCCGCTCATGGACGGTGTTCACAAACTCAAAAAACCGCGTTTTTAACCCTGGGTCGAGGCTGTAACGAGGTTTTCCCTAAAAAAACGTGGTTTCTGCCCCTGTTCTTAACTCAAAATTCAAAACTCAACCTTCCCTCACCACCCCCAAGTTTCTGGCCCTCCCTTAAACGGGCCGACAATATCTTTGGTAATCCAGCCCCCGTAAAAATCCCCTGGTTGAGATTGCACTAATTCTCCATCCACATAACAGGCATCCATCTTGCTGGGATAAAAAGCCACATAATCTTTAATAGCTACAAAAATCTGATTAGGATTGGGATAAAACCAAGCAGCATTTACTACTTCCTTTTCTCCCACCGTCACAGTGTAATAACCGGCTTGTCCCTTCCACTCGCACCAAGAACCCCGTAAAGTTTTGTGCAAATATTCCATTTTGATGTCATCGGGGCAGATATAGTAGGCAGGAGGGTGACTTGTCTCCAATACCCGCTGAGGACGGCGCGTGTCGGCGATCGTCACTCCATTAAAAATTATCTGTACGTGTTTGGTCGATTCCTCAAGGCGAGGGGGACGCGGGTAATCCCAAACAGACTCTTCACCAGGGCCGGGATCTATTCGATCGAATTTCATTTGCACTATCTCCCCTGCAAAAAAAACACTTAGCGACTTAGCATTACAATTTAATGTACCCTTAATCGAGTCGCTGCTTCAGACCAAACCAGCTTTTTCCAACTTTTCGTAATATGAGTATTCGCGGTATAGACGTTTCCGACTACCAGCCCAATGTCAATTGGCAAGCAGTTGCCCGGGATGGTATTACCTTTAGTTTTGTCAAATCGACCGAGGGTGCAACGTTAGTTGCCCAAAGTTTCGCCCGCAATTGGGCGGCGATGAAAGCGGCGGGGATTCAACGCGGTGCTTACCACTTTTTTCGACCTGCAAGCAGCGTTCAAGGGCAAATAGATTTGTTCTTGAAAACTGTAAAACTCGAACCGGGGGATTTGCCGCCAGTCTTGGATGTGGAAACTACAGGCGGTTTGAGTGTGGATCAATTGTGCGATCGAGCCGCAATTTGGTTAGAAGCGGTCGAAAAAGCCACCTTGATGCGGCCTATTATCTACACTTACCCCGGTTTCTGGGACAACCTGGGGACAAAACGGTTTGCCGATTACCCACTGTGGATTGCTCACTATACCAGTGCTGAAGAACCTTGGGTTCCCGGCGGCTGGAAAACTTGGACTTTTTGGCAGTACAGCGACACCGGCAGCGTGTCCGGCGTCTCGGGCAATGTAGACACCAATATTTTTGAAAGCGTCCGAGAAGGCGCCCTAAGTTATAAAGTTGCAGACATCCAGAGGGAATTAAGAATTAAAGGTTTTTATCAAGGCGCGATGGATGGTAAATTTGGAGCCACCACCACAGCGGCGCTCATCTCGTTTCAGAAATCTCAAGGTCTCAATCCAGACGGCATTGCCAGCCTCAAAACGTGGGCAGCTTTGATGCGAAAATCTCCCAAAGTAATCGTTCCCCCTCCAGCCCCGACACCCGTCCCGCAGCCGACTCCTGCTCCGACTCCCACTCCCATATCAGACGTGCGGCTGACTCAGGTATTCTCGTCTTATCAAGCTAAGGCTAGCCAAGATACTGCCTTAATTTGGCTGCAAAGTCAAGTTTCTACCTCTGTTTTAGGGGAATTTGCTCAAAAATGGCGGGCAACTACCTTACCTCCAGACAGTAATTTGCGATTGATAGATGTGGGCAAATTTTATCGCGGTTTAGCACAACAAGACCAAGCTTTAGATTGGCTGCAAAAACAAATTTCTCCGGCTATTATTGCCGAGTTTGCACAAAAATGGCGCTCTCAATCTATTGTCACTAATTCTCCGATTCGGCTAATAGATGCGTGCAAATTTTATCGGGCCGCACCAAACCAAAACCAGGCTTTAGATTGGCTGGAAGGGCGAATTTCGCCGACTATTCTATCGGAGTTTTTGCGCAGGTGGCAGAATGCCAGTCGATTATAGATTATAGATTTTAAATGTTAGATTGACTCTACAGATGAATCTTGCGATTTGAGATTTTAGATGAGAACTCTACTCTAAAGATGAGTCTGAGGGTGCTCGATTTGAGATGTGAGCTTTTTGATTGGACATTGACTCCACAGATGAATCTCGAAGTTGAAAGGCTCTATAATAGAAAAGCTGGCAAATCTTGCTATTTGAGATTTGAAATTGACTCCCCATCAAAATTCGTCAAATCCTCTCCCTCTGTGCTCTCATCCCATCGGACTCTCGAACATAACAGACAATCTCTCGCTTAGCTACAGCTTACTCCCATCTTTGACGCCAAGAGAATTATCTGATAAAGTTAGAGCCAATATCAAGGTTTTTTAATCTTATTCGCAAAAATCCAGGGCCGTGCCGAGTTTGTAAGCTGCGCCGAAAATAGCGCCTGCACTCCAATTACCCGCGATCCCACCTTTAAAACTAAGCGGGCAGCCTGTAACAATTGTATCTATGGAAATTCCCTTTAACATCACCCAGTTGATGGTCATGACCGTCATCTGTGGCATCAGCGCTCAAGTTCTCGCCGCTTATCTGAAAGTTCCGGCGATCGTCTTTTTGCTGTTGTTTGGCATTTTAGCCGGCCCAGACTGCTTCGGAGTGCTGCACCCGAATCTGCTGGGCAGCGGTTTGGAAGTTATGGTATCGCTTTGCGTAGCCTTAATTCTGTTTGAGGGCGGCTTGAATTTGGAATTGCGAGATTTGGGCAAAGTTTCCGGCAGCATCCGCAATTTAGTTACAGTAGGCACTTTAATTACGCTAATTGGCGGCGGAATGGCCGCACACTGGTTGGGGGAATTTCCCTGGCCGATCGCATTTCTGTATGCTTCTCTAGTAGTCGTCACAGGCCCGACGGTAATCGGCCCTTTGCTCAAACAAGTATCCGTTGACAAACAAGTTGCCGCCTTGCTAGAAGCAGAAGGCGTTTTAATCGATCCTGTCGGGGCAATTCTGGCAGTATTGGTGCTGAATATTATTTTGAACGGCAATGCTGATTTGCTGGTTGTGTTCCGAGATTTAATCGTCCGACTCTTCGTTGGTGCAGTCATCGGGGCTGCCGGAGGTTGGCTGCTGGGATTCATTCTCAAGCGATCGCAATTTCTCTCAGAAGACCTCAAAAACTTAGTAGTTTTAGCTGGTTTGTGGGGATTTTTCGGCTTAGCAGAAGAAATACGCAGCGAATCGGGACTTATGGCAACAGTCCTCTCCGGCATCGTCCTCAGAGCCGCTGCTGTGCCGGAAGAAAGGCTGCTGAGGAGGTTTAAAGGTCAACTGACAGTCCTTGCTATTTCCATGCTGTTCGTGCTGCTGGCGGCCGATTTATCCCTCGCTAGTGTGGTCGCCCTCGGTTGGGGAAGTTTGTTTACAGTTTTAGCTTTAATGTGGGTAGTGCGGCCGATCAATGTTTGGCTGTGTACTTGGAACAGCGGACTGAATTGGCGACAGAAATTATTTGTTTGTTGGGTAGCGCCGAGGGGAATTGTCTCAGCGTCGATCGCATCTTTATTTGCAATTTTGCTCACCCAGCGGGGAATCAACGGGGGCGACTCGATTAAAGCCTTAGTTTTCCTAACAATTATTATGACAGTTTTCGTCCAAGGACTAACAGCCGGACGGATCGCTCAACTGTTGGGCATCACCTCAAAATCTGCAACCGGTGCTGCAATTGTCGGGTCAAATCCTTTGAGCAGATTAATTGCTCGCTTGTTTCAAGAACGCGGCGAATCTGTGGCAATTATCGACACCAACCCGGAAGCTTGTGCACAAGCAGAACGAGAGGGTTTGCGTGTGTTTTTGAGCAGTGCTCTGGATCACAGCGTGTTAGAAGAAGCCGGACTGGAGTCGATGGGGACTTTTCTGGCAATGACTAACAACGGCGAGGTAAACTTAGTGTTAGCTCAGCGAGCAGCCGAAGAGTTTGCACCGCCGAGGGTTTTGGCAATATTCCCCAAAGATCCGCAAGCAAATACGCCTGCTAATCAGAGTAAAATCAATCAAGCTTTTGTCTCCGATTTGTCGCTGAAGGATTGGAACGAATATTTGAGCGACGGCGAAGTTAAATTGGGGGAAACTGAGTTAAAAAGTGAGGGCTTGCAGTTTCAGCTTGATCACTTACAAGCTTTGGTCAAAGCCGGGGAGTTGGCGCCGCTGCTGCTGGAAAGGCAAGGATACTTGCAAGTAGTGTCGGCGACCCAGATTTGGCAAGCAGGCGATCGAATTATTTATTTGCTGTACGATCCGACACCCAAATTGTTGAAAAGATTGTCGGGTTCGTCTCAGTCTCGTTTGACTTTGGAAAAGCATCAGGTAGTTGAAGAAGTGCCGATTCCTTCTCCGGTTTTAGAGCCGATGTTGGAGGAAGCTAAAATCGAGAAAGAAGCAGAAGTTTTGCTACCGCCAGTTTCGCGATAGGGGCACTAAGCTCTCGTGGAGCTAGATTTTCTCTGGTATTAGAGAGGGAGAGGGGGAGAGGATTTGACAATTTTTGATATGGGATTGAAATATACAATTTCAATGCACAACATATACCAGATCGATCGCGACAAGCAGATTAGAGCGATCGTCCTTACTCTGCCTCCCCAATTAACGTGAACGCTGCCCAATTGCGGGGCCCAGGATGGGTTTTCATCGTGGTTAACATTGCCTGCCGAAGTGCCTGTGCTTTGTCGGGATTATTTTGCAAGTTTTGATAAAATGCCTGCATCAATTCGGATGTCGGCGCATCGGGAACTGCCCATAAAGAAACAATCACACTCGGCACTCCTGCCGAAATCAAAGCCCGCGACAAACCAATCACCCCATCCCCGGTAATTCTGCCTTCTCCAGTGTTGCAGGCACTCAAAACAACTAAATTTGCTTGCAGTTTCATATCAAAAATCTCTTCTGCGGTCAATAAGCCGTCATCGCTACCAGAAGGAGCAAGGGCGATCGCACTTCCCAATCCGCGCACATCATCCAGCAATCCATGCGTTGCTAAGTGAATAATCGATGCTTGGGGCATTTTGTGGACGATCGCAGCTTTTGTCCCTTGTGCGCCCGTGATGGCTTGAGTGTTGAGCAGAGGGGCGATCGCTCTAGCTTCAGCTTCGGCCCCAGGTAGAGGAGACAATTGCTGTTTGGGTTCTCCCAGAGAAAGAGACACACTTGGCATCGTGGGATTGCCCAAGACTAGAGCCCTGCCGCTGTTAGGTTGCTTCTGTGCTAACTTCTGTTGTCGAGTCAAATCCAATACTTGAATCGAGGGGGCGGTCAGAATGGTGTGTTTTTCGATTAAGTAAGTCCCGCCTTCATCTTGCAGGGCGGGGAAGGGCACCTGGAACAGGGAACCTTGGGGAATGAAAATGACATGGGCATTGGGATCTTTTGGCAAAAGCGTTTCAATTGGGTCAATCAGCAGTTGATGCAGTGTTGGTAAGTTGGGTTGCGGGTGAACAAAACCCCTACTGCTGCGACTGCGAACGGCGAGGAATTCTTGATTGCCAACGATCAAGCTTGTTAGGGAGGCGTTGTGTTGCTGCCAGAGCGGTTTAAGGTCTACCTTGCGGAAGGTAATTTCGCCTGTCGGTTGAATCACCCAAATGTAGAGCGCGGATTCTCGCCCTACTCGTTTGCCCTGAATCTGGAAGTCCTGATAGATGATGGAATACTGCACCAAAGTGGCGTTCTGTGCTTTGGCGATTTGTCGGATTTGCTCGCCGTTGGGAGCAGAGGCGATGACCGGATTGGCATCACCAGTTGATAAGCGCTCTGTCAGGATCTCGACAAAGGCACGGGCACGTCCCCGTTCCGCAATTTCTAAAGCGGCGATCAGGTTATTCTGAGCCACTCGGACTTCTTGTAGAACGCGATAGGTACGAGCTTGTCCTTCAAAGATGGAGATTTTATTTGCGTCGTTGGAGCCGAGCATTTGACGCATCGATTCCCAAACTTGAATCCCATTGACGAGCATTTTTTCAGCTTCTGTTGGGTTGCCAGCCTTTAAGAACGTCGCTCCCAAGTTGTTGAGCGCGACACCTTCCCCAAGGCGGTCTTTAATTTCGCGGGAGATCGCTAAACTCTGCTGTATATACTCAATGCCCTTGGCCGAGTTGCCCAGAGAGATGTAAGCACCTCCCAAATTGCGCAGTACCTCACCCTCCCTCTGGCGGTCTTTAAATTCGCGGGCGATGGCTAAACTTTGCTGTAAATACTCAATGGCTTTGGCATAGTTGTCCAGATAGTAGTAAGTGAGTCCCAAATTGCCCAGTGCCGCACCTTCCCCTTCGCGGTCTTTAATGGAGCGGGCGATCGCTAAATATTGCTGCCCATACTCAATGGCTTTGCGAGAGTCGCCCAGAGAGCGGTAAGCACCTCCCAAATTGCCCAGTACCCCGCCCTCCCCCTTGCGGTCTTGAATGGAGCGGGCGATGGCTAAACTCTGCTGCCCATACTCAAGGGCTTTGCGATAGTCGCCCAGATCGAGGTAAGAACCTCCCAAATTGCCCAGCGCCCTACCTTCTCCTTGGGGGTCTTTAATGGAGCGGGCGATGGCTAACCACTGCTGCCCATACTCAATGGCTTTGCCATAGTCGCCCAGAGACTGGTAAGCGCTCCCCAAATTGCCCAGCGCCCTACTTTCTCCTTGGCGGTCTTGAATGGAGCGGGCGATGGCTAAACTCTGCTGTGAATACTCAATGGCTTTGGCCGAGTTGCCCAGAGAGAGGTAAGCATTTCCCAAATTGCCTAGTGCTGTACCCTCCCATTGGCGGTCTCGAATGGAGCGGGCGATGGCTAAACTCTGCTGTGAATACTCGATGGCTTTGGCATAGTTGCCCAGAGAGTAGTAAGCGACTCCCAAATTGCCCATTGCGAAACCTTCACTTGGGCGGTCTTGAATGGAGCGGGCGATGGCTAAACTTTGCTGTAAATACTCAATGGCTTTGGCCGAGTTGCCCAGAGAGCGGTAAGCACCTCCCAAAAAGTTTAGTGCCAAAGCCTCCCCAAGGCGGTTTTTGATGGTGCGATAAATTTGCAGTGCCTGTTGCCAGGAATTCAGCGCTGCTCTTAATTGGCCAGTCTGAGACTGTTGCATCCCCTGCTTCATTAGCCGATCGCCCTCTGCTTTACGAGCATCGGTAGTTTGAGCGATCGCTGGCAAGAGAGAGTCAGGAGTAGTTAATAGGGGGATAGTGGCAAGCAGGAATAGGGAAATGGAAGCTAGGAAAACATTAGTGAGCCTAGAGTGGGTTGATTTGAGTCGCTTAAATGGGGAATACAGCATAGGATTCTAGAGTTGGAATTTAGAGAATTAGCCCGATCGCTCTTTCTGCCGTCGTCGTGCGATCGCCTCCATCTGCCACAGGCGATCGACCTTCATAGAAGCTTACTCTGCCTCCCCGATCTCGCCGCAGGGATGAGGACTCTAATCTGAATTAGACGACAATTTTAGCGATCCCCCGATCGGTTTAAATCAAACCATTTCCCACTGGCATAGTCAAATCCAAAATCAAAAGCTGGCGTGTTTAGATCGTCCATATCCAGAGCCGTCTGCTCTAATGCTCGATTAATGTCCGCAGGACTTAAGTCGGGATTTGCAATGCTATCCTATCAACCCATTCCGATTAGCTGTTGTCGTCAAAATATACTCAACTTGAGCTGGAGTTAAAGTCGGATTGGCATTCAAAACTAAAGCCGCTACACCCGCTACTTGTGGCGTTGCCATAGATGTGCCAGTTAGGGTGTCATAGGTGTTATAGGGAGTTGTAGAATAAATGTCTACTCCCGGAGCAACTAGGTAATCTAAAGGTGTGGAACCCGCACGGTTCGAGGTGTCAGCCATCCTGCCGTTTATATCAATGCTGCCCACTGCAATTCCCAAGCGATCGGCATTACGAGCTGGATAAGCTGGTTGGATGTGACCCAAATTTCCGGCTGCCATAACCACAACAGAGCCTTTGTTATTTGCATACTCAATTGCCTCATTCACCTGGGTGGACGGGGAAAACTCATTTCCCAAGCTGAGGTTAATTACATTTGCTCCATTATCAGCAGCATAGCGGATTCCAGCAGCAATATTATTCAACTCGCCGTAAAGGGAGGCGTCCAACACTCTGACAGGCATAATCTTAGCATTGGGCGCAACTCCTGTGATGCCAAAATCATTTCCTTCCGCCGCGATCGCACCTGCTATGTGAGTCCCGTGACCGTATAAATCCAGATCCATTGGGTTGTCGTCGCTAGCCACAAAATCCCAACCCCGAATATCATCAATATATCCATTGCGATCGTCATCAATGCCGTTTCCAGCAATTTCACCAGGGTTCTGCCAAATATTTTCATCCAAGTCAGGATGGGTGTAGTCAACACCACTATCCACGACAGCTACAACAATCCCATTTCCTGTAATGTTCTGATTCCAAACTTCCGGTGTATTTATGGCATCTAGCACCCAATTATTCCCGCCTAAATCGGGAATATCTGGAAAAGGATTTGAGCGGTTTAAGGTGGTGGAAACTGCTGCATTTGCATTCACCAAACCGTAGCCGTAATTACTATTAAAAATACCGCTAGGTGTGGGAAGATTTTGTTCAGGAATAGAGGTGGCAGAAAGATTCAGGTTGTAATTAGTAGAGTTGCCTAAGAAGCTAGAGACTTGGACATAGTATGTTCCGGGAGCCAGATTGGATACATTAATGACATCGGGGACGATGCCACTCTCAAGAGAGTAGTCAATAGTTTCCCCAAAATCAACTACACCGTTGCGGTTTCTATCTTGAATTAGCTTTACGTCAGCATCCGCTCTCAAACCGTCTAGACGCAGGCTAAAATTGCTCTTAGTGTTGATATCGAATCGATAGAAATGGTTGGAAGCTCCAACTCCGACAAAATCAGTTAAGTTGATGCTACCATTTTCAACACCAACAATATTACGAGCTATCGACAGAGAGTTCCCTGGATCGGCGAAATTCAACTGGGAAGCAGATATCGTTCCTGTTAGCGGATCTGCGTTGGCGATCGCCGATTGTGACTGCGGTTTGAGTTGAGCATCGGCAACATCGCCACTAACTCGATCGCTCGCAGAGTAACTGAAGCCAGCGCCTACATTAGCTACAATAAAATCTGCTATCTGTGTCTGTGGGTCGAAGCTGGATGCTGTGGAATTAGTCAAGCTAGATTCAGGACTATAACCAGGAATATTCAATGGATTGATCGCTGGGTTGAGCAAGTCGCTGTTAGCCGGAAATGTTGATTGGGCGAGATCGTTTGACTGTGGATTGAAATAAAGGCACTCGTTAGGATTAGTTGTGATGTCTAACATAATTTAAAACCTCAGATATTTAGATTCATTCTTGATTTAAATCTTACGCAGCACAGATAGAAAAATCATCCGTTCTACCCACAGACTTGATCGAGTACGGGGTGCAAAATAGATTGCGGGAAAGTGCAATGTAGGTGAATATGTAGAATAGATGGTTCACTTCCATCAGTGTTAAGATTATTGAGACGCGATCGCGAACAAAGATCCATTCCACAGTCCGCCAGGGAATTAATTCCCTGTCTCATAGGGCAAGTCCTCTAAAAGAGGACTGAAGAATATAACTCATTAGTCCTCTTTCAGATATAAATGTCGCTTTTAGGCACTGAAGTTTTCAAGAGCCATTGATGAGGAATTTATTCCTCGCTACGAAGCTGTAAAAAGCGATCAAAATCCCGGAGCAGAGATAATACTACCTTGAATATCGGCCACTCTTGCATTTTCCACAAAGCCTACTATCTCGCCGGAATTCCTAACTTTAATTAGAGTGCCTTGAGTCTGTATCGGTTGAGAATCTAATGTACCCAGCGGGGTCAATAGGTTAAAAATTTCTGGTGCATCAAAGTCCAATAAAACTGTGATGTTTGTCACGTATTGTAAGTCTACATCGGTAGCATTCAAACCACCTGCCAATCCAATTCGATCGACGCCAACTCGGAAACCTAGAATAAAATCGGCATTATTGACATCTGTAACTCCGGGTTCTGCTTGGATGACGTACAAGTTACTGCCCCCGATTTTGATTGAATAATTATCATCCAAACCTGCTAAAATATCCTGACCCAAACCTCCCACCAGAGTGTCATTTCCGCTACCACTGATTAATAAATCATTGCCTCTGCCGCCCAAGAGAATATCGTTTCCTGCATCACCTATTAGAAAATCTGCATCTTGACCGCCACTGAGAGAGTCATTTCCCTCTTCTCCAGTCAGGAAGTCTCTACCTTTGCCTCCGAATAAAGAATCGTTGCCCAAATCCCCGCTGAGAAAATCTTCTCCATCATTGCCATAAACCAAATCATTAGCTGTTGAGCCAGTGACTACATCGTCACCTGCAAGCATCCAAACTCCCAAAGGAAAATTAGTTGCATCTGCGATCGACAAAGTAACAACTTCGGATGTATTGTCGCCAATTAATAGTCGAGATTCTGACGGAGCGGGTTGTAAAGCCATAAAAAAATCCTCTTAACACTTGACTTAAATCTTAAGCAACCCAGATTGGGAAATCATTCGTTCTACCCACAGACTTGATGAAGTATGAAGTGCAAAATAGATTGCGGGAAAGTGCAATGTATGTGAATATGTAGAGTAGATGGTTCACTTCCATCAGTTTTGAGATTGAGAAGATGACTCGGCGGTTGAAACCCGGTCTACACAAACAAAGTCGGCCTGCGCCGACTAAAGAATAAAGCTTGTTTCCGATTGCATGGGAATTATTAGTATCCGAAAAGGAGACGGCAGTGCGGTTTCCCTAGAATGTTATTTTGGGTAGGGAAACCGCACTGCCTTCTGCTCTATGATTCCGGTACAACCGGAATTGATATAATTTAGGATAAAATTTAGGAAAAAAACATTGAGCCAATT
This sequence comes from Microcoleus sp. Pol11C2, assembly GCF_036701505.1. NCBI lineage: Bacteria > Bacillati > Cyanobacteriota > Cyanophyceae > Oscillatoriales > Microcoleaceae > Microcoleus > Microcoleus sp. Pol11C2. The sequence continues at coordinate 13,785 of NZ_JAUBQX010000010.1, forward strand.
CGCTATTCCTAAAAACTTACTCGGCCTCCCCAATCAGAGTAAATGCCGCCCAATTTCGCGGCTGGGGATGAGTTTTCATCGTGGTTAACATTGCCTGCCGCAATGCCTGTGCTTTGTCGGGATTATTTTGCAAGTTTTGATAAAATGCCTGCATCAATTCGGCGGTCGGCGCATCGGGAACTGCCCATAAAGAAACAATCACACTCGGCACTCCTGCCGAAATCAAAGCGCGCGACAAACCAATCACCCCATCCCCGGTAATTCTGCCTTCTCCAGTGTTGCAAGCACTCAAAACAACTAAGCTTGCTTGCAGTTTCATATCGAAAATCTCTTCTGCAGTCAATAAGCCGTCATCGCTACCAGAAGGAGCAAGGGCGATCGCACTTCCCAATCCGCGCACATCATCCAGCAATCCATGCGTTGCTAAGTGAATAATCGATGCTTGGGGCATTTTTTGGACGATCTGGGCTTTTGTACCTTGAGCGCCTGTGATGGCTTGAGTATTGAGCAGAGGGGCGATCGCGATCGCTTCAGCTTCGGCTCCAGGTAGAGGAGACAATTGCTGTTTGGGCTCTCCCAGAGAGAGAGACACGCTTGGCATGGTGGGATTGCCCAAGACTAGAGCCCTGCTGCTGTTGACTGGCTTCTGTGCTAACTTCTGTCGTTGTTGTCGAGTCAAATCCAATACTTGAATCGAGGGGGCGGTGAGAATCGTGTGTTTTTGGATTAAGTAAGTGCCGCTGGCATCTTGGAGAGCGGGAAAAGGCACCTGGAACAGGGAACCTTGGGGAATGAAAATGACATGGGCATTGGGGTCTGTGGGTAGGAGGCTGGCAATGGGCTCGATCAGCAGTTGATGCAGGGTGGGTAAGTCGGGTTGGGGTTGGGTGGAGCCAAGACTGCTGCGACTGCGGACGGCGAGGAATTCTTGATTGCCAACGATCAAGCTGGCTAGAGAGGCGTTGTGCTTCTGCCAAAGGGGTTTGAGGTCTACCTCTCGGAAGGTGATTTCACCCATCGGTTGAATCACCCAAATGTAAATCGCGGATTCTCGCGGTTCGCTTTTTCCCTGAATCTGAAAGTCGTCGTAGATGATGGAATACTGCACCAAAGTGGCATTCTGTGCTTTGGCGATTTGGCGGATTTGATCCTGGTTGGGAGCAGCGGTAATGACCGGATTGGTAGAACCTGAGGATAAGCGCTCTGTCAGGAGATCAACAAAGGCACGAGCACGTCCCCGTTCGGCAATTTCTAAAGCGGCGATCGGGTTATTCTGAGCCACCCTGACTTTTTGTAGAAGGCGATAGGTGCGAGCTTGTTCTTCAAAGATGGAGACTTTATTAGCGTCGTTGGAGCCGAGCATTTGACGCATGGATTCCCAAACTTGAATCGCATTCACGAGCATTTTTTCAGCTTCTGTGGGGTTGCCAGCTCTCAAGAACGCCGCTCCCAAGTTGTTGAGCGCCGTACCTTCCCCGTCGCGGTCTTTAATTTCTCGTGCGATGACTAAATATTGCTGTGTATACTCAATGGCTTGAGCATAGTTGCCCAGATAGAGGTAAGTGATTCCCAAATTGCTCACTGCTGCACCCTCCCCTTTGCGGTTTTTAATTTCGCGGGCGATGGCTAAACTCTGCTGTGAATATTCAATGGCTTTGGCCGAGTTTCCCAGATAGATGTAAGCACCTCCCAAAGTGCCCAGTACCTCACTCTCCCCGTAGCGGTCTTTAATTTCGCGGGCGATGGCTAACTGTTGCTGTGCATACTCAATGGCTTTGGCATGGTTGCCCAGATTGATGTAAACGGCTGCCAAATTGCCAAGTGCCACACCCTCACTGCGGCGGTCTTTAGTTTCGCGGGCGATGGCTAAGCGCTGCTGTGTATACTCAATGGCTTTGGCCGAGTTGCCCAGAGCGCCGTAAGCGATTCCCAAATTGCCTAGTGCTACACCTTCTCCTGGGGGGTTTTTAATTTCGCGGGCGATGGCTAAACTCTGCTGTGAATACTCAATGGCTTTGGCATAGTTGCTCAGAAAGTTGTAAGCGCCTGCCAAATGGCCCAGTGCCACACCTTCCCCTTCGCGGTCTTTAATTTCGCGGGCGATGGCTAAGCGCTGCTGTGAATACTCAATGGCTTTGGCATAGTTACCCAGATAGTTGTAAGCGACTGCCAAATGGCCCAGTGCCACACCTTCCCCTTCGCGGTCTTTAATTTCGCGGGCGATGGCTAAACTCTGCTGTGAATATTCAATGGCTTTGGCATAGTTGCTCAGATAGATGTAAGCACCTCCCAAATTGCCCAGTGCTACACCCTCCCCTTGGCGGTGTTTAATTTCGCGGACGATCGCTAAACTCTGCTGTGTATACTCAATGCCTTTGGTATAGTTGCCCAGAGAGTAGTAAGCGGCTTCCAAATTGCCCAGTGCTATACCTTCCCATCGGCGGTCTTTAATTTCGCGGGCGATCGCTAAACTCTGCTGTACATACTCAATGGCTTTGGCATAGTTGCCCAGAGAGAGGTAAAGATCTCCCAAATTGCCCAGTGCTACACCCTCCCCTTGGCGGTTTTTGATGGCGCGATAAATTTGGAGCGCCTGTTGCCAGGAATTAAACGCTGCTCTTAATTGGCGAGTCTGATGCTGTTGAATCCCCTGCTGTATTAGCCGATCGCCCTCTGCTTGACGAGCATCCGTAGTTTGAGCAACAACCGGGAGTTGAGAGTGCCGAGGAATGTAAAAGGCAACAGACAACAGGCAAAAGGCGAGGGGAAAGAGGAAGCCCGATCGCACTTTACGATCGCTGGATTTAAGCAGTTTTAGCGAGTCAGGCTTCATGGGATTTTAGGGTTTGGGTTGTGGGGGTTATCGTTGTTGTTCGATCGCCCTAATTTGTCGCAATCGATCGCTCCAATCTTTCAAAGGTTCGGCTTCCGAACTAGCGAGAGAATCTAGCAATTCCAGCACCGCCGCTTGGCTTTGAGAAGTCTCAGAGGCTTTGCGCGCTTCGGCGATCGCGTCATACCATAGCCCCGCCTCCGCATACAAGTCGATCCGCTGTTGGGGAGTTTGGGCTGCTGCAAGTTGAGACTGCAACGACGCAGCAGGCCCAACGACTTTGATTTCTGCCGCCGCCACCACATTGCTCGGAGGATCATCCGGATCGCAGACCAACACCACTTGCCACTGATAGGATTGCCCGATCGACAGTTGGGGGAGATTTGAGGGCAAAGCAAGCGACATTATTCCTGGCTGACTCTGCATCTCGGTTCTGTAGAGCAGTTGTCCCGTGCGAGTAAACAGCCGGAATTGCAGCGGACGAGGAGGGCTATCGGGTACAAACCAGGTAAAGGTCGGATGCCCAGAAATCGTCTCTGCCACATGGCTAAACGGCACTAAGGCAGTCAATCTCACCGATGAATTACCTTCACAAATGCCGCCGCGAGTGGTATTCGTCCCCGTTTCTTTCGGTTTAGAAGGGTTTTGAGGAGGAGTGTATTTTGCCAGCGCTACAGGAGCGATCCAGAACGAAACACTCAGCATTAAACTCGCAATGCCCGCAGAGTAAATGGTTCGACGCTTCAACTCGTGAGTCATCATCGCAATCCCCTCTGTAACTATTTCTACAGTAATCAACAATACACAAACACAATAGAGGACTGCCCGCAAGCGTCGTTTGCGGGAAGGTGCAAAGATAGCAGTTGACAGTTGACAGTTGACAGTTATGGTTCGATGGGAATGATTTAACCGCAGAGAACGCAGAGAAGACAGAGGAAGAGAAGAGAGAGAGACGAATAATTCCCTAACTCTGAGGAAGCAATCACCAGAACCACCGCCGTTTTGCTGGCCAGGTTAACTCGCACACTGTCCCCTTCGGTTGATTCGGGTAGCGCCGAAATGCTCCGCCTAACTGTTTGGCTAAGTTGTTTGCAAGCTGGGTTCCTAATCCTGAAGATTGAAGTTTAGGGTTTGGCTCTTCGGTGGTTTCCCTCTCTCGATCCATTTGGGCCAAGCTAAGCGTTTCTGACTGAGACGGTTTCCCCCTACCATTATCCGCCACCCGAATCACCTGCCGATCGCCTTCTTGAGTGCAAATTACAGTCAAGCGAGTGGCTTCGATCGCGTGTTTCCCGACATTGCAGAGCGCTTCTTCCAGAAAGCGGCAGAGTGCTCGCTTGTGTTCCAACCGCAGATGCGAGGTGTTCAAGGGATCGAACTGCACAATTTTGAATTTGATCGTTTTGAGGTAGGGCAATTCTTGTTCGAGCGTGTTGGAATAGACCTTGTAGAGCAATTCATGCAATGGAGCCTGCAGGGCTAATTCGATCGCACTCCCCATGCGGAGATGCGGTTCATCTGCGATCGCGTCTCGTTGCACAGAGCCGTAAACTGCCCGCAATTCTTGATTCAAGCGTTGCAACTCCGGTAGAAATAACGGCGGTGTGGCTTGTTCTTGAGCAGTTCTCAAAATTCCAACCAATGTTTGTAACGGGCCGCTATGAATTGCATTAAAGGTCTGCTCGATCGCAAACTGACGTTCCTCCAAGCGCAGTCGGAGTTCCTGTTCGTGGCGATAAAATAACGCTGCCATCAAGCCAGCCCCATTCAACACCAGCACCAACAAGACAGGTACGATCGGCACCCACCATCCCAAAAGAATCAGCCAGTAACAGAGTGCGATCGAGCTGACACTGGCGACTAAGAGCCCCAACAAAATTTTCCAGGGCGCTCGCAAAAACCGTCCCAGACTTATCCCCAAAAGTCCCCATGCCACAATCCAGAGATATTCCCATGCGTCTGCCCAAACCCGAAGCAACGATCGCCCATCGATCACCGCACTAACGATCTGGCTAGTGGCGTGTGCCTGGATTTCGACTCCGTAAATCCGTCCTGGATTGATGCCAACGATCGCGCCCGAACTTGCCAAATCCTTCGCGCTAAAAGACATCATCCCAATCAGCACAATTTTGCCTCGAATCCAATCCGGGTTGACCTGTCCCGATTTGATTTGCGAGAGAGAAAGCACGCGAAACGGCATTTTCCCGCTGCGAACATTCAGCAAAATCTGGTTGCCGCCAGCATCCGCCCCCACATATCCGCCAGAGTTTGACTGCACTCTGGTCAATTCAATGCTGCCAAAGCGCTTCGCGTCTGGGTCGCGAATTCCATTACCAAACTCAATTCCTCGGGCTGCTAAATAGCGTTCTGCCAGCCGGATCGCGAAGGAAAAACGGTATTCCTGTCGAGCGTTGCTAGTGCCCAATAAACTGCGGCGCTGATAGCCATCTGCATCGAGAACGGCATCTGCAAAGCCAACCTGTTCCGATGGCAGCGCGGGCGGAGGTGCGACGGTAAAGCCACTGCGATCGGGCAGAGCAATCTCCACTCCGATCGTATTCTTGGTGCTGCGAAACACCGATGTTAGTTCAGCATTACCCGGCTCAACCGGAATATCGCGTACAATATCCAGCCCGATCGCGATCGGTTGATACGTCTGCAACCGTTTGAGTAAATCGGCAATTTCGCGATCGGGAATCGGATAAGTCCTAGCGCGTTGAATATCTTCCTCGGTGATACTTACGATTACAATCCGTTCATCCATCGGCTCAGGGGGGCGCAGCCGCAGAAATCGATCGAACGTCACCAACTCCAAAAACTGAAGCGCACCGGTCAATCGAGCCATCATCACAGCGACAATCACCATCACCCCTGGAAGCGATCCTCGTCCCCAAGTCGTGACGCCCGCTTTCACTGCTTGCCATCGATCGGGCTTCACTAATCAATCAATCCTTGTTCCCTAGCTCGCACTTCCGTTTGAATCCGCAGATTCTTATTATCATCAGGATACACTTCTAGCACATCTCGAATCTTAGTCCAGTAATGTTGCACAGTGCGTTCAGAAACATTCATTCGTTTGGCGATCGCAGTATCCTGCAAGCTCTCTTGAAAAGCAAACTGCAACACCTGCATCCAGGCGGGTTTGAGTTGCAGCCCGTTGCGGATCTCTCTGGGTGTATAAATCCGCTCGTGCAGCGCCCAATCAACCATTGCCAGCAAGTCTTTCATCGGCTGGCTCTTATCGACAACTGTGAAGCCGCCCATGTGATTGTCGATCGACGGTTTCAGCCAAACTAAAGTCCGAACATGGGCACTCTGCACCACAATATTCAGACTCGGATACTGCTCCATCAACGTTTTGAGGAGTTGAAGCCCTGAATTGGCTTGAGCTGTTTCGCCACTCGTCTCTGGCATCACCAGATCCACAATCACCAAATCCGGGGTCATCTGCGCTATTTGCTGAAGGGCTGCCTGAGCCGTCGGAGCCGTTAGAATGTCTGCCTCTGGATATTCTTGCTTCAGAATGTTAAGCGTGCCACCTAACACCATCGCATGGTCATCCACAACTAAAAATGTTCGTTTCTCCGGTTGAGGTAAAGTCTGGGGCATAATTTATTCGTTGCCACACAACATCGTCAGTTTAGGTAATCCGTCCACCCCTTTTAGATTGGGAATTTACGATTTTCGATTTGTGACCTAGTTGAAACTAGGAGCTTTCAACCGCTGAAATTCTCATTCAAAATCCCAAATTCCCAATCTAAAATCGTCTCGGTCATCTTCTTACAATAGAGGAATTACCTGGCTCCCGTCCTGCATCTGTCCGCCAACTGGGGTTGTGGATGTCCGCAACGAGAATTGCGCTAAAGCGCAGGTCTATTATAATCTAAGTGTCGCAGCAGGAAAAAGGATGATTTTATGGTAGCAGAAGGTTCGTATCAAGCCAGCACGTACAATCTGGAACTTGACGCAGAAATCCAGCGGTTAAAAGGTCAAGTTCTCCTCAGTTGGGAAAAGGAGGCGCGCAATTTAACTTGGTTCGGTTTAGCTGACGGGATGAATGTTTTGGAAGCGGGTAGCGGGCCGGGGTTTTTTACCGAAAAACTGTTAGAATTGCTGCCAAACAGTCCGGTAACAGCGGTAGAAATTGACCCGGTACTGCACGAAAAAGCAGTAGCATATTTGCACGGCAAAGGGGGCGATCGAGTAAATCGCATTCCAGCATCGGTGGCGGATACTGGCTTGGATGATAACACGTTTGACTTTGCGATCGCCCGTTTGCTGTTCGTTCACCTCCCAGATCCCGTCGCCGCAGCTAGAGAAATATTCCGCATCTTGAAACCGGGCGGCAAACTGGTGATTATTGATAGCGACGCGGATTTGTTTTGGCTGACAAATCCACCTTGGTCAGTCGAGATTGTCAGGGAGAAATTCAAGCAGGTAATGGCATCGCGGGGCGGCAATTTATGCGTCGGGCGAAATCTGTGCCGCATTCTCAAAGAAGCTGGGTTTGGTAGCGTTGATTTAGAAGCGGTTGTCAGCCACAGCGATTTAATTGGAATTGAAGCATTTGAACCTTTGCTGGACTCCGGACCCATTTTGCAAATGGCCAAACAAGGGTTAATTTCCGAGTCTGAAATAGAAAGCTATCTGGTTTCGCGGGATGAGTTTGTAGCTGCGGGCGATCGATCGATGATGAGTTTTTGGTTGATGGCTTGTGGGGAAAAAAATGAATAAAATTAAGACATTTTTTTCACAAAATATTGATTTTTTGTCGCTGCAAAACCTCTAGCACTATCGCTAAATTTAGAGCTAACAAAGCCAAGTTATCTAACAGTAAAATACGAAAAAGTTCAGAATAAATTATCCCCTCAGAATTAGGTTAAAGATGCAGGTATAGCTCTAGAATCTGAGCAGAACAAATCCGGTAGCATCGTCGGGCGTCAAATCTAGTCAACAGTCAAAAATCACGGACGGTGCCACCGTAATTGAGATAATTCATCTGCGTTAATCTGTGTTTATCTGCCTGTATCTGCGGTTAAAAAAAGAGAATTTTTTAACCGCAGATGACAATGGATTGACGCTGATTCACGCTGATCAAGAGAAAAGAGAGAGGAATAATTCCGATTCTAAAATATTTCATATAAAAGCTATAAGTTTTCATATTTTTGAGCTTAGTAACTTTACGCATACCAGTCTAACAAATCCTTGGAGCCGATCGCGCAAAGGCTGTTTGTGAGAGCCAATGGTTGTCTGTCATATTTTAGCTTAACCAATCAAGCCCTTAGCGAAGCCCTCGTAGACGATCGCACTTTTTACCAACTCCTCAGCATTCAACCCACTTGCCGAACCCCATTAATAAACTCTGTCCTTGCTTCAATCCTTGAAGGAATTAAAACGCAACGCACCAGCAATTCTAAATCCAATTCCGGCAGCAACTCACTTCTTGAAACTTGCTCATAATTATCCTCCCGCAACCCATACACAGCCAACTGATTATTTTCCCAAAACCAGACTTCAGGAATGCGAAGTCGCAGATACTTAGCGAGTTTATTTGTACTCCCGCTAGTAATGGTTACTTCGACTGCGAGATCGGGATGCTCTTTTCTTGAACCTATATAATAAGACTCGTCTGGTTCAAATGATACATCTCTTCCCCGGTCTCTGCGAGTTGCGCTTCCTACAGGAATATATTCAATTCCCATTTCACAAAAGTAGAGTTGTAGCAAAAAATTAAGAATACAACTGATTGTCTCATGTGCTTCGGCCAGTGTCATAAACTCGATCCACCCATCAAGATAAGTTATCCGCAAACCCGGAGAGTCGGTCATCAAAGATTCGATCGCCTCAAATTGCTCCCAAGTATAATAACCGGGGAGAATAAATCGCTGTTCTGCAAGCGTACCTATTTCTTCTAAAATTTTTTCTGTCATAGGTATCACCATCCTATTTTAAATATTACTAGCCCCTACCCAGCACAAACCAGGCAGGGGCATTCACTCACATTCTAACTTAATGAACTAGCTCGATCGCCCTTTTTGTCAACGCCTCAGCAGTCAACCCATTAAACGCCATCAACTGACCAGCACTAGCAGTAGTTTCCCCCCGCTTCCAAGCGAAAGTATCCCGCTTGCAATTGCTGCGGAGCATCACAGGTTCCAACATCCCAGAAGCACCGCCTGTCACGCCAATCAAGGCATCTCCGCCAAACAATTCAGCAAATTTCTCATCGCTCAAAAAGCCGCCGTCAGCTTCCGAACAAGTATCCCAAGCAACATCGCTAGCACGATACAAACGCCGGGGATTCACAACAGAAACAATCCGCACTCCAATCCCTTCTGTTTCCAAAAATGCCGCCGCTTCAAACACTGGCATTAACGTCATGTCGCCGACAACTGCAAACACAACTTTCTTGCTCCCCCCTTGATTCTGGGAAGCTTGCGGGGAATCGACTTCGTGCAGCACTATTGCACCGTCTTGTAAAGCTTGGCGAGTCTGTTCAAAAGTAGTGCGAATTGGCAGCGGCGACTTGCTTGCAGTAATCACAACTCCCTTATTTTTAGCAGTCAAAGCCCACTCGTAACAAGCTTGAATGCTGTTAGCATCCGGTGGAAACAAAGGAAACACATTTCCGTTCCGCATCATCGCCGCAAAATAAGCCTCAATTTCCGGCCGCTGGTGCGTCCAACCGTTGCGGCCTTGTTCCAATGCACCCGCTGTAAATAAGGTGACAGTTGCCGGAGTTGGACGGCGTAATTCTGCCATTGCTTGGGTTACAGTTTGCCAAATTGGTAAACCGTTGATGGCAAAAGATTCGTAGGAACACCACAAACTCCGCGCTCCAAATAGCGATAAGCCTACGGCTAAACCGGCGCAAGCATCTTCGCTCAAAGGTTCGTAAACTTGACCGTTTGGCGATTGATTGTACAGGTCATCTGTCGTCGGGTGAATAATTTTGAGAGCTTGATTGATATTGGCAATTGCCGATGCTTCATTGCCGTCAGCATTAGTGACAAGAAAATTACGATCGCGCTCGCCCACTTTCCCTACCAAAACCCCCATTGCTGTTGTCGAAATCTTCGGTTCTCCCCCAACTGCAAATTCTTCTAAAGGCAATTCGCCTAAATCTGGCAGCGGCAATGTAAACTCAGTAACAACTGTTTTCGCCGCCGGCCCGCCGCCCGCGCGTTCAGCATTTGTCCGCACCAACTCCCAAGCAGCAGCAGTCAAAGCCCGCTCTTTTAAAGCACTGATAATGTGCGGAGCATCCAGCGTATCTTTCGGATAAAGGTTGTGAGATTTTGCTCCGCGCGCGTGGACGCCGGCACCTTTCAACTGTTTGATAATAAACACAGTTAATTTGCCGCCGAGAGCAGATTTTGCCGCTTTGTCAACTCCTTGTAAAACAGCTTTGGTAAATGCCATGCGCTGTTCGAGCGAAAAAGCAGTGCTGTCAACATAATCTTCCGGTTGATTTTTATCGTCAAATTCCTTAGCATCAACTAAGATAACTTCTTCAAAACCGTTGCCTTGCCAATAAGCAATCATTTCAGCATTAGTTTTAGTCGAAACCATGCTGTGATGTTCCTGAGAATATCCGTTCCAAACCAACACAGGCAAAAAGTTAGTAACGCTGGGATAAGCAGTGTGGAAATGCCCCATGCTGCTCATCGGATAGGGTTCGCCCATGCCGCCGTCGCCTATTGTGAAAGCAAACAGTTTTTCCCGGTGCAAAAGCGCTCCAGCCATTGCAAAATGCTGCCCTTGTCCGAGGGGGCCGGCCGGTGCTAAAAGGCCGGGAATGAAACCGGAAAGATGTCCTAACAAACCGTCTTTTTCTCGGAATTTATCGCGCACTTGCTGCACGTTGAAAATTCCCATATCCTCCAAAGATCGATCGAGAAACATCGCACTGTAAAATCCCGGCGCGTGATGGCCGACTTCGGTGACAATGTTTTTGTGTCCGAGCATTACCAAAGCGGCATAAGCCTCAGCTTGGCTAGCAAAACCCCCCGGATGTCCCGATGCCTTGCTGGCGGTAACTTGCAGCGTCAGGTAGCGCAGGGCGTCTGCTCCCAGCATCGTTTGAAAGACGGCGACGGGATCGGCAGGATCGGCGATCGACTTGCTCCCCTCGGCGATCGCAGGTGCTTTCCCATAAGTCTCAAAACCAGGGAGTGTTTCCGAAAAATATTGAATGCCTTCGCAAAAAGCGGGCGTTGTTGACGTTGCCTGCGGGGTAGTTGCTGTCATGCTTGATACCTAAAAAATTTGAATTCGATTAATGTAAGAGTAATTTTATAGCTTCCGTGTTCCAAAAAATCATGAGTTCTATTATGTCAGTGATAAATAAGTAAAATATCTCAATTTTTAAGCTAATAAGTAGTTATTTGAGAACCCCGACTTTTTTAATAAGTCGGGTTTCTGTGTTTACCCATTACTAATCCATCTCCAATCCCAAATCTAAAATTGTTCCAGCCGTTCCCGAACATCGATATAAAGCACAGTACCGCTTTCAGAAAGAGAAGGCACAGCCTTTTGATTCCCCAGCCAAACAAAAAAACTGCTAAGTGCAGGAGTCGGATCTTGATCGCGGCGCAGCGTGTAGATCAAACCTTCGCAAGGCCCATTAACGCGGCTAGTCGTGCAAATCGCTTTCTGGTTATTTACAATACCCACCGTGACATAATTTAGCTGTTTATTGCGGTTATAATTTTCCAGGCGCTGAGTCACTTGTTGGCAGCGAGTTAGAGGATCGTAGCCCGAACTAGAAAAGAAATTAGAATTCCAGCGAATCCAAGGCTCCCTGAACCCTTGCGGGTTTTGATACACAGTCACCGGCTCGCCCGTCGAGGTATCGCAGACAAATCCTCCATAACCCAGACTCGGCTGGTTTTGACCAGAGGCCGTGCTGATAGAAAGATTGCTGAGAATATCAAAGCCGTTATTCTTATTTTGTGATAGCAACTCCCTAAAAGCATCGATCGGGATTGCCGCGTTCAACCCCGTTTTTATCTCCTCAATCTGACCGTTCCACGGACTCCTAATTGTGCCAACAGTATCCCCCTGGCCGTGAATTCCTACCACCCTGCCATCAGCATCAAATACAGGCCCGCCGCTCATCCCGCGCCTGGTTACAGCTTGGTAGCGCAGACGATACCCCGATGAGGCGCTGCCCAAGCGAGAAGAGATGATACCAGCAGTAAACTCAAGTTTTCGTTCAAATCCCGAAATTGGCAGCGGATAGCCAGAAACGTAAATAGCAGAGCCGACAACAGCACGTTCTGACTCGCCCATAGGTGCTACTGGATACTGTTCTCGGCTCTGAAACTGTATCAAAGCCAAGTCTATATCCCGGTCATTTTTCGGGAGTCGCTGTATTCTAATCGCAGCATAATCCTTCTCCAAATGAGTGCGAATGCTGTATTTTTGAGCGAGGCTTGCCACCACATGATTAGCTGTCAGAACCGTGTAAATATTGCCCTGTTTGGCAATAATTACTCCCGATCCACTAGCAAAAAACCCCAGCGTATTGTTGACTTCCACAGTTGTCAACGTCGCTAGCTGGGCAATTTCTTCTGCTGTTTTGGCACAGGCAGCATATGGTTGGCTGACAACCGCCGTCACTGTTAATGCACCTGTCAAGATGATTGTCAGCGCGTCAAACCGCAAACTCCACACATTCATCGATAACTCCCTAGATGAAACGAGGCAAACTGCAAATATATACTAATCGGAATTCCCCAACGGGATTTAACCATTTTCTCCAATAATTCCGCTGTTGGTTCACTTCCATCTTCAAAAGCATAGACGCCAAAATTTGGCTCTCGATACTTGCCCCTACCGTTAATCTTAACTAAGAAACCTTTGGCATTAAAAATCGGGCCACCACTCATACCGATTTTAACCTCATTTGTATAGCGCAATATAACCTTGAGGCAAAGATTTGGGTAGCAGCACCGAAACGAGGCCCGCGTCACGGCCAAAGCCCCAACCTCAGCAGCCGCAGGAAAGCCGACTGCCAACACTGAATCAGACACCGCTCCTGGCTCAATGCTGAATGGTGCTATGTTATACTCGCTCGCGCTGCGAAACTCAACGATCGCCAGATCGCTATTGCCCAGCCGCCTCCGAACTCCTAGCAGTGGGTGGAGGAAACCGTCGTCGCTGACCATTGTCCGATCGCCACAACGTGCTAGTTAGTAAGCACTGTATAGGTTTGGCCCTGCTGCCGGACGATCGTCCCGGAAGCAGAAGATTTCCCCGTCGGGATGCGTACCGCTGTTTGACGCGCCAAATTTTCCACCTCAATCCTGGGAATTGGTGATGGGATGGAAAATTTGCCAATCTTTAAGGCTGTCCGAACGGTGCGAAAAAGGGGGCAGTTGCGCCTCATTGGCAGTGTGTTCCCTTAGCTTTTCGCTGACATCAATGTAAGGAATTTTACTGGTTTCATCAAAAGACGGCATCCCGACATATCCTTGGCGCCAAGCCAACAAATTATACAAAGAGCCGATCGGGTCTTGGCCGGGTCTGAGGGTATAAATCAAATTTTGACACAGCCCATTGACTTGATTCGCCGTGCAGATAACGTTCTGGCCGTTCATCTGGCCTGCAGTAATGTACTTAAGCATTCGTCGGCGGCGATAGGTTTCGAGGCGTTGACTCACTAATTCACACCGAGTTGCCGGATCGTACCCAGAACCTGAGAAATAATCGGAAGTCCACTCAATCCAAGGCTCTACGGCACCTTGAGCGTTTTGGTACACCGTCACCGGCGCACCTGTCGAGGTACTGCACCAAAATCCACTTTCCCCCTGTGCTTGCCTACCGTAACTCGGTTGAGAAGCAACCGTCAGGCCGGTGAGGGCGATCGCTGTTGCCACCAAAACTTTTGTCAATAATTGCTGTTTCATGATTTTTTCACTGTGTTTTATGAGATTCGGCACAAAAATCACCGAATGCTGCGATAACACCCTTGACACGCCTGTTCGTTACAGATCCGCGGACTGGGGAATTATGTGATTCGCGACTTGACCAGAAACCAGTTTTTTTTACGAAAACACTTCGTTGCAGCCCTTATGCCTGGTTAAAAAACCCGGTTTTTTTGCTCTTGATTCGTAAGTTTTGATATTGTTGGCGATTTGCACGTTCCCTCTAACCGCGGTTTCGGCGCTGTTAAAAAAGCGCTCCGAAGCCGAGCTTAAAATGCGCGCGCAAGTCGGAATTCTGTCCTCATTACTACTAATCAAACTCAGGCTTTTACCAACCGGAAAGAGGCTTTTCACCTCAGACCTTGGAAGGGATCGAGTTGCAACGGTACATCACACCACTGACAAGGTATTTGATATCACTTACGAGCTGGGTCGCGAGCTTGATCTGCTGAGACAGGTAAACTGCTGGGTTACACCCGTGAGGGGTAAAGCCCCTCTTACCTGATCTAACACTAAAATCCAGGTATTAACAAGAACTCTTAACTTGTTTTCATCTCCGTACTGCGGGAAATACTTCTAAGTGAGTGTAATCAGGGTCTAAGTGCTTTCTACCACCAAAATTCACCCTCCATACACTGACGTTTAGTAGAGTATTAAAAACTATGAACCCTATCTGCAAACAGTTAGGATATTTAGGCGTTTGGTTAATTTTGATAGGCGGTAGCAGTTGTTCTAGCTCAGATGCAGCTACCTCAACCGAAAACCAGAGGCAACTCTCAGCAAGCGCCCCTCAGTTCCAACACCTACAGCTAACGGGAAATCAAATTGAGGCTCGATCGAGCCAATTAACGCAGCCTTCTAACTCTGTTGCCTCAGTTTTAGGCAGTGCTGCCCTCTCAGAAAATACTGCCACCGTTACGGTTTATAAGGTAGATAATTTGTGTCAAACTCTGAAGCCGGAAACAGTTACAGGCCCAGAGCACCAGTTAATGTCGTCGGCGCTTAATGAAGTGTTAAAGCAGCAGATTTTCGATAGTCTTGGTTTGGCTGGTTATCGCCTCAAGATCGATCGCGACCTCGGAATAGCTACCGTCGATCTGCGAGCCTCCGGAAATTCGCGGCAGAAATTGCAAAATCTGTCGAGTTGTCAGATGTTAGGTTTGTTCGGGGGCGTGCGCCAAACTTTAACCAGTTATGCTCCTTGGCAAATCAAAACTGTGCGTTTTACAGAGCTTGGAGAGGACATTTTGAACACGGTTAAAGAATAAGCTATTAAAATTATTGGAGATGGGACTGACGCACTTCTCCCCTAAAAAAAAACGGTTGGGAGGGATTGAATAAACCTTCAAACCCTTTAAGGTTTTTTGATGCTGCTAAGTCCTGTGACCAAAACCCCGGTAATTCCTATGACACTACCTGACGGCCCCAAAAGCCCCCGCTTTGTGCAGCTAATTCAATGGATTGGCGATCCGCTGACATACCTCGATCTATGTGCCAAGAAGTACGGGGAGATTTTCACGACTCGATGGAACAAGCTCAAACCATTCGTGATGATCCACAACCCGCAAGCGATCCAGGAAATGTTCAACAGCAAAGCTTTTGACGCTCCAGGCGAGATCAACGGTATTCTTAAACCCTTGCTGGGAGAACAATCCATGATTGTACTCTCTGGAGAAAAGCACAAACGCGATCGGCAATTATTAATGCCACCTTTTCATGGGGAACGGATGCGGAATTACGGCCAACTAATTTGCGATATCGCTGCTGATGTCGCTAGCAAGTGGTCGGTCGATCGACCTTTTGTGGCCCGCAGCGCCATGCAGGAAGTCACCATGCGGGTAATCTTGCAGGCTGTCTTCGGTCTGGATGACGGGCCACGGTTGCAGCAACTTTCCCCGCTGCTGGCTGCGATTATCGATACGATCGGCTCTCCTTTTCGATCGAGTATGCTGTTTCTAGGCTGGATGCAGCAAGATTGGGGGCCCTGGAGTCCTTGGGGACGGATGAAACAGCAGCAGCGGAAAATTAACGAACTGATGGACGGCGAAATTGCAGAACGCAGACTGCAACCTGATGCCAACCGCACCGACATTCTCAGCTTAATGATGGCCGCGCGCGACGAAAACGGGCAACCAATGACCAATGAAGAATTGCGGGACGAGTTGATGACGCTGCTGTTTGCAGGCCACGAAACCACAGCAACTGCCCTAGCTTGGGCATTTTACTGGATTCACAGTTTGCCCTCAGTGCGCCAAAAGCTGCTGCAAGAATTGGACAGTTTGGGGGAAAATATCGACCCGATGGAGCTTTCCCGCTTGCCTTATCTGAGTGCAGTTTGTCAGGAGACGCTGCGAATTTACCCGGTGGGAATGCTGACGTTTCCGCGAGTGGTACGATCGCCCGTGGAACTGATGGGACATCTACTCGAACCGGGTACGGTTGTTTTCGGCTCGATTTATTTGACCCACAGACGGGAGGATTTGTATCCAGAACCGCTGCAATTTAAACCGGAACGGTTTTTGGAGAGGCAATTCTCGCCTTACGAGTATTTGCCCTTTGGAGGCGGCAGCCGCCGCTGTATCGGCTTGGCGCTGGCGCAGTTGGAGATGAAACTCGTGTTGGCAACCATTTTGCGGGATTTCGACCTAGTATTGGTCGAGAAAAAGCCCGTACAGGCCAAACGCCGAGGGGTGACTTTAGGGCCTGCAGGCGGCGTGCGGATGGCTCTGCTGGGGCGGCGGATGCCACGGCAGAAGCCTGAACCTGTTCTGAGTGGGGTTTAAAGTCGCAGCAGTTGCAAAGGGCGATCGAACTTTCAGCTTTGAGTGCAAACAATTTAGCGAGAATGTGCGATCGTCCGCAAATGCCACCATTTTTTGTAGCACCCGCTACAGATAAATAGCTATAATCCTTAACCTGTAAGCCTCCCCCTCTCAATTTTCAAATTCTCAGTCTAAAATGATATGAACCTTGCAAACCCAGCCTGAAAGCAAAAGTGGGTGATTGCAATAGTCCTCTTGATATTTCAAAAGCCTCCCTGCCATACTTTAAAAACATATGCATACCCTGTTATTCAGCAAGGTCGGAAGCGTGTTGGCATTGCCAGCAATCTTCCGGCCTCTTTATTTTTTGGGCTACTTCAGGCATGGGGTACAAGATGCAGAAGGCAAGGCAAAAATATAAATTCTCCCCCTGTCCCCATCTGTTCCTCTCCCCAATCTAGAGCTTCTGCCTCTAATTCCAATAGAATCCGACAGCAAGTTTAAGGAATAATTAATAACTTGTTAAATCAGCTCCTTTTGCCCTTCTCTCAATCTTCTGTTTTCAGAAATTCCGATACCGAGACAGACTTCGGGAGACTATCCAGATCTTGAATTTCGCTTTCGTGGGCAAAAAACTCGACTTCTTTGTCGTCAATCTGAATCTGATAGCTAGCGGTAGCCGTCACAACCCGTCGCTTTTTTTTATCTTCTATTAAAACCCAACACACGACAGGTCTTACCCATCTCTCAACGTGCTGGCTTTGCTTCGTACTCCCAAAGGCATACCAGCCTTTAGCTTCAATAATTTGAAGCACTTTAAAATCGTTATGTGCCATATATTTCTATCGCGTTAACTTCAGTATTCTTCTTAGATAGAACGGCTAGCTTGCTAAGCAGGGCAAAGGTTTGACAATCCCAAGCCGCACTAGATAACCTGATTTTTAGTCAGGAGAATCGGGTTGGTAGGGTCTTGTCTGCGTTGTTGCCTGCTAAATGTAGTGCGAGCTTTTTGTACTCTCCCACAATTACCGTAAAGTATCTATACCGCATCCTCAAAAATTATTCTCGCATTAGCCTCAACAGCAGCCAACTCGACCTTAGCTAGCTGTATCTAAGTGGATGCCAACTGCTTCTAACGACTGGTTGGTGAGAGCGATCGGCATACAATCCTGTTAAGAGTTTTTGCTGCAATCAACTATTATCTTTACCCGATGGGGTAAAACTTAACTAGAGGTGGCCGCTTTCAATTCTAAGCCTCGGCGCGCGTAATTCCTAATTAATTGTATGGTGTAGTTGATAATTGCCAAACCGTCGATCGCACTAAACTACCGTGTCTGACTCTTCAATTACCGTCACAGTTAAACTGTTCGCCGCCTTCGGTGAAGCCTACGGCGTTTCGGAACTTACATTAGAACTTCCTCCCGAAACCCCAGTGTGTCAAGTGCTCGAAAGCTCGATCGCCCAATATCCTCAATTAGAACAATGGCGCGATCGCACCCGCTTCGGCCTCAACCTGGAATTCGTCTCCCCCGACACCATCCTCCAAGAGGGCGACGAAGTTGTACTCATCCCTCCCGTCAGCGGCGGGTAGGCTAAGTTGGTTAATCTGAAATGTTGCACCATTCTCAATAAGCTTTTTATGAACAGGCTTTTCCGCCTGTTCCACAAGAGATGAATTTTGTGGAACAGGCCGAAAAGCCTGTTCTTGAGAATGGTGCAACATCTCAGTTAATCAAAAATTCGAGGTTTTGTAGTTGTGTTCGATCGCACGACTACCCCATTGTTCGCCCAAAAAAGATTTATTAAGTTTTGTAACAATTCCGTCGGTAAATCATCCTTGAGCTCGATCGGGCTCGCGTGCGGGCCTGACAATCTGAATTCCCAGCCCGATCCAGAAAACAAGCCAAATCCTTGTGGGGTGGGCGTCCCGCCCGCCCAAATATCAAAGTTAAATACACCACTGTTTAACTAAAAAATCAATCCCGACTAAAAAAATCGGGTATGGTTGACGGGGTAAATTGACCGTGCTAATCTTGCACAAGAATTAGAAAACATCGCAAAACTAGAGAGTTGAGCTATGACCCAGGCGACCAGAACCCAATCCACAGCAGCAACCTTCACAGCCCTTAAATGTAAAGAATGCGGTGAAGAGTACGAACTCCAAGCCAAGCACGTCTGCGATTGCTGTTTTGGCCCGCTTGAAGTCAAGTACGACTACGACGCCATCCGCCGCAGCGTCACTCGCCAAACCATCCAAGCCGGCCCCAACTCGATCTGGCGCTACCGCGCATTTTTACCAGTCGCTACAGATAACGTCATTGATGTCGGCACCGGCATGACTCCTCTATTAAAATCCCACCGCTTGGCGCGTCGCCTCGGTCTAAAAAATCTTTATATTAAAAACGATGCCGTCAATATGCCCACTCTCAGCTTTAAAGACAGAGTGGTGTCAGTCGCCCTCAGCAGAGCGAGAGAATTGGGTTTCACAACGGTATCCTGTGCCAGCACCGGCAATTTAGCTAACTCTACGGCTGCGATAGCCGCCCACGCCGGACTTGACTGCGTAGTCTTCATTCCCTCCGACTTAGAAGCAGGCAAAGTCCTCGGCACTCTGATTTACAATCCAACTGTCATGGCAGTTCACGGCAACTACGACCAAGTTAACCGTCTCTGTTGCGAAGTTGCTAATACACATGGCTGGGGATTTGTCAATATCAACTTGCGTCCCTACTATTCCGAAGGCTCAAAAACCCTTGGCTACGAAGTTGCCGAACAACTAGGCTGGCAATTGCCCGATCACATCGTCGCTCCCCTCGCTTCCGGCTCTTTGTTCACAAAAATTTACAAAGGTTTTCAAGAATTCATCGAAGTCGGTTTAGTTGATGAAAAGAAAGTACGGTTCAGCGGCGCCCAAGCTGACGGCTGTTCCCCCATCGCCCAAGCATTCCGCGAAGAACGTGATTTCGTCAAACCGGTGAAACCGAATACAATTGCTAAGTCGATCGCGATCGGCAATCCAGCCGACGGTATGTACGCCTTGGAAATCGCCCGCAAAACCAACGGCAACATTGAATCCGTCAGCGACACCGAAATCATCGAAGGCATGAAACTGCTAGCAGAAACTGAAGGCATCTTCACAGAAACCGCAGGCGGCACGACAATCGCAGTCTTGAAGAAACTCGTAGAAGCAGGTAAAATCAATCCCGAGGAAACCACCGTCGCTTACATTACCGGCAACGGTTTGAAAACGCAAGAAGCAGTTCAAGGCTACATCGGCGAACCCATCACCCTCGAACCGAAACTAGAAGCGTTCGAGCGCGCCCTAGAACGCGCCCGCACGCTCGAACGCTTAGAATGGCAACAAGTTTCGGTTTAACAGCTATTAGTCAGTAGTCGGTAGTCATTAGTCATTGGTTGTTAAGCTGTTGACTGATGATTACTGACTTATTACTGATGACTAATGACTGAGGACTAATAACTAATAAATGACTACTGACTAAGGACTAAAAAAATGACCGTCAAAGTTTTAATTCCCACTCCCCTGCAAAAATTTACCAACAATCAAGCCACCATCGAATGCGCCGGCGATAACATTTCCGAACTAATTGAATCGCTGGAAACAAATTGTCCCGGCATCAAAAAAAGCCTGTGCGACGAAAAGGGAGAACCCCGCAGATTTCTCAACTTCTACGTCAACAGCGAAGACATCCGCTTTTTGGATGGCTCAAAAACAGCCCTCCAAGATGGCGATGAAGTCAGCATTGTTCCTGCTGTTGCTGGTGGCTGATTTTGCAACCGCAGATGGTGGCAGATAAACACAGATGAACGCAGATAGAATTAATTACTATCTGCGTTCATTTGCGTTTATCGGCGGTTAAAAACTATTCCCTCACTTAGTGAGGAAATCTATTTGTGAAATCAAATCTAGGCTTGTAGTTGCGCTTGGGCGTCCAAGCGCAACTACACAACATAAAACTCCTTTCTTGGTTCGCAGTGCGTCCGAGAATTATCGCCCTAAGAAGCTGCCCTTGCAGCAGTCCGGGGACGGCGGCGGCCCGTCACCTGATTGGCAGGAGATGGCAAGGATGGGGATGATGGCGATGATTGCGAGGGCGATGATTGCGAGGATAATAGCTTAGGTGCTTCCAGGGAACCGGGAGATACTGCTGCCTTTTCCGATCGCACTGCTTCTTCTGGAATTTGCATCAGGAATACCAGCAGCGGATTGCTTTGAAGTTCCCGGCGCATCACTCGCTGAATAGCCTTTTCTATTTGCGTTTGAACTCCTACCCAGTCAATGTCAACTTGGGAGTCAGCAGTGGCTGGTTTGACAAATTCTGACCAGCGATCGCTCAAAACTGTTTCAATGGTTTGAGTGATTAATTTGATCACCTCCGCGCGATCGGCTGATGTCACTACACCTTTCAAGTGAACTTCTGGTTTGGCAACTAATTTGCCTTCCCAATTCAAAGCGGCTGCTACAGTTACAACGCCATCTCCGGCTAACTGCTGACGTTCCTTGAGGACACTAGCTTTGACAACGCCCGATCGAGAAGCATCTACCAATTCAATTCCTGAAGGCACTTGACCAGCGACTCGCATTGAATTTTCAGTTAATTCTACGACATCGCCGTTATCAATAACCACCATATTGCTAGCGGGAATGCCCATGCTTTGAGCCGTCTTGGAGTGCTGGATCAGCATCCGGTGTTCCCCGTGTACTGGCAAGAAGAACTTGGGACGAGTCATGTTAATCATTAACTTTTGGTCTTCTTGACAGCCGTGGCCGGAAACGTGAATGCCTTTGTCGCGGCCGTAAACCACGTGTGCTCCCAGCATCATCAGTTTATCGATCGTGTTTACCACTGCGATCGTATTTCCCGGAATCGGATTAGCTGAGAAAATGACTGTATCGCCCTTTCTGATTTTCAGTTCGTGATGTTCGCCGTTAGCAATGCGAGTCATCGCCGCCATCGGTTCGCCCTGGGAACCTGTAGTTAAAATCAGTACCTTGTCTTCAGCCAAATTGCGGATTTCTTTCAGCGGTTTGAAAATACTATCTTCGCATTTGATGTAGCCGAGATTGCGGCAGTGAGCGATGACGTTAAGCATCGACCGGCCCACCACTCCGACATACCGATTGTTTTTCTTAGCCAAGTCCAAAACAATTTGCAATCGGTGTACCGACGAAGCAAAAGTCGTCAGCATTACCCGTCCCGGTGCTTGAGCGATAATTCTGTCTAAATTCGGCGCCACAGAACTTTCCGAAGCGGTAAAACCGGGAACTTCCGAGTTAGTAGAATCGCTGATCAAGCACAGCACGCCTTTCTCACCGTACTCCGCTAGCTTTTGCAAATCAAAATGCTCGCCGTCTACAGGAGTGTGGTCAATTTTAAAGTCTCCGGTGTGGATCACAATTCCGACGGGAGTGTGAATTGCCACAGTAAAACTGTCGGCCATCGAGTGAGTGTTGCGGATGTATTCGACTAAGAAATTCTTGCCAATTCTTACAGTATCCCTGGGTCGAACCGTTCTCAATTCTGTGCGGTGAGACACTCCGGCTTCTTCTAGTTTTCCGGCTAGCAAAGCCATCGCCAAACGGGGGCCGTAGATGACCGGAATTTCAAATTGTTTGAGGTGATAAGGGATACCGCCTATGTGGTCTTCGTGACCGTGAGTCACGATCATACCTTTAATTTTGTGGCTGTTTTCCCGCAGGTAAGTCATGTCGGGAAGGACAATATTTACCCCGTGCATTCCATCTGTCGGGAACGCTAAACCGGCATCTAAAAGAATGATTTCGTCGCCGTACTCGAACACACAAGTGTTTTTACCGATTTCGTGTAGCCCGCCGAGGGGAATTACTTTTAGAGCAGATGCAGTTGTATTTTTGATCATGCGTATCCTTTGTTAGTTATTTTTGTTATTGGTCTGTGGTCTGTGGTCTGTCGTCTTTCGTCTTTTGTCTACTGTTCGTTGGTAGGGCGATATTTTTCCAAATATTTATGGAAAACTCCCTGGCGGGTTTTACTATCCCGTACAGTCAGTTGTCTTTGGCATTCATTCTTCTATCTTCAGTCTTTAATCCTTGACTGTTAGCTACTTACTAACACTTAATTACTAATGACTGATGACTAAGAACTAATGACTGATAACAACCAATATTCAGTTGTCTGAAAACTCGTTCTCGCTCGTCTTGCTAGCTGATACTGCTGCTAGCTGACTCAGTACGTCCTTTAACTTTTGAGTTACCTCAACGGGCGGAGCGCACAGGGGCGGACGGGTGGAACCTACATCCCAGCCTTGAAGTTTGAGAGCTGTCTTGACGGGAATGGGATTTGTGGTGAGAAAAAGAGCTTTAAACAGGTCAAAAAGTTGCAAGTGAATCTGGGTAGCGACTTGAACTTGACCGGCCTCGAAAGCTTTGATCATCTGTTGCAGTTGCTCTCCTACCAGATGGCTGGCTACGCTAACTACACCAGATCCTCCTACCGCCAACATTGGCAAAGTTAGGGAATCATCTCCAGAATAGATGGCAAATTCAGGGGATGTCAAGCACCGAATTTGACTTGCTTGATCCAAGTTGCCACTTGCTTCTTTTACGGCCACAATGTTGGGGATTTCTGCCAATCGAGCCACCGTCTCCGGCAACATATTCTGACCAGTGCGACCGGGGATGTTATATAACATTATAGGCAATTCTGGAGCAGATTGCGCGATCGCCTGAAAATGATTATATAAACCTTCTTGCGGGGGTTTGTTATAATAAGGAACCACCTGCAAACAGCCATCTAACCCGAGTTTAGCTGCTTTTTTCGTAGCTGCGACTGCTTCTGAAGTAGAATTCGATCCGGCTCCTGCGATTACCAACGCCTTACCGACCACCGCCTTTTGTACCACCTGAAATAATTCGTATTCTTCATCCCAGGTCATAGTGGGAGACTCGCCTGTAGTCCCGCACACTACCAAGCTATCTGTACCGCGATCGGCTAAATGAACTGCCAATTGTTCTGCTACCGCATAGTTAACGCTGCCGTCTTCCTTAAACGGCGTAATCATTGCAGTCAGAACCCGTCCAAACTTTACCACACTTTCTCCGATTTTAGACTGTTGATTTTTGATTTTAAATTTTTGATTTCAGATGAAAGGTTTATCTAAAATCCCCAATTTGAATTTCCCAATTCCCAGGGTTCCCCTTAATTAGAAGCCGCCGCCACTTGGGTTCGCAACAAATCTTTTTGGGCCAGCAACTCAGCTATCTGCACCGCATTTAAAGCCGCCCCTTTGCGGATTTGATCGCCCGACAGCCACATTTCCAACCCGCAGGGGTGAGAAATATCTTGACGAATCCTGCCAACTAACACCTCATCCTTACCGCTAGCTTCGGCGGGCATCGGGAAATAATTAGCTTGCCAGTCTTCTACCAGCTTAACCCCGCTTGCCTGCTTTAAGATTTCCCTGGCCTCGAGCGCGCTAAACGGCTCTGCAAACTCTAGATTAATCGCTTCCGAATGAGCCCGCAGTACGGGAACCCGCACACAAGTTGCCGTAATTTTAATCTCGTCCGTACCAAATATCTTCCGAGTTTCGTTTACCATTTTCATCTCTTCTTCACAATACCCCAAATCGTTAATTGGGGTGTTGTGCGGAAACAAATTAAACGCTAAGGGGTAGGGAAATATATCTGTTTTGGGCGTTTCCCCCTGCAAAATTGCTCTTGCTTGAGCTTTCATTTCCTCCATTGCCCTTGCCCCCGCCCCGCTGGCAGACTGGTAAGTCGCTACAACGATGCGCTGTATCGGCCGAACTTTGTGAAGTGGCCAAAGGGCAACTGCCATCAAAATAGTCGTGCAGTTCGGATTAGCAATTATACCTCGGTGAGCTGCTGCTGCTTGGGGATTGACTTCTGGAACCACTAGCGGTACGGTCGCATCCATGCGGAAAGCGCTAGAATTGTCAATTACCACTGCCCCGGCTGCCACCGCTTGCGGAGCCCATAACTTAGAAGTAGAGCCACCGGCAGAAGCCAGCACCAGATCTACATTATCAAACGATCGCGCCGAAACTGCTTCGACCGGCAGCATCTCACCGCCAAAAGGCAAAGTTGTGCCTGCTGAACGTTCCGAAGCCAGCAGCTTTAAGTTAGAAATCGGAAAACTCCGGCTGTGCAATAGTTCTAGCAACTCGGCACCGACTGCGCCGGTAGCTCCTAAAATGGCAACTCGATAGGATTGAGACAAATTAGTTTCCTCCACAAATTAAAGTCTAAACGATCGAAATCAAAAATTTAAATAACTGCAATTCTCAATATCAAACTTAATTAATGTTATGCGATATCAGGAGCATGAGAGGATAGCAATGGTGCAGTTAACCTAAAAGGGCGATCGAACTTCCCTATTTATCCGGGCGATCGTACCCAATGCCAGTTTAGCATCTTTTGCCAATCGCCCACGCCCAATCCGCATCCGGTTAAGTTTTGCGAGATATCTGCATTTTCGCAGGCGCATCCATTGACTTTGACTGGCCGCAGAGGCCGGCAAGATTGACATCACAGGGCGATATGTGCTATGGTGCATCGGCAATTAGTGGACTTAACCTCCACATTCCTAGCAGCAAAAGCTAGTATCCTCAAACCAAAACTATTTGGCAAGAGCCAAAAAAGTAGCCGGAAATGACTTACAGTCTCATCCGGTAAAGGTGTTGTAGTTGTGCCGTTACGAGTCAAAGCGTACAAAATTAAAATGCAGGCAAAGTCAGATTTGTATGTATTTTATCAAGGAAATTGGGTCTAAAACCCTGTCCTTTTAGGACGGCTTTAATTTCTTAAATCCCTTCCTAAAAGTCAGGAAATTTCTAGTAGACTACAGTAGTCAAGGTTAAACTCCTGCCCCATAGTGCATAAAAACAGTTAACGACACACTTGGGCGCGTAAACCGGTGGACAAAGAGCGGCGAAAACTCTATAAACAGCTAGGGGCTTAACACAGTTCCTTTAACCAGAGAAACAAACTATTTAGTCTTGTTAAGTAGGGTAGGGCATACCCGAACTCTAGGTAAGTATCCTAGTACGCTTTTGGAGATAGACCCTCTGGGATGACTGCGAATCAGGCTCGTTAATTGGTAGGATTTCTACGGTTAAAAAGTTTGAGGATTGCCGAAAGGACGCAACATTTTCAGGTCAGTCGCTGAATTAAGAATCCCTGTCCTTTAGGTCAGGGAGTGTCAATACACTATTGTTAAATATCAAAAAAGCCGATGAAAGTAACCCAGGAAAAACTTCCAGCTAGCCAAATTGGTCTGGAAATCGAAGTACCGTCAGAAAAGTCAAAACAAGCTTACGAGCAAGTAATTAAACAATTTGCTCGCGAGGTTAATATTCCTGGGTTCCGCAAAGGCAAAGTTCCCCGTCAAGTTTTGCTACAGCGCCTAGGCCAGACTCGTTTGAAGGCGACGGCTTTGGAAAATTTGATTAATGATTCCCTGCAAAAAGCCCTCGAACAAGAAAAAATTGCCGCAATTGGCAGTTTTGAACTTCGCACCGAGTTTGAAGAATTACTAGAGAAGTTCGATCCAGAACAGCCTCTGATTTTTTCGGCGAAGGTTGATGTACAACCCGAAGTGAAAATGGGTCAGTACACAGGTTTGCAGCTTCAAGCAGAAGAAGCTAAGTATGATGAGGCTCAGGTAGATGAGGTTCTGGCAAAATATCGATCGGACAAAGCTGCTTTAATCCCTGTAGAAGGCCGGCCGGCTCAGTTGGGAGACATGGCTTTGGTTGATTTCTCCGGTAGATTTGCCGAAGCACCTGAAGGCGAAACTCCCGCAGAAATTCCCGGCGGTCAAGCAGAAGACTTCCAAGTAGAATTATCGGAAAATCAGTTTGTACCGGGCTTTATCCAAGGCATGATCGGGATGAATCCGGGAGAAACTAGAGAAGTTTCCGTGCAGTTCCCAGATGAGTACAGCAGTGAAGAACTAGCAGGAAAACCGGCAGTCTTTACGATTACTCTCAAAGAACTTAAGGAAAAAGAATTGCCAGAGTTGGACGATGACTTCGCCCAAGAAGTCAGCGAGTTTGAAACTTTAGCCGAACTCCGCGAATCTCTCGAAACTCGGTTTAAAGCAGACCAAGAAAACAAGACATCAGCTAATAAGGAAAAAGCTATATCAGCAGCACTCGCGCAGCTAATAGAAGTGGAAATTCCCGAAACAATGCTCGATCGCGAAATCGATTATTTGTTGAATCAACAAGCCGTGCAATTGAAAAATTACGGCATAGATATCAACCAACTGTTTACGGAAGAAAATATGGGCCCGATGCGGGAACGCTCGCGCCCGGAAGCAATCGAGCGCCTCAAGCAGAATTTAGCTTTGGCAGAAGTAGCCAAGCTGGAATCCTTATCTGTTGAACCAGCAGAAGTAGCAGCAGAAGTAGCAAAAATCAGAAAGCAGTTTCCCAAAGGAGATTTTGACCCCCAAAGGTTGCAGGAATTTGTAGCAGAAGACTTGCTCAAACAAAAAACCCTGAAATGGTTGGAAGAAAAAGGGACAATCGAACTCGTACCTGAAGGCTCTCTGACTCCCGCAGCAGCAGAATCAGAAGAATCAGACGCTGAAGATTCAGCAGAAGCAGCCACGAGCGTTGAAGTGGAAGTCGTAGGCGAAGAATAAAACTTAATGTGTTCAAATGTCCTAATTGGGGGCATGAAATCAACCGCGATTTTAAAGGCGCACCCGATACTTAACTACAAGCTCCGGGTGCGCCCGATCCTTACTAAAAGCTCGGGGTGTCCGCTAGAAGCAGCGATGATTTACCAGTAAGTATTTTAACTCATTCACCCCGCGAGCCTGGCGAGTCACTCCAGCGTTGCGCCCAGCGCAGAAAGCACTTTCAAAACTCAAAACTCCCCATTCCCCCGATATCCGTTTAGAAGAGGCATAATAGTTAAAAGCTGGCGGCTTAATTTAAAGCTTTCATCAGCAGCAGCAAATTGTCTAGAATCCTTGACTGGTGTCTTATGGTTGTATCTCAATCTTCCAATTACCTAATTACAAGCTATAACGATTTTGATGTCAGTTCCAGCCCCAGCAATGTAGTGCCGATGGTACTAGAACAGTCGGGGATGGGCGAGCGGGCCTTTGACATTTACTCGCGCTTGCTGCGGGAGCGAATTGTGTTTTTAGGAACTCCCGTAACCGACGAAGTTGCTGACTCGATAGTGGCTCAGCTATTGTATCTGGATGCTGAAGACCCAGAAAAAGATATCCAAATGTACATAAATTCCCCCGGCGGCTCGGTGACGGCCGGCATGGCAATTTATGACACAATGCAGCAAATCCGCCCGGATGTGGTGACGATTTGTTACGGTTTGGCAGCGAGTATGGGCGCATTTCTGCTGACAGCAGGAGCCCACGGTAAGCGGATGTCTCTTCCGAGTTCCCGGATTATGATCCACCAGCCGCTTGGAGGCGCTCAAGGTCAAGCAGTTGATATTGAGATTCAAGCCAAAGAAATCCTTTATCATAAGCGTAAGCTGAATCAACTGCTAGCGCACCACACGGGTCAACCGATCGAGAAATTAGAGGCTGATACAGAGCGCGACTTTTTTATGTCAGCCGAGGAAGCCAAAAATTACGGTTTGGTCGATCGAGTTATCGCGAAAGAAAACCTTCCGGCGGCGGGAGAGAATGTCACTGCACTGAATTAAGAGGCTGTTATGTCTAAGTACGACTCCCATCTAAAATGTTCGTTTTGTGGCAAGTCTCAAGAGCAAGTACGCAAGTTGATCGCAGGGCCCGGGGTGTATATCTGCGACGAATGCGTTGACTTGTGCAATGAAATTTTAGATGAGGAGTTGTTTGATTCGAGTGCAGTGCCCGCAGCGGCGGTGGCCCCGAAGCAGGAAACGACGCCAAAGCGCCGCGGTACCTCGGGCAAAAGTATGTCGCTGAGCCAAATTCCCAAGCCGAGGGAAATTAAAAATTACCTCGACGAAAACGCGATCGGGCAAGATGAGGCGAAAAAGGTGCTCTCGGTGGCAGTTTACAACCACTACAAGCGCCTGAGCTTTATCCATGCAAAAAATAGCGGCAAGCACCCGCCGGAAGAAGTAGAACTGCAAAAATCGAATATTTTGTTAATCGGGCCGACGGGCTGCGGGAAAACGCTGCTGGCTCAGACTTTGGCGGATATGCTAGACGTGCCTTTTGCGGTGGCTGACGCGACGACGCTGACGGAAGCAGGCTATGTCGGGGAAGATGTGGAAAATATTTTGCTGCGGCTGCTGCAAGTGGCAGATATGGACGTGGAAGAGGCGCAGCGCGGAATTATTTATATTGATGAAATTGACAAAATTGCCCGCAAGAGCGAAAATCCTTCGATTACCCGGGATGTGTCTGGGGAAGGCGTGCAGCAGGCGCTGTTGAAAATGCTTGAGGGGACGATCGCCAATGTACCTCCCCAAGGCGGCCGCAAGCATCCCTACCAAGACTGCATCCAAATTGATACTAGCAATATCATGTTTATCTGCGGCGGTGCTTTTGTCGGTCTGGAAAAAGTGATAGAGCAGAGAACGGGTAAAAAGTCAATGGGTTTTATTCAGCCCGGAGAAGCTCAGCCGAAGGAAAAGCGGGCTGCTGATGTACTCAAGCAACTGGAACCGGATGATTTGGTGAAGTTTGGGATGATTCCTGAGTTTATTGGGCGGGTGCCGGTGGCGGCGGTGTTGGAACCGCTGGATGAGGAAACGCTGATGGCGATTTTGACTGAGCCGCGCAATGCTTTGGTTAAGCAGTATCAAAAGCTGCTGAAGATGGATAATGTGCAGTTGGACTTTAAGCCAGAGGCGATTCGGGCGATCGCCCAGGAAGCATACCGCCGCAAAACTGGAGCGCGGGCGCTGCGGGGAATTGTCGAAGAATTGATGTTGGATGTGATGTACGAGTTGCCGTCGCGCAAGGATGTTGCCCGGTGTACGATTACTAAGGAAATGGTCGAGAAGCGATCGACCGCCGAGCTGTTGGTACTTCCCTCCTCGCTGCCCAAGCCAGAGTCAGCTTAAAAGCAAGGTTTTCAGCACAGCCACTTATGGAATCTCGCATTCAATCATACCTGCGCTTTGCGGCGAGCCAGCAGCGCGACACCGAGCGGATCGGGCCGTTCCTCGCTACCTTCAGTCGCCACAGCCCCAACCCTTATCTCAACTATGCGATTCCCGACGACGGCGCCGCACCCTCCTTCGCCGATGTCAACGCCCTAATCGCTGCGTACTCTGTGCGCGGGCGAAAGCCGCGTTTGGAGTACGTCGCGAAACTCGCCCCTGCTGTCGAAGAAACGCTGATATCCGCCGGTTTCACCGTTGAGGGACGCTTGCCGCTGATGACTTGCACTCCGGGTTCCGAGAAATTGTTTCCCCTCCCCGCGGACATCGAACTGATTGTGCCAGTTTCCGAGGCCGAGATCCTCGGTACAGCGGTGGCGCAACACGAGGCTTTCACAGAGGCTGCACCAAGCCCTGAAGACGTAGACAGTCTTCGGAAAACTCTGGCTGCAGGTGGCATCGCCGTACTCGCTCGCCTAGCAGCAACGGGCGAACCTGCGGGGGCTGGAATGTTTACTGTGCCGGCAAATCAGACGACAGAAATCGCCGGTATCGGCGTGCGCGTCCCTTTTCGCCGGCGGGGCATAGCAGGGGCTTTGACGGCCCGGCTGGTGCGAGAAGCTTTCGACGCGGGTGTTGCGGTGGCGTTTCTGATGCCGGGACACGAGGAGGGATTCCGAGTTTACACCCGCGCTGGATTTTGTGCGAGCGGCGAAATTTTGCACATTTCGCTCCCGCAAGCAGACATTTACCAATCTATAAAATCATCCTCACCTAACTCAGAAGATAACTCGGAAAAATCCGGTTGAGATTCCAATCTAAAAGTTTCCGACTCCCAAATCTCCAAGTCATTCGACAAATCGACTACTTCCCCGTCAAACATATCAGCCAATTGCCTAGCCGTATTCGCGACATATTGAGCGTCATCACGCACGGCTATAGCCTGAGCGTTAAAGTCATTTTGAGATTCTGTAGAGCCGTTGGTGGGCGATCGCGATTCGGAAGTTGTCGGCACATTAACGGCGGTATTTTCAGTCGCTGGCGGGTGTTTTTGTTCTTCTCCACCCTTCCCCAAAAAATCATCTGTAATCTCAGAGCCCGCCGAGTTTTGCACCTGTTGGTCCGCATCATCCGCAGGATGAGAATTCCTGGGATTTTCGGCAACACGTCCGTTAGAACTTGGCAAATCCTTAGCGCGAGAACTATTAGTTTCAGCGGGATTTGTCAAGCCCACTTTTACTGTTACTCGACGGTTAAAAATTTGCAAAAAAGCTTCTTCAATATTAGCTACTTTGTCTTTAACCATATTGAGCAACGGCTGCGAACTAATCTTAACATGAGCAGTATTATTGCTAAAAATTACTAGCTGTCCATGTTGGCGAAGCAGCGATTGAGTTCCATGCGGCCGCACGCGCTCAAGTACCTGTTCCCACACTCGATTTAAATCGATTTCATCGGCTGAATTAGTCTGTGAATAATTTGTTTGATGCGTCTCAGGAGTTGGTACAGGTGCGGGAATCGCAGCAGGAGGTGGGCTTTCTGTTCGATTAGCCACAGGCTGCGACTGAGGAGGATGATTTTGCGAATTGGAAACTGAAGATTGTTCAATATTAGATATCTGGCTCCCCCCCTTAGCAAGGGGGGGTTGGGGGGGGTGAATTTGTGATGGAGCAATATTTTTAGCTGGTTCGGCTGCCGATTGCTGCGGAGTTCTAATTGCTGAGGGCAACAATCCCAACAGCGTTACTTCCAGCCACAAACGCGGCTGAGTAGTGTTTTTAATTTGCACTTCGTGGGTTTGCAAATGTTTCTGACCTGCCAAAATCAACTCGGCATCCCAATTGCGGGCAAAATCCCCCAGTTTTTCCCAAGTTGCAGATGTTAAAGCTACTAAATCAGACCGCTTTGGTGCAGCTTTGGCTATTAGCAAATCTCGGTAAAAGCTCGCGAGACTTTGCAGCACGATTAGCGGTTCCCGACCGCGATCCATGAGATGGCGGGTCATGTCTATTAGTGCTGTAGCGTTATCTGTATCAATAGCTTGCAGCAAATTCATTAAGTCATTTTCTGGGACGGCACCGACTAAATCCCAAACTTTTTCGACTGTTACTTCACCCTGAAATAAGCTTAGTTGATCGAGCAAACTTTCGGCATCTCGCAGACCTCCTTGGGCGATTTGAGCAACCATTTGTACTGCATCGCTGGCAATATTGATATTTTCTAATTTGGCAATTGTGTGCAAATGAGCAATCATTGCATCGAGGGGTATGCGGCGAAAATCGAACTTTTGGCAACGAGAAATAATAGTTGGTAATACTCTTTGTGGATCGGTTGTTGCGAGAACGAATACAACGCGATCGGGCGGTTCTTCTAATGTTTTTAATAAGGCATTAAAGGCCTGGGTACTGAGCATATGAACTTCGTCGATTACATATACTTTATAGCGACACTGTACGGGAGCAAATTGAGATCGTTCGATTAAATCCCGAATGTTATCTACTCCGGTGTTGCTGGCGGCGTCAATTTCGATGACATCTAGTGTGGAACCTCGGGCAATTTCTTGGCAAACGTTGCATTTGCCACAGGGTGTGGGGGTGGGGGCAACCGTAGAAATACAGTTGAGAGATTTGGCGAAAATTCTGGCACTAGAGGTTTTACCGGTGCCTCTGGGGCCGGTGAATAGATATGCTGGTGCTATGCGCTCTTGTAGGATGGCGCTGGTGAGGGTTTGGGCGATCGCCTCTTGACCGACTAATTCGGCAAATGTCTGAGGGCGATATTTGTGATGCAGGGGTTCGTAGGTCACGATCGAATATTGGTGGTATTAGCTGTAATCTTAGCTAAGGAGACGTTGTTCGATCGCAAAGAGAGCTCGACTTTCACAGCAAACCGCCCGGTGGGCTGGCACAGCGGGAGTCAGCCAACAGTAGGAATTATCACTCTCCAACGTCCGCCCCTCGATCGTCCGGGCGATCGGCTGTTCTGCTTGATGTTTTCCGCTGCTCGCTCCCAGAGTTACTATTAATTTATGTGTATTTCTTTTTATTTTTCTAGAAACGGAGACCGCCGAACAAACATTTTTTTTAGCTATATTGGTATAATATCTTACAGACAATTCACCATTTCTATTGGCCAGTGCCAGCGCGGGATTTTCCGATATTTCGGAAACCTGCTTGCAGTTAAAGATAAAGTATTAATTAGAGGGTGCGTGCTCCAGTTGCAGAAATCCAGTTGTACCAAGATGATGGTGGAATGATGTCAATGTTGGTTGATCCAGTTGCACTACCAGCTCTACTCTGGAGTCCTGTATAAATATAGCGTCAAATTTTACCCTTTAAAAGCCCATGTCAACCCAAATAATCCTTGTAGAACCAAGGTTGGCAGTAGCCTCTCCCAAACCTAAAAAGGCTAAACCCGGAGATCCGTCCTCAGACCAACTCTTAATGGGAGGGTCAGGATTACTGTTGTTATTGCTTATCGGTTTAGCGGTGTTTACCAAGCTAAAACTCGACGATTTGAGTAAAAAGCTCAAATTTGAGGAGTTTAGAAATCGAGAACTCCAGAAAAAATACAAAATGGCTCTGGAAACCATGTTAAAGATGGAAAAGAATCCCGACCTTATCCACTCGCGAGACTTTAATTTAGACTACCTGAGAATGCGGATGGCGGAAGAGGTCTTTCACTTTGCCATTGTGAACCAGATCAAGGTAAAAGTTAAAGAAAAAATTAGTATTGCCCTGCGTCCGACTCAGGGGGCAGTGGGAGATAAAAATGGGAATGCGGGCAGCGGCAGGCAAGTGGATTCGATGTTTGATATCGAATACGAAACTGGCGATCCGGCAATAAAAATAGAAAAACGCGTGCTGTTTCGGATTCAAATTAAGTTGATGAAACTGCCGACTCAGGCAACATCAGCGACAATTAATCAAATTATTGACTGTTTGGAAACTTATCTGAGTCCTTCAGACGACCACGACAGTTGGCAGCCGACAATTCAAGGTCGCATCGTTCATATTGAGTGGGATCAAAAAGCCAAGCCGACGCCGATGTTGGTGCTGGAACAGTCGAATGAAGGGGTGAATGTTACCTTTAGGACTACAAGAACGCCTGCTGGCAGACCTACAAATGCCAATGATAGCCAATTGGTAGGAGCTAAGGGTCAAAAGAGTGGCAAAAGTAGTTCTAAAACTCCAGCCAAAGGTGCAACGAAAAGTCCTGCCAAGGTAGGAGCAAAGCGTCCCGGTTCTCGGAAATAAGTTTAGGTGGGTTAATATTATTTTCCCGAAAGAACGCCTGTGGCAGCCGCTGTTGATGTATCTTGTGCGAGGTAGCCGTCTTCCATGTGAATAATGCGATCGGCTATATCTAAAATGCGGTTGTCGTGGGTGACAAGCAAAATAGTGCAGTGCTGTTCTTTGGCCAAACCTCGCATAATTTCTACCACATCTCGACCTGATTTACTGTCTAGGGCTGCTGTGGGTTCGTCTGCTAATACTAATTTCGGCTGGCTGACTAAGGCGCGGGCGATCGCAACTCTTTGTTTCTGGCCCCCCGAAAGACTGTCCGGGTAATAATCTATTCTTTCTTCCAAGCCTACAGCTTGCAGCATTCCCTCTATTCTATCATTAGTTTCTTGGCGAGAAAGATGGCTGTGCAGTTCTAAAGACATTTGCACGTTTTGCCTAGCTGTCAAGCATTTGAGCAAATTGTGACCTTGGAAAATATAGCCGATGTCGCGGCGAATTTTAACTAATTTATTTTTGCCCGTTCCCCGCAATTCTTGGTCGAGAATTTTCAGACTACCTTCTTGGATCGATCGCAAAGCTCCAATCAAGGTTAACAATGTTGTTTTACCAGACCCAGAAGGCCCAGTCATCAGCACGATTTCGCCCGGATAAATTTCGAGGTTGATGTCAAATAATGTCTGTTTGCGAAGTTGTCCTTCGCCGAAGGAATGATTGAGATTTTTAATTGAGACTACTGGTAAAGTATTCATTAATAATTGGTAATTGGTAATTGGTAATTTTTTATTCCTTCTTTCTTTTTTTCTTTCTTTCTTCTTCCTTCGTTAAAAAATATCCGCTGGGTCAGCCGCCTGCAACTTCCTAACTGCGATCGCCCCCGACACAGAACACATGATCGTTGTCATTGCAAAAACAGTTATAACTTTTGTCAAAGTCATGTACATCGGCAAAGTCGTAGCAGTTCTAGCTAAATTGTACAACACCACAGAAATCCCAAGTCCTGGCAAATAGCCAAGGATTGCCAAAATTAAAGCCTCTTGAAAAACCACACTCAAAAAGTAACCGTCTTTATATCCCATCGCCTTTAACGTAGCGTATTCTGGCAAATGGTCATTAACATCAGTATAGAGAATTTGATAGACAATCACGATTCCCACGATAAATCCCATAGCCGCGCCGAGAGTGAAAATAAATCCGATCGCCGTGCTTTCCTCCCAATATTTTCTCTCAAAAGCTATAAACTCTTCTTTAGAAGCAATTGTCACGTCTTGCGGTAAAGTTGCCCTCATTTTTTCAATAACTGCCTTTACATCAGTTCCTGGCTGCAAGTGAACAATTCCGACATCAATTAAACCTTTACTTCTTCTACTATGAAAAATCCGCATAAAGTTCACATCGCTGGTAATAATATTGCCATCAGCACCGAAAGATGCTCCTAAAGTAAATAACCCCTCTACAGTAACGCGGCGGTTATCTATTTCAGTTTCCACAGGCTTTCCCTGGTTGAAATATTCTGCTACTGGCCCAAACTCCGGGCGCGAAGCTCGATCAAATAAAACGACATCTGAAATTTTGATTTTGTCCAAATTATTTTTGACTTCCGGCATCTCAAAGATGGGATGAGCGGGGTCAAAACCGATTACCATCAGTTGGCGGGTATTGTTTTTGTCTGGGTCGGGATTTTTCCACAACCCAAAGCCTAAATATAGCGGGCTAATTCCTGTAACGCCATTAAAACTCAAAGCTTGATACAAACGCCGTTGGGGAAAGCTTTTCATGGCTATTAAAGCCGTAGATTGCGTGCTGGTGATAAAAATATCCCCTTTTAATTGAGAGTGAAAGGTGGTGGAACTTTCAAATAGTGCGTCTCTAAATCCGAACTGGATAAACATCAGCAAGTCGGCAAATCCAATGCCGGCTATCGCGATTACTAAACGCATTTTTTCGCGCGTTAATTGTGCCCAAGCTAGCGGTATTTTTGCCATAACAGTCGATTTTATCTCTGAGATTTGTGGGGGGAATTGAATTATTTTAGGGCTTAAGCACGGGTGTTGAGAAACCGGTTTTTTTTACCCTTATATTTGATTCAAACCCTTAATATCGGTAAAAAACCCGGTTTCTTGATTCCCCATGCGTAAGTCTTGTTAACGTAAAATTTAGATATTTATTTTAACTTCAACCTGCAAGTTTGTTAGGGTTGCAACTTTCTTGCTCGATTCCGGCTCGAGGCGAATTCTTACTTCGAT
This sequence comes from Microcoleus sp. Pol11C2, assembly GCF_036701505.1. Lineage (NCBI taxonomy): Bacteria > Bacillati > Cyanobacteriota > Cyanophyceae > Oscillatoriales > Microcoleaceae > Microcoleus > Microcoleus sp. Pol11C2. The sequence continues at coordinate 49,900 of NZ_JAUBQX010000010.1, forward strand.
AACTCTCGCATCGGTGTCGGCTGCGGGGTCCGTATTGAGGACATCTTTTTTACCGATTTGTTTGCCGATGCGAGTGACTGTTCCTTCCAAAGTGCCTGCAAAAACCGGGCTGGTGACTGTTGCGCGCTGGCCGTTTCGCACTTTGGCGATGTCGGTTTCGTAAACTTCTGCTACGGCGTACATTTGATCGGTGCCGCCTAGTTCTACGATTCCGTCTTGAGTGTTGACAGCTTCTCCTTGTCGGCTGTGAACTTTGAGGATGTAGCCAGATACGGGTGCTTTGACGTAGCTTAAGTTTAAGTCTACTTGAGCTTTTTGTTTGGTGGCGATCGCACTTTCGACGGCGGCTTGGGCGGCTTGCACGTCTTCGGGACGTACTTCGGAAATTTGGTCTAGATTTGCTTTGGCTTGATTGATTTGTTCTTGGCCAGTTTCTGCTTTTTGTTTGAGTATTGCTTCGGCTTGATTGATTTGTTCTCTACCGGTTTCTATCTTTTGATTTAAGGTTGCTCTGGCTTGGTTAATTTCCTGGCTGCCTGTTTCTAACTTGCGTCGGAGATTCGCTCGGGATTGATTGATTTCCTGCTTGCCTGTTTCTACTGTTTGTTTGATTGTTGCTTTGGTTTCGACTATTTGCTCTTGCACTGTTTGCACTGTTTTTTCTAATACAGCTTGCGCTTCTTTTACTCTCTGGCGAGCCGTCTCTGCTGCTAAGCGTTTGGTGTCGTAGACGGAAGCAGAAATTGCCCCAGTTTCTGAGAGTTCTTTATTGCGTTGTTCCTCAGCTTCGGCGTTGGTTAATTCGGCTTTTAGCCGATCGACTGTAGCGTTTTGAGAGGCAATTTCGCCGCGCAATTGAGCTTCTAGCCTAGCCAATTTAGATTGCTGCACCTCTGTTTCTCTTTGGAGTTGTGCCTCAAATTTGGCAAGATTAGCTTGTTCGGCTTCGGTTTCTCTTTGGAGTTGTGCCTCGAATTTGGCAACGTTAGCTTGTTCGGCTTCGGTTTCTCTTCGCAGTTGAGCTTCTAAGCGGGCGACATTAGCTTGTTCGGCTTCGGTTTCCCTTTGCACTTGTGCTTCAAACTTGCCAACTTCTGCTTTTTGAGCGCCAACAACGCCTGTTTTTGCGCCTGCTAGAATTTTCGCTAATTCTGCTTGTTTGACTTTGACTTCTTTGTCGGCTTGTTGGAGGATTGCTTGGAGCCGATCGCGCGTATCGAGAACTGCTATGATTTGTCCTTGACTGACTCGATCGCCCTCTTCCACCTGCAACAGTTCAATTCTTGCTCCCTCCGACGCCGAAGGGGCTGACAATTTGATCACTTCACCCTGCGGAGTCAACCTACCCAAAGCGGTAACGCTGGTGCGGGTGGAGGCGGGAGTTGCAGCAGCCGTTGCAGCCGCTGCCTTTAACTCTTCGGCTTTTCTAATTTGAGATACTTGCCAAAAACCGACTCCTGTGGTAATAAGAGTGGCGACGATCGCTAAACCGATGATTCCTCGTCCTGGGGGTTTTAAAAATGATTTATCCTTGACCGGTGATTCCTTTCCCATGACTTATAAAGTAGGTGATTTCCTGATTAAGTTTTTTCCACCCACTGTGAAGTATTGTAAACCAATTTCAGCTATTTAGGGATATCAAAAAGCACCTCGGTCATGTAATGTTCGGCCCAATCTTGACCGAAAGCTTTTTCGAGTACGCGGCGGGTTTTGTCGTTTTGCTGCTGCTGGGTGCAGTAGTAAATTTGAGCGTCTAGAATTTCCGATGCTTCGGCGGCAGAGACTGGTTCGGAAGCGACTGCCTGTTTGCAGTGAATTTCAACGTAGGATTCAACAATATCCAAAAACCGATTGTTTTCTTCGATCGACTCTGGCCGCACGAACAGACAAAATTCTGAGAAAATATCCCCCCATTCGGGAATTTGCCGGGGACAAGAAAATTGCTTGAGCGGCAATATTTCCAGTTGGGTTCGGTAGGTTTCCGACAAAGTTCGATCTCGATTGAGGGGAGAAAGGTCTGCGATCGCGGCGCTAACTTGGCCTTTGCCTGCTACGATATCCGTACCGAACATCGGCAAAGCATAATTCGGTCTGGGAAACATCACGCAGTGCAGAATGTCAAGCAAGGGCCCGACTTTAGCGAGTTCGAGGTGTATTTTGCGGAACTGGGGCGTTTGATAGCAGCGGTTTTCAATGATCAGTTTTTCTCCTTCCAAGCGGCCTTCTACGTATCCCAACTCAGCGGGCAGGTGGTAGGGTTCGAGGTCGAGATAGCGGTGCCATACTGCTTCCATCCGGTCTGCTAAATCGCGGATGAGATGGTGCTGTTGGTCGCGCAGAGAAGGCTGGGATATTTCTAACATTCTTATTTATCGGGGGATAGCTTAATAAAACTTGATTCTACTGTTGCAAGATGCAGGAAAAAAGGTAGATACTTTAACAATATCAGTAGATTGACTTACGATCGAGCAAGTTTTACAGGAGATTTTGTATGTTTGGTCTGGGATTGCCTGAAATGGGCATTGTTGCGGTGGTGGCTATACTAATTTTCGGCCCCAAGAAGATTCCTGAGTTGGGAAATGCTTTGGGCAAAACGCTGCGGAGTTTTAAGGAAGGGGTTGGTCAATCTGACGATGAAGCTGTTGAGAAGGATAAAGAGGAAGAGGGTCAGCCGAAAGTGTAAATTAGGTTTGTAGTGAGGATTTTAGTCCTCATTTTTAAGGTTTCAAGCCCTCACTACGAACCTATTCGGGAAATTTGCCTTCTCTAACTTCAAGGGAATAATCTTTCACAGCTTGGGTAATTGTTTCTCGCAAATTGGCGTAAGCTTTAGCAAAAGGCGGCTGTTTTTCGGAAAGTCCCAACAAATCGGAAGTAACTAAAACTTGGCCGTCGCAGTGCGGCCCGGCGCCGATACCAATGGTGGGAATAGTTAATTTTTGGGTAATTTGAGCGGCTAAGTCTGCGGGAATGTGTTCTAGCACGATCGCAAAGGCACCGGCTTCTTGAAGCGCGATCGACTCTGCTATGATGCGATCGGCTGCTTCGGCCGTTTTTCCTTGTTTTTTGTAGCCGAGTTGGTGTACCGACTGCGGAGTTAAACCGACGTGCCCCATCACCGGAATTCCGGCGGATGTTAGCTGCGAAACTGTGGCGGCCATTGCTGGATATCCACCTTCTAATTTTACAGCTTGAGCGCCGGTTTCTTTCAAAACTCTCCCGGCAGAGTGGATGGCTTGCTGGGGACTTTCTTGGTATGTCAAAAACGGCAAATCGACAACAATTAATGCTTGTTTAACACCACGGCGCACTGCTTTAGCGTGGTGCAGCATTTCATCGAGGGTTATGGGTAGGGTTGTTTCGTAGCCTAAGACTGGCATTGCGAGGGAATCGCCAACTAGGATGATGTCTGTGCCTGCTTGGTCGAGTAGTTGGGCGATCGCATAATCATAACCTGTCAGTGCCACAATTGGTCGCCTTTGCTGTTTCCACTGTATTAATTGATGAGTAGTGACTGACATTTTAGTGCAAAAATATAATATTATTTTTGGGTATTACTAATTATATCAAATCCGGTTAATTCGTCCTTGTATAATTTGCGCTGTACAATTTGCGCGATGTAGGGGCGGGTTTTACCAACCATCTATGTTTAAAACTAAGTATATAGTAAACCCGCCCCCCTCATCCTCAGTCCGCGCAACGCGAGACTAAAAGACAATGGGCAGTGTATTTATGGCAAAAACCAGAGGAATTTTACACCCGAATATAACTTTGGCTTCCCTCTGCTGGCAAAACAATCAACCGCTGATTTTTCAAGTCTGGTTCTAAACCCAAATCTTCGAGGGGAATTAAGCCGAGTAAAGGTTCTTCTCCTGCAGGAATTTCTACACAATCATACCTGCCTTCCCTGCCAGCTACCGCAAGAGTGACATCTTTGAACAGACGAAAATTTCTGGTTCCTATTGCCGTATATCCGTCGATTTCACCTAGCATTGGCAAACCCAACTGACTGATAATATCTGCTGGTAAGCAGAGTCGAGTTGCTCCTGTATCGACTAAGACGTTATCGATGGTGATAGAGCGTATTTGCTCTGCGGGGATGAACCCTCTTTCTCCCAGAATTTCATCGATGTGATTGGTGACGGTTATTGTTGCGGTGACTCTGCCCATTTTTTTATCCTTTTGTTTTGCTATAGAATGTTTCCGTTTCTTTTTGACTAAATTATTATCTACAATCTCGGTTGCATATTGGACATTTTAACAATATTTGTAACTGAGAGCGATATTTTAATTTATTCCTGAAGTTCTGCTAATAACTGTTCCCCGAAAGGATGTTTTTGCAATTGATCAAATGTCAAATGTCCTTTACTTATTCCTTGACGCCACAGCCCAACATAATTTTTCCACACAACCTGAATGTTGGGGTGGTTTGCAGGCAACTTGCTGCGAAAAATTTCCACAGCTTGCAAATACAGGGGTTCCGCTTCCGAGTACCTTCCTTGGGATTCATAAAGTCCGCCTAAATTGTTGAGGTCAATAGCTAAACTGGGATGGTCTTCAGGAAGCGAACGCCTGTCTATTTCCAATGCTTGCAAAAACAGCGGTTCCGCTTCCGAGTACCTTCCTTGGGATTTATAAAGTTGGGCTAAATTGTTGAGGTGAATAGCTAAACTGGGATGGTCTTCAGGAAGCGATCGCCTACCTATTTCCACAGCTTCCAAAAACAGCGGTTCCGCTTCCGAGTACCTTCCTTGGGATTTATAAAGTTGGGCTAAATTGTTGAGGTGAATAGCTA